>JBLIRI010000039.1:0-18403 GCA_049472235.1 Thermoplasmatota archaeon | reverse complement strand
TCTTTCTTTCATCCTATTCGACAAGCGCCTCGATCTCGAACATCCAGGTCAATAATATCACGATCATCGGAACTGATACCTCCCCGTCGCTATACGGCATAGTGTTCGACATTAAGATGGAGAACATAGTCATGGACGGCGTTGACATCGATTACTGCGGACTCGGATTGGGGATCCGGAGCTACCCGGGGTCGGATGTTTCCATAAACGACCTCTGGATCGGGAGCGGCGTCGGAAAAGGTATCTTTCAGGGGAATACGAATTACGGGATCGATCTGAAGATCAATGATTCCAGCATCCAGTCAGTACCGGACATCATTGACCTGGAAACCGAGGGGTCGAACACGACGGTTGACTTTTTCGATACCTACTGGACGGAGACATCCAACTTCGATGTCAAGGGTGGAGGAGCCGTAAATGTTCACTGGTCCTCCGATGTCAGGGTCGTGGACGGAATGGGAGAACCTGCTGATGTGGGGATAGAGATCCTTGACGATGAAGGTACTGAGCTGTATTCCGACAGGGAGGCCGACGGTCTAATCGAAGACTTCACCTTCAAGAGTCTGGTAATAACCGAGGATGGAGAAGAAAAGGTCAGACACGATATCCATGTCTCCTCTAGCATCCAGTCAAAGAACGACCTCTGGAGGAACGATACATGGGTGGACAGGTCCACCAGCGCAGTGTTCATTCAGATGGATATGTGGCCTCAAAGCAGCTTTGCTCAAACCTTCTATGTGGATGAGGATGAAGACCTTTCAATGGACCTATATGACCATTTCATCGACCCTGATGATGATCTCCTGAACTTCGAGGCATGGACCGGTCCGGAGCTGGGTGCGGAGATGCCCGGAGGGGCATCCTCCGGTCAGCTGAACGTCTTCACCAAAGAGGAACACTGGGCAGGCCGGAGCTGGCTCAAGGTCCGGGCGACCGACCCCAACGGCAACTACACGGAAGTGAACGTCACCGTCGAGGTCATGCCTGTAAATGACCCGCCCATGCTTATTGGGCCTTTCGGTCCGTTCACTACTCCGGAGGACAATCCGATATCCGTGAATTTGAGCGAATATTTCCATGATATCGAGGGGGGCCCCATAGAATTCAGCTTCCTTGAGGTGATGAACGCGACCCTCTCCTGGGACATCTCGGGAAGCAACCTTACCGTAACGCCCTCCGAGAACTGGTTCGGGTTCCTTGGTATCTCTATCAACGCCTCCGATGGGGAGGACATCAACCATGTGATGTTATTAATCAACGTAACACCTGTCAACGACCCCCCGAGGTTCGATGCCCCGGAGGATTGGAACGTGACGGTCGAACCCGACGTTGTGACGAAGATCGATATCGGCTCCTGGATCTCCGATGTGGAAGGTGACAGCTTGATCATCAGTGCTGACCCTGGTGAGCACGTAACGATCAACGGGACGGTCCTGGAGCTGCTCTATGACTCCATCTATTCTGGGGATTCGGAAATGATCAGGATCGATGTGAACGACTACCTTGACGGGTCTTCCGCATACCTAATGGTGAAGGTAAAAGCAGCTGCCGACGATGATGATGATGACATCGTCGACGATGATACGGATGATGATGATGATACAACCCTTGGTCAGATGATGATCACGGCCAGGGAGGATTCCTGGATCGTGGAGGCGGAGGGGAGCGAGGGGCAGGACCTGTGGGTCGTTGTGGAGGACAGTGAGGGGGGCAGGACCTCCTTCAAGATGGTCCATTCGAACGGAATATATTCGGTGGAAATATCCTCGGAAGAGGTGGGAGAAGGAGATGATATCTGGATATCCGGTTCCGTTGACGGCGAACCGCTCCCGGGAACCTCAAGGGAGAAGCTTCCGCCATTGAAGGAAAAGGATGAAGGTTCCCCTCTCTGGTTGTTCCCGCTGATAATAGGGATAGCGGCCCTTGTCATTCTTGCCATTATATTCCTGCTTTCCAGAAAGAAAATCGAAGGATCCGAGGAATGATCGGAAAGGAGTGCCGGTACATCGATATTCCAATAAATTATCAATAATTTCAGAAAATAATTCCAAGTATCTCGGGTAAATTTAAAATAATCCGTAATGTGTTATAATTTCGGGATGCAATTGCATTCGATCGAGTGAGGGATCGAGCATGATGCTTAGGAAGGGTACAATTCTAACATTATCGGTACTGCTGCTTCTGGCAGGTTTCCTGCCCCTGATCACAAACGCCGAAGGCGGGCCCCCTACCAGGGCCCCGGCATTGAAGAAAGGACATATAACTTCCGACGAGAACTGGTTCGAGAACATCAGCGGATATGCTCTGGAGAACGTGGTCATTGAGAAGGGGGTCACCGTCACGGTTGGTCCCGGAGTCCCCCTATGGTTCTTCCAGGACTCGTTTCTGTACGTGGATGGGACCCTTATCGTCAAGGGACTTGAGGGGGACGTCATAGAGTTCAAGGCCCTGATCGCGAGCACTACATGGGGAATGTTCCAGATCAACGAGACGGGGAGGGTGGACCTTCAGAACTTCACGGTAACGGATGTCAGCTCCAATGTCGCGGTCTACGTACGAGGGGAGGATTGCGTGATCAAGAACGGAGAGGTTCACGGGGGGTTCCAGAACATCCTCCTTGAATCCAAGGGAGGCCATCTTATAGAGAACATCGACCTCTATGAAGCGACGAACTTCGGGATATCCCTTAACGTCAACGACAGAATGTGCTTGGTCAGGAACATCCGGGTGTTCAATCCAGGATTGGGTGCCATCGCCGCCGTTCAACCCAACGGGACCTTCGAACACATATATTGTGAGAATTCGGGAAATAGCGGCCTATGGGTCTGGCAGAGGTCAAGGAACATACTCTTCAGGGATTTCGAAGTGACCTGGACATCATTCAGCCCTTCAGGAAACGGCATCTATTTTTACGGTATTTCCAACGAACCAACGAAAATTCGCTTCGAGGATGGGAAGATCGAAAAATGCGGCTTTGGGGTATATTTCCAGTTCTCGGCACTAGATGTGGTCTTCAAGAACGTCAGGGTACTGGATTCCGTCAATTCATCGATCTATGCAGAAACAGGGACGCAGATCGAAGCAACCTTCATAGACTGCGATCTGAGAGGGAACGAACAGACGATCAGCCTTGACGGTTCAACATCATCCCAGTCAGTGGAGTTCATCAACACAACCTGGGCCAGCGCATCACCTCTAGATGTCATCAACAGTGCATATCTGAACATCAGCTGGTACCTGGATGTCCTGGTCACCAACGGGATCGGGGAGCCATTGAACACGGAGCTCAGGATCTTCCCGTCAGGTGGCGGATCCCCAATAAAGCTGGATCTGCCAAAGGGGATAATTGAAAAAGTCCCTGTAAAGGAGAGAAGGATCCTTGGAGGCTACAGACCTTTATACTTTTACAACGATTACCAGTTCCAGCCTCTGGACCACCCGGGGAACCTGTTCAAGACCGATGGAATTCTGATCACGAATTATACCTTCTGGGACGTCATGCTGGACCTCAAACCGGACAACAGCATGCCCGATACCCTTTCACTGATGGAGGATGACTGGTACGAACTCGACCTCTACGACTACTTCAGCGATCCGGAGGAGCAGCCTCTGAAGTTCGAATTCGAACACAGCGATGACATAAACCTTGTGCAGACCGGAGGCAAGGGATCCGGCGATATCAAGATGAAGAACCAGGTGCCGGACTGGTACGGGACCGGATGGGTCCTGATCACGGCGACGGACATGGGAATGAACGAGACCTCGAAGAACGTGACCATCAATGTCCAGTCGGTCAATGATCCACCCCGGTTCACGGAGCCGCTTCCGGTCCTGGTCCTCGAGGAGGATTCATGGACCTACTTCAATTTCACCGGAAAGGTGATGGATGTCGAGGGCGACCCCCTCGAGCTTTCGTTCCCGGAGGATCCGAATTACACCGTGGAATTCAATTCAACGACAATGAACGTGACGATCTGGCCGGCGGACAACTATTTCGGAATGCTCGAGGTGGAGGTCAATCTCTCTGACGGGGATGCCTGGGCCATCGAGGCCCTGGTTCTTAACGTCACCCCGGTGAACGATCTACCGACGGCGAGGGTGATGTACGGGAACGATACGGAGCTGCCCTATGTCAATTACGACGACGGCTCACCGACAGGTCTGATGGTCTACGAGATCGTCCTTGACGAGGACACGTCCGTCGATATATGGATCGATGCGGAGGATGTCGATTCCGAGGATCTCACCTACGGTTTCATCGAAGGGACGGTCAGGCACGGGACAGTCGAGGTGGAGACATACGAGATAGAGGTCATAGTGAACGAGACCACGAACGAGACCGGAACGGAAGAGGTCATCGTACCGATGAACTTCACATATACCCCCGATGAGAACGATTTCGCGGGGGACCTCGTCAAGTTCCTTGTCGGGGACGGGGAGGGAAACACCACCGTGTGGGTATGGTTCCATGTCCTTCCGGTCAACGATCCCATCCAGTTCGATGTGCCCGTAGAATGGAACGTTACGGCGATCGTGGGAGTCGAACAGGAGATCGACCTGGCCGACCTTATTATGGATGTCGACGGAGATGAGCCGATGGTCTCGACCTCTTCGGATTTCATTTCGGTCAACGGGACCGTTCTCTCGCTTCTCTATACCGACGGATTCATAGGAACGGAAGAAACGGTTACCGTGACCGTTTCCGACGGTGAGACAGAGAAGACCGCTACCCTTCTGGTAAAGGTGACCAGACCTTCGGATGATGACGACGATGATGATGTCGAGCCGACCCTTGGAGAGCCCAAGGTTTCCGGAAAGGGAGACAAGTGGGTCGTGGAGGTCGAGGGTAGCGAAGGTCAGGAGCTCTGGGTCGTTGTTGAGGACGAGGACGGCAACAGGACCTCCTACAAGATGACCTACCAGGATGGGAAGTACAGAGCGGAGATCCCCAAGGAGGATGCCGAGGAAGGGTTCGCCTACTGGATAAGCGACTCCGAGGACGGGGACCCCATCGATAATTCCCTCAGAGGGAACCTCCCTTCGATCAAGGAGAAGGAGGAGGACGAGTTCCCGTGGCTGGTCATCCTGCTTGTTGCCATAATATTTGCGCTTTTAGTGGTGATCCTTATCCTGGTATTGAGGAGCAAGGGCGGCGAAGAGGAATACGAGGAATAAGGCCGGACATTGAAGACCGTTGCTCCGGGAAGGCCCCGGAAAGGTTAATGTAATAATATTCATAATCGCATCAAGGGAAGAAAATTACAACCGAGAGGGATGCATAATGATGTTCAAGCGAAATGCCATCTTCATCGTTGCGGCTCTGATGCTGCTATCCGGAATACTTCCGCTGGTCCCGGCTGCTTCAGCCGAGCCCCCCAGCAAAGCCGATAAGAGCGGCCGTATAACATCGGATCAGACATGGACGGGAGCGGTTTCGTTCAACGACGTGATCATAGACGAGGGAGTGACCGTCACGGTATCCGCCAGTGCGGTCCTGACCCCTGATGCCGATGCATATATGTGGGTCCGGGGGACGCTCAACGTACAGGGAAATTCCGGTGCGGGAACCGTTGTGATCGGTGAGAGCGGAGGGGACGACTGGCAGGGGATCACGGTGAATGCCACCGGGAAGACCAGCATCAACAACGCCCAGTTCTTCGGCCAGGTGAAACCTCTCCTGACCATGAAGGGAAAGGTCTCGACCGTTCGGAACTCGAGGTTCAACGGAGGGAGCATCGGGGTGAGGGTATCCGGTACACAGGAGACCCAGAATATTAACACCGTGCTCTGCACCGGTCAGACGCAGTTCGGGGTGATGGTCGAAGGGAACACCGGCAACGTCGTCATCGACGGATTGACAGTGAACGATCCGAGCCAGGCGGGACTTATCGTAGCCCTCGGGAAGAACGTTACCGTAAGGAACCTGGCAGTCGCGAACGCGAATGTCTACGGCATATGGCTCAACCAGGTGTCCGATGTCATCATAGAGGATTTCACCCTCACGGATACATCCCCTACGAGCGACAATGCCGGAATAGGCATGAGCGTCCAGTCCGAGGACTTGGAGATCTCGGACGGCTCCATAAGCGGATACAGGTACGGCATCGCCTTCTCGACCCAGATCGGCAGGAATGTCCGGATCGTGGACGTTACGACCGCCCCCTCAGTGAACCAGGCAGTGATCAACACCGGGAACATGGACAAGATGGACATGAAGTTCATCGACTGCGATCTCAATGCGCGGTACAACATCACGAACCTCAGATCCAATGCGGAAACGGTAACTGTCCACTTCATCAATACCACATGGTCCCAGAGCGCGACCATCGTTCTGCAGAACAAGGCGGTACTCAACACTTCATTCTACCTCGATGCCAAGGTCGTGAACGCCATGGGTGTTCCGATCCCGGCGGAACTGGACCTTGACCTGACAGGCCCCGTGCAATCGGTGCTCCACGATATGCCGGACGGATACCTCAGGAAGCTCGAGATCAGGGACAGGACCTTCTCCTCCGCGGGAAAGATCGATACGCATACCTACAACTATCTTTTCACGTCGACCCAGTATCCCATAAACGACCACAGGATGAACAATGTCCACATCAGCAAGTACACCAGGTGGACCATCGAGCTGAACCTCAACCCGGTCAGCTCCTTCCCTGCTGTCATGGAGACGATGGAAGACAAGTGGAAGGAGATCAACCTCTACGATTATTTCGACGACCCGGACGGCGATGATATGGAGTTCAGCTACGAGAGGACATCCGATAACATCACAACCGAGGGGAATGAGGAAGACAAGACCGATGGCGAAATCAGGATCAAGAATGCCGAGAAGAACTGGTTCGGGACCGGATGGGTCATATTCGAGGCCAGGGACGACGGGGACAATACCACCACCGTCAACGTCACGATAGAGGTGCTTCCCGTCAACGATGCCCCCTACTTCAAGGAGCCCCTTCCCGGGCCGGTCATCGACGAGGACACCTGGACATTCGTGAACCTTTCCGGCAAGATCGCCGACCCCGAGAACGATCCGGTCATTGTCACCTTCCCGGTAAGCCCCCTTTACACCCTTGTGTGGAACGAGGCGAAGAAGAACCTCACCATCACCCCGAAAAAGGATTTCTTCGGACTTCTGGAGATCCCCGTGAACCTAACGGACGGAATGGACTGGATGGTGGAGATACTCTACGTGATCGTCCGTGCGGTGAACGACCCCCCCACATTCACCCTGAAGTATCCCGACGGCAGGGACGTCCCCACCGGGGAATACCCTGTGGAAGAGGGACCCGACCTTCCGGTCTATCTCATGGAGATCGACGAGGATACCCCCGTCTCCTTCTCCGTGATCGCCACGGACGTCGACGACACGAACCTGACCTTCAGGATCAAGCCGGCCGACTTCAAGCACGGGACGATCTCTCAGGACCCGGTCGAACCCTGGAAGTTCACCTATACCCCCAGCGGGAATGATTCCGGCGGTGACCTCGTCAGGGTGAACGTGACGGACGGAAAGGTCACAATCAGCAAGTGGATCTGGTTCAAGGTCCTGCCCGTCAACGATGCTCCGGTCTTCGATACCCCCGTGGACTGGAATATCCACGTGGACATCGGGACCCGGGAGGACCTGGACATCGGGGACCTCATCTCGGACGTGGACGGGGATACCCTCACGATCACGGTTGACAAGACCGAATACGTCACCGTTTCCGGCACCACGCTCCAGATACTGGTGACCGATGCTTTCAAGGGTTCCAGGATGGAGATCGTCGTGACCGTATCGGACGGAGATATTGATGTCCAACGGACACTGACGGTCCACCTCGACAACTGGGTGGAGACCTTCCTCGAGGAGATGAAGGTCAAGTCCACGACAAAATCCTGGAAGGTGGAGATAAAGGGGGACCAGGGGCTCACGCTTTATCTCGTGATCGAGGATGCAGAGGGCAACACTTCCTCTTTCCCGCTCGTCTACGAGGACGGCAGGTACAAGGTGGAGGTCCCCAAGGACGCCGCGGAGAAGGACCTGAAGTTCTGGATAGCGGAGGAGGAGGGGGGCGAACCCATTGCAACAGGATACTCCGACACCCTGCCGTCCCTGAAGAAGGAGAGCGGCGCATTCCCCTGGTGGATAATCCTCCTGATACTGGTGATAATAGCCATCGCCGGTGCAGCCCTCTATCTGGTGTTCACCAGGAGCGGCGGATACGGGGGAGAGGTCGGGGACATCGAGGAGTGATCCCGCTCATACCTTCGGGACAAGGCGGGTCCCGAAGATCAGCCTGTTGAACACCACGACCCATGCAAGGGGGGCGGTGAAGGCAATTCCTGCCGGAACCACTCCGGCGGCCGGAAGTATGACAAGCATACTGAGCCCGAAGGAGGCGATCTCGTGCAGGGCGAAGGTCCTGATCAGCCTCCCTCTATCGGCCGCCGTGCTCCGCCCAAGGAACGTCATCGAATGGGCGGCAAGGAACAGCCCGATGAGGGGGACAGCTACCAGTATCCATATGCCGACACCGGTCCCTTCGGTGATGAAGAGGACGAAGACTGACGCCCCTATCACGAACAGGGCCCTCAGAAGGAAACCCCAGACCATGAAGCTCGTCGGGACCCTCAGGGTACCCTTTCTGATCCTGACCCTGGTCACGACGGCAAGGGTCCGGGCACCGGCCTTCCTGTCGTTCTCCACATCCTTGAGGCCCCCCTCCACCGAGTTGTTGAACAGGATGTGAAGTGCTCCGAGCGACGCGCAGGCCCAGACGGCAACAGGATAGGGGCCCCAGCCGGAGACAGACCCGGCCCCCGCAAGGACCAGAAAGAACATCCACGCCGCAACGAAGACGTCCGAGAGGGGGAATCGCTTCCCGTACAGGTCGTAGACCCACCCCGCAAGGGTGGCTGCGAGGAGCAGGATGAGGGCGACCAGCGGGACGCCCCCTCCCAGGAGGGCCCCTCCGGTGAAAAATGCGATGGAAAGCGCTAAAGCCCCGAACGACAGGAGCCATGCGGTGTTCTTCGAGAGCCTCCCGCTAACAAGGGGCTTGTGGGCCAGGTCGGGGTTCGTCCGGTCCACCCTGTAGTCGATGATCTCGTTCAGGGAGAAACCCCATGCATGATGGAGGACCGAACCTATCACGACCGAGGCGACTATTATGGGAGGCCCCCCGGCGATGTAGGAAGCGATGCCCGGAACGGCAGCTGTTACAAGGGCCGTATGGAGGCGGTATAGGGATAGAACATCGAGGAACCTGCCGCTCATCGGGCCTCAAATGTGTTCAAGTAAATTAAATGAGGGTGCCCTTGCAAGGATCACTGCTTCGAGGAGAGCCTTCTGATCATGAAACGGGCCTTGGAGTTCTCCGGGTCCCTTCTTATTATCTCCTGGAAGTATTCAAGGGACCTCTCGAGGTCCCCTTCGCGGTAGGCGTCCTTGGCCATGTCCATGAGCTGGTCCAGGCCGATGTCCGGGGAGATGCCTCCCTCCGGAGGAGCTTCCTCCGCCAGGGCTTCCGGCTCTTCCGCTGGAGGCTCTTCTGCAACCGGCTCCTCGGGTGGGGCCTCTTCCGGTTCGGGAGCTTCCTCCGCCGGGGCTTCCGGCTCCTCGGCCGGAGGCTCTTCCGGAACGGGTTCCTCTGGTGTGGGGGCCTCTTGCGGTTCGGGAGCTTCCTCGGCCGGGGCTTCCGGCTCTTCCGCCGGAGGCTCTTTTGCAATGGGCTCCTCTGGTGGGGCCTCTTCCGGTTCGGGAGCCTCCTCCTCTTTCTCCACCGGTTCCTGCTCCTCCTCCCCCGGTACTTCGGCTTTGGGCCCGGGCATGGCCTCCCTGAGGGAATCGTCGATCCTCTTCTCGATGGAATCGAGCTCGTTGCGGATCTCCGAGGCCATGTGCGGGTACTGGAACTTCAACTTGATGGATGCCTCCTCCTTCGGGAACGCGGACAGGTCCATCTTCCTGATCCTCTCCTTGAGGATCCTCATCTCCAGGACCCCCTGCTCGAAGCTCTTCATTTCCTCGATGGCCGCGTCCCTGTCATCCTCGAGGAGGTTCAGCAGCCGGTCGACGAAGTAACCCTCCGTCTCCCAGGACCTGATCTCGTCGGTGATGGGGTCGGATTCTTCGCCGCCGAAACTGAAGGCATCGCCTATCTCGTTCAGCTCGGCGAGCATTCCGTCGAGGGAATCGAGGGATATCTCTTCATCCGCCGGGGCCTCCTCTCCGTTGCTGTTCAGCTTCTCGGACTGGGCTTTCAGTGCCTCCGAGAGCTTGACCTTGGGGGCATCCTTCTTCTCGATCTTCATATTGTGCTCCGTCAGCGCCCTTTCCTTGAGGTCCTCGACCTGTTCGAGCACACTGTCGGCCCTGGATGGGTCCTTTATGCCCCCCATGAGCCTGTCGATCTCTTCGTTGTATCCGTAACCTTCGAGGGACCTGATGACGGTCTGGGCGGTTATCAGCTTCTTTACGGCCTCCCGGTATTCCTCGATGCCCTTCACTATCTCCTCGGGTGAACTTGACCATAGGTCCTCGAGAAGGGTCACGTCGAACTCCTGGGCCTTGAACCTTTCGATGTTGGTGTTGAGCTCGGCCTTGGCGGTCTTCTTGTCTACCGGACCTTCCTGTTCGCCAAGTACGATGTTCTTGGCAAGGAGGTCCTTCATTCCCTTTCCAAGTGCGGGCTTAACCATGGGTGATCACTTCTCTTGCAAGTTCCATATAGGACTTTGCACCGGTGGATTCCGGAGCATAGAGAATTGAGGGCTTCCCGAAGGAAGGTGCCTCTCCCAGCTTCACGTTCCTCGGTATTATGGTATTGTACACCTTGTCCCCGAAATAGTTCTTGACCTCCGCCACGACCTGCTTTGAGAGATTGGTCCTGATGTCGAACATTGTCATGAGGATGCCCTCGATGGTCAGTTCGGGATTGAGGTTCTTCTGGACAAGGAAGATCGTGTCCAGAAGCTCGGACATACCCTCCAGGGCGTAGTATTCGCACTGCAGAGGTATCAGGACCGATTCGGCGGCGGTCAGGTTGTTGAGCGTGATGAGCCCCAGGGACGGGGGTGAATCGATCAAGATGTAATCGTACTCGTCCTCGACCTCCGAAAAGGCGTTCTTCAGGATCCTCTCCCTGTCGGGAACGTTCACGAGCTCCACGGATGCGCCCGCCAGGTTGATGTTCGAGCCAATGAGGTCCAGGTTCTCAAGCTCCGTGTGGAGTATGGCATCCCTGATGTTGCACTGGCCGGTGATGACCTCGTACACTGTGAACTCGAGCTCGTTCTTGTCGAACCCGAGACCGGATGAGGTGTTCCCCTGGGTATCCGTATCTACCAGGAGCACCCTCTTCCCCAGGAAGGAGAGAGAGGACGACAGGTTGATCGCGGTCGTGGTCTTTCCGACACCACCCTTCTGATTGACAATCGTGATTATCCTTGCCATTCATATCCCCCAGACGCTTGTTGCTGGACTTATAAAGAGATTGAAGATATTGTACATATATGTATGTTTTGTTCCAATTCTTAACATAAGTAATTCAGCACTTCTTCAGTTCGGATGGCGCTTTTCCTTCGAGGAAGCCCTGGTAGTTAACACGGTCCAGCTCCTTCCCGGCCGGGGTCGGATATTTCCTGTCGAGGCACGCCATGCAGATATCGCTCCGGTCCATGCCGAGGGCCCTGATAAGGCCTTCATGGGTCATGTAGATCAGGCTGTCGGCATTGATCTGCCTGGCTATCTCTGCCTGGGCGCCCTCGTGGAGGACGCCTTTCTGGATCAGGTCCTGATACTTCGAGGCGATGAGCTCGTCGAAGCTCCTCATGTCGATGCCGTAATAGCAGGGAGCGATGATGGGCGGGGTGGCGATCCTGACATGAACCTCCTTTGCCCCTCCTACCTCCTTTAGGTGGTACTTGACTATGGTCGCCATGGTCGTGGACCGGACGATGGAATCATCTATGACGATGACCTTCTTGCCCTTCAGGACGGAGGGTATCGGCATGAACTTCCTCCTGACCTTCGCTGAACGGTCCCCCTCATCGATGAACGTCCGCCCCTTGCCGACCGCTATGAGGCCCTCGTCGTATATCTGGGGGAAGCCGACGGCCCTCGCGAAGGAGTTCGCAAAAGGCCTCGAGGTGTTGGGGACCGGTATTATTACCCAATCCTTGTCGTTTATGTCCTGGGTCTCTATCCTGGCAAGTTCCTCGCCGCACCTTTTCCTCGTTTCGTAGACGGACCTCCCGTCAAGGTTCGATGTAACCGATGAAAAATACAGGAACTCGAAGAAGCAAAGGGACCTTTTCCTCGGGTGGGCATATCGGTGATATTCTATCTTCCCATCCTTGAGGATGGCCATCTCCCCGGGCTCGATATGGCGGATGCCCTCGGTCCCCTGCCGGTAAATAGCGCAGGTCTCCGACGCAGCGAAAGCACCTTTTTCCGTGACGATGGATGAGAGCGGTCTGATGCCCCACGGATCCCTGGCCGCCACGAGGTTCCCCTTGGCGTCGACGAGGGCGATGTTGTAGGCCCCGTCGAAATCGTCGGAGATCCTCCTGAAGACCTCCCTGAGGTCCCCCTTTGTCCTCGAGATGTGGTGGGAAAAGTAATGCATCATCACCTCCGTGTCGGTGTCGAGCATGAGGTGGTATCCAAGTTCGCTTATCTTTTCTTCAAGGTCCGCCCTGTTCGCGATATGGCCGTTGAAACCGAACGAGAACCATTTGTACTTGAGACCGTGGACCCGCTCGAAGGGCTGGACGTGTCTTGATGTGAGCGAGCCGGAAGTCCCGTACCGTGTATGGCCGATGCCGACGCTTCCCCCGAAATCGCTGATGATGTCGTGGAACCCGGTCTGGTCCGCCCCTCCGAAGACCTCGTCAACCGTCCCTGTTCTCTTGTAGGTCCGGAGAATGATCTTCCTCGTCGGATCATAGGTTGAAAGACCGGCGCCGGCCTGACCCCTGTGCTGGAGGTCCTTCATCATCTGGTAAAGGTCGAAGCCGGCGTTCTGTCCGGGAGTCGAGGCCGCACATATGCCGCAGAATTCCTTAAGGTCGCCCATTGCTACTCCCCGGAAAGCATGAACCCTCGGTTCAGCTAGGTGAGCATTCTAATTATCCTTTGCGGTGGGGTGGGAGACGTCAGAGACCCTGCGCCAATGACAGCAGGACGGCTTTGGGGTCCTTCGCCTTGACCACACCGGAGGCAAGGAGGACGCCGAAGGTCCCGAGCTCCAGCGCCGTCGAGACATCTTCCCTGGTCTTCACTCCTGCACCCGTGAGGACTTTGACGCCGGGGGCGATCTTTTTCACGGCTTCCACGGTGTCCCTGACTATCCCCGGGTCCGCCGTGGTGACGGAGATATCGCCTCCGATCAGTTCGGGGGGCTCCATGGCAACGAAATCGGGGCCCATGACCGCGGCCGCCTTCGAGGTCTCGACATTGTTGGAGCAGACGATGGTGGTGAGGCCCAGCTCCTTTGCCATGTGGATAAGGGCCTGGATGTCCGCGAGCTTTCTCCTGCATTCCGAATGGTTGATCAGGAGACCCGAAGCGCCTGCCGCCTTGATCTCGGAAAGGGTGGTGGAGCCCGTGACCACGGAGCTGTCCCAGATATCGGCGTTCTGGGCGAATACGGGAATGGACACCTCCTTTGCGATCCTCGAGAGCTCGACCATGGGGGGGCAGGCGACGATGGTCATTCCCGTCGTTCTGGACACCTCCTCGCAGGCTTTCGCCAGGAAGAGGGCTCCGTCACCGTCCACCTGGGGATAGGTCTTGAAGTTCAGGATGATCGCGGGAAGGTCCATATCAGGATCCCTCCAGGTATTCCCTGACCTTTGAAGCGGTCCCGTAGGATGAGAAGGCCCTGAAGAACAGGAGGGCCTCGGAATAAGCAACGGCTTCCATTGCTGATAGCGTCTCTCTTGACAAGTTGAAGGTCCTGTCCTTGAACGGCTTGAAGGCCTTCTTGCAGTTCTTTCCGAAGATGACCCCCTCGGGTTTCCCCGGGTTCTTTGGGGCGAAGGTATGGATGGTCCAGTGCCACATTTCATCGTACAGCTCCGGCTCGTAGACCTTTGCGACGTCGAAGAAGATGTTCTGCCAGTGTGTGCCGACGTTCCCCTTAGCTATCTCTCCCTTGGGGAAATGGAGGTTTATGGTCTCCCTCGGAGTGCCGGTGATCCCGTGCTGGGCGATGCCGACCTTGTGCCCGGATTCCCTGATGGCCTGGGCGACCGCCCTGGTCTGGGGGAGGTCGATGGATACCTGCGGGATGAGGTTGCCCTGTTCGTCGAAGGTGTTCCCGTGGGCAGATCCGTTGGCGATGGCAAGGAGGTTGGGTCTGACGCCGTTGTCGCCAAGGGCGTCGAGGAACGTTGTGGCTTCCATCGGACTGGTCAGGACTCGGCCTGTCGTGTCCGTCTTCCCGATCTCTCCGACCTCGACCTCCAGGCCGAAGGGTTTTCCCCTGATGTTGTCCTTGATGTAACGTGCCATCTCCACGGTGCATCGGATGTTCTCCGCAAGTTCCTCGCGGAGGTCCCTTCCCTTGAAGTCGAATAGGTGGGAGGCGTCTATGGCGTAGGAAGTGTACCCGGCGTCGATCTGGGCCCTGATGAGCTTCCTTGTGCTCTCCAACTCATCGTCGTCGCCTTTCTTTATGCTGATATGGTCCGCGTGGATGACGAACATGTCGTAGTCTACCTCATGTGCCGCCGAGAGTATCTCGTCGTAGTAGTCCTTCGGCGTCATGCCGGTATATCCGCCGGAGAGGTCGGATTCGGACCGGGCGATCTCGAACATGACCACCGCATCCGCATCCTTGGCCGCCCTCATTATTCCCCTGGCGATGCCCCTGGGCATCCTGACATTTGCGGCCATGACGATGGTCTTTTCCCCGTCGAGGGCCTCGAAAACTTTGCTTCCGGCAACCGGTCTCCTGTGGGTCATGCTGTCACTCTCTCTTGTTCTCGTCGTTGATGATCTTTATCTCCTTCCTCCCGCCGATATATATAGGTATCCTCTGGTCGATCCTTTCCGGAAGGATGTCAAGGATGTCCCGCCTTCCGTCGGAGACCGCTCCTCCGGCATTCGAGACGATGAAACCCATGGGGATCGCCTCGAAGAGCAGCCTGAGCTTTCCCGATGCGTCCTTGGGGGTGGCGGGGTAGGTGAAGACCCCGCCCTTATGGATGATCTGGTGGACATCGGCGACGAAGGCACCCGCGAAGCGGATCTTGTAGCCCTCTTCCTCGAGCTTTTCTATGAACCTTCTGTGGGCGGGGAGATACTCCTTCCTGAGGCCTCCGGGGGAATAGATCTTCGTTGTCCCGATCCTCAGGTCCTCTTTCTGGAGGATGTAATCGTCATCTGAGTTGAGCACGAACTCGTGGACCCCTTTTCCGATGGTGTACACGAGGACCGTGAGGGGGCCGTAAAGGATGTACATCGCGGCGGCGAGCTCCCTTCCGGGTTTCAGGGGGGTGGGGGACCGGAAGATGCCGACTATTGTTCCTACGGTGAGGTCGACCCCCATCAAGGAGGAGCCGTCCAGAGGGTCGAATACAATGGAAAATTCTCCCTCGGGATCGATCTCGATGATATCGTCCCTTTCTTCCGAGGAAACGGATGCGACCATGGGCAGTTTGGAGAGGCCTTCGACCAGGACCTCGTCGGCCCATTTGTCCATCTCCACCTGGGTCTCCCCGTAGATGTTCTTCGTTCCGGCGACCCCCTGGTTCGTTAGGAAGCCTCCGCGTATGTCGATGGAGAGATCGGCTATGGCCAGCATGAGAGTGCGAAGGTCCCCGGCATTTTGAGGTATGTGTTCTTCAAGAAGCGTTTTCGAACCCCCTGTCCCTGGTGGGCGAGGGAAAAGGTGGGGGGTTATATATGGATTTTCCAGTAAGGAGAAAAACGGTCAGGTCTCCCTGACCTCGATGATCACGGTCTCCGTGTCGAAGTTCTCTCCGGTGTCCGTGACCTTGAGGACGACCGTGAAATTCCCGGGGGACGGGAATGAATAGAAGAAGGAGGGTTGGTAGGTGAAGATGGTCTCGTTGATGGTCCACATATAGTCAAGGTCCCTTCCCTCGGGATCGGTGGAGTTGGTACCCGAGAAGAAAACGGGCTCCCCTACCGAGACGATCTCGGTTGAACTGTAGATCCTGGCATGGGGATGCTCGTCAGTATCGATCGAGAGGAACAAAAGGACAGCCGTGGTCGCGATGATGATCACACCTGCAGCTATCCCGGGGACGAACTTTCTGATATCCTTCGAGGAGAATTCCATCCGTCCAGGTCATCTGTGGGCTTGGTTTATTTTGGTTTCCCCCGTAATTCAAATAAGATGTGGACGATGAAGTGCCATGGAAATCCTGCTCGACGGAAGCGTTTCCAGACTGGGGGTCTCCGTATCGACCTCCGTTCTGGATGATGTTTTGGTGAAGGGGTCGAGGAAGGAAGCTTTCAGGGCACTTGAGAGGGACTTGAAGGTCCAGATGAGGGAGAGGTTCGGGACGCTGGACGACGTGAAGGACGATCAGACGGTCAGGGCTCTCCGGAACTTTTACTGGAAGATCGGGATCGATCCGACGAAGACCAGGCCTTCCTCCGAGGCCATACTCAGGAGATTGCTGAAGAAGGAGCTTCCCATGATCAACAACCTCGTGGATGCGGGGAACCTTGCGTCGGCAAAGACCATCGTCCCGGTGGGGATATACGACCTCGACAAGGTGGTCGGAGGGGCCGTGATAAGGATGTCGAGGGAGGGGGAGGAGTTCATCGGTATCGGTGATAAAGTTGTTGAGCTTCCTGCGGATATTCCTGTTCTGGCTGACGACGAGGGGGTCATCCACCTCTATCCCCACAGGGATTCCATGAGGACCAGGATAACGGAGGACTGTAAAAGGGCGCTGTTGGTTTCCTGCGGGGCCCCGGGGATCAAGAAGAAGCTTCTGGTTGCCACCCTGAAAGAGGTGGAATACTACTGGAGGCAGCTGAGGGTATGAGCGACATCGTGCATATCTACACGGATGGGGGAAGCAGAGGGAACCCCGGTGAGGGAGCTTCCGCGTTCATTGCACTCGTAGAGACGAAGGATGGGGAGAGGGTGCTCAGGAGGAGGGCGGAGAGGGTTGGTAGATGCACCAACAACGAGGCGGAGTACAAGGCGCTGATCATCGGATTGATGTGGGCACGGTCAAGGGACCTGGACCGGATCAAGCTACATTCGGACTCCCAGCTGATGGTGAGACAGCTGAAAGGACACTACAAGGTGAAGGCCACGAACATCATTCCACTTTACAAGAAGGCCCTGGAGCTCCTGAAGGGAATGGAATGGAGCGTCCAGCACCATTCCAGGAACAACAAGTGGATCGTAAAATGCGACGAGCTCGTGAACGAGGCATTGGACCGATGAGGTGATATTTTTCTTTGCATGGAGCCTTTCCGCTTGGGGACGGGAATGGCAAAGGGTTCTCTGGTGGAGAGGAAGGTCTTCAGGAATAGAGTGTTCCTGATGTTCGTCTCTAAGATACCGCTGGTCATCGGGTTCATAATATCCATTATTATCATCTTCTGATAAGAAGGACCATTATCAAGGAGAAGAAGAATACAGGGGAGCGGAACTAAGGATCAAAGAGCTTATCTGAGGAGACAGGAAATGGAAGATGATGGGAACAGAGCCGTCTATTTCGCTACCAGGGAGGAGTGGAGGAGTTGGCTGGAAGGGAACTTCGACAAGGAAAAGGAGATATGGCTGATATATCCGCACAGGTCCTCGGGAAGACCACGGATCGTCTATAACGACGCAGTAGAGGAAGCTCTCTGCTTCGGATGGATCGATAGCACTGTGAAGAAGTACGACCATGAGAGCTCCATGCAGAAGTTCACCCCGAGGAGTCAGGGAAGCAGTTACTCACAACCCAACAAGGAGAGATTGAAATGGCTCCTTGAAAGGAACATGGTCCATCCTTCTTTGATAGATAATGTGAGGGAGGTCGCAAATGAGGAGTTCGTGTTTCCCGATGATATCATCGATGCTATCAGGGAGGATAAGGCCGCGTGGAAGAACTATCAGAACTTCTCGGAGAGCTACAAGCGTCTGAAGGTCGCATATATCGATGACGCCCGGAAGCGGCCGGAGGAGTTCGAGAAGAGATTGAACAATTTTATAAAAAAGACAAGGGAGAACAAACAGTTCGGCTACGGCGGCATCGAGAAGTATTTCTAATATCTCTGACATCATCCATCATAAAATATTACACTGTTCCAATATTGGACGGGAGAGGCAGAATAGGAGAGGGGAGAAATGACTGAGATATCGATTGATAAAAAGATGAATGGATTCTTATGTATGGAACAGGAAATGCCACAGGCAATACTGGGGAAGTC
>JBLIRI010000038.1:0-19105 GCA_049472235.1 Thermoplasmatota archaeon | reverse complement strand
GAACCCGGTTATCACGGTGATGTTCCTTGCAGCTACCTCCTCGGACCTCAGACCCAGGACCGCTTTGACAAGGGATTCGATCGATACCGTCCTTCTCTCCAGGGCGGTCTCGCTGTCCATGTTGCGGGACATCTCGAGGGCCTCGTTCAAGGTTGCCTTGATCCTGTCCAGGACCTGCAGCATCTGGTCGATCTTCTGGGTCTGGACCTTGTTGAGCTCACCGAACGAACCGCTGTCCAGCATCTCTAACGTCAGCATTATGGTCGTCATAGGCTGGCGGATCTCCCTTGCCAGCAGGGAGACGAAATCGGCGAGGAACTTCTGGGATGCCTCCTGTCTCTCGACGGTCCGGCGGAGCTCGGCCTCAAGTTCCTTCCTGCTCTCGATATCCCTGATGTACCCGAAGATCGTCATGGGGTCTTTCGGGGCCGGATTCGGCACCAAGATGAGTTCGATGGGATGCGAGCCGCAGTCGTCCGAGAACAGCATCACCTCGATGATCGCCAAAGGCGCCCCGGACCTGATCGCCGAGATCGCGGACCATATCTTTGTCCTGTCCTCGACAAAGGCCAGGTTGGCGATCGATACGCGCTTCAGCTCTTCATGGGAAAAACCGGTTATCTCCTCGAGGTCTTCAGGGACGGTGAGGAGGTTCCCATCCAGGTCGATCTCGAAGAAGGAAGGGTTCGGCATTATAGAGCCCGGCCCTTCCTTCGTTGCGCCATTCTGCAGCGACAGTCTTTCCCCCTGGCCTCTGGCCGCTTCCATCGTCCACACATCCCCGCACCGCTCAGGAACCGCCCTCGCAGTACCTGACGGGCCTGAAAAGAGTTGGTCCGGGCGTATAAAAAACCCTCGAGGTCAGTATCAGGGTAAAAAATGAAAAACAGGCGTGATACGGTCGTTCAGGGACGGATGTTCGGGTGTTTCTGGGGCCCTTGATCATCCCTCGCTTTCTTCTTCCGCGACGGGTTCTTTTGGAGCTTTGGCGGACTCCCCTGAGTTCCCTTCATCCTCTACAGGTTCGGGTTCGGCTTCGGGGACCGGGGCCGCGGAATCGATGGGTGAATCGTCGGGGTTCTCCGGTATGGTGAGGACCTCCATCTTCCGGATGTCCACCCTTTTCAGCGGATAGATAGGCTTGCATCCTTTCAGGATGGAAGAGACCATGGCCCTGTCGCGGTCCGAGGTCAGGACCAGGGAGGTGAGCTCGGAGAAGGTGTGTTTCGCCCCGAGGTCGTCAACGATATCCTTCATCTTCTTCCTGATCTCGTACTGAACTGAGGACTGGATCCTCTTGTCGGAGATGGCCATGGGTTTCAATCTGACCCTGTATCCGTCCTTCGTATCAACGTCGAAGACGCCCTCCATCTTGGTCCTCTTCCTCCTCGTCTGCCTTCTGATGAAGTCCGAGGTGAGGTCGTGCCCCATGTAGGTCGTGAACGCTTCCGATGTTGTGTGGTCGGTGATCTTGAACTTGAGCTTGATGTGCATCATCCTGAAATCGCCGGTGAGGTCCTGCAGCGTCACCTCGACCGTCCTTCCGAGAAGCTTCGAAGGATCGTCCGCAAGGGTCTCTCCGATCTTTGCCCTGTTGAAAAGTCCCGGGGCTACGATGGAGTACCATTCCTTGGACTTCCATTTGTCCTTGAGCTTCTTTGCCTCCCTTGAAGTCTGTCTTCTTGCCATAAGGCTCGCCTCTGCCCCGGACACGGTGATGTTGTATATATACCTATGCGCGGTCGGGCGGGATTTTCAAGAAAAAATACGAAAAACACCCGGTATACAATAGCAGTATGGTAGAAAAAAACTGCTAAAAAATGGGGGTGAGAAAAAAATCAGCTCCGGATGTTCCGTCCTCTCCCGGGCTTTGCACACAGGTTCTCGCCGTCTATCAGGAGCTCCCCCCTCGAGAAGACCGCCCGCGGGAATATCCCGGTCATGTTCTCGTAGGGGGTCCACCCGCATTTTGAATGGAGGTCGTCCCCCCTGATCTTTCTCGGATCCTTCAGGTCGACGATCATGAGGTCAGCAATGCCGCCTTCCTCGATGCCCCCCCGCCCGGCGATGGAATATCTCCTGGCCGGACCGGCCGAGCAAAGCTCGACGAACGTGTCCAGACCGATCCTCCCCTTGGAGACCTCGTTCAGCATGAGAGGGGCCATCGTTTCGACCCCGGGCATCCCGGAAGGCGAGAGAAGACCGTTGGTCTTCTCATCCAGAAGGTGCGGGGCGTGGTCGGACCCTACAGAGGTCACCTTTCCATCGGCTATTGCCTTCCATAGAGCGGCACGGTCGCTTGGGCCTCTGAGAGGGGGGTTTACCTTTCCCATTCCCTGGAACTCTAGGTTCCTCTCCCCCCATTTCACGTCCAGTAGCAGGTGATGAGGTGTCAACTCCACCGAGGCATTCGTCGAGGCTGCGGCCTCGATCCCCTTTTCGGTGGAAACATGAAGGATGTGGGCCCTTTCCGAGCTGCTTCCGAGGGCCTCGACGGCTTTCCTTATGGCCTCTGCCTCTGCCTCTGCAGGTCTGGAGCGGTCATGGGCTGACAGAACGGCCTTTTCCCTTTCGGGGTCCTTTATCCTCTGGAACAGGGAACCGTCCTCGGCATGGAGGGCCAGGACCACGCCGGCAGCATCGATCACCGGCGCCCATCTCGACAGCGATGAGATCGGATCGAGAACGAGGGACCCGGTGGTCTCCCCGAGGAAAGCCTTCAGACCGGCGGGGGCCGGTACATCCCCTTTTCCACGGGCCAGGGTGTCGACGGCAAGGAGGTCGGACCCGTTCAAAATGGCAAGGTTCAGACCGTAATCGATGACCGAGGACCTTGATGCGATCTCCTCTTTTTGCAGGAGGGATGTTCTGTCCACGGTCGGAGGCTTCGTGTTCGGCATGTCGATGACCGTCGTCACGCCTCCGAAAGCCGCGGAGATCGAGCCGGTCCTGAAATCCTCCTTGGCGGTCATACCCGGGTCCCTGAAATGGACGTGGGTATCGATTGCGCCCGGGAGGACCGCTCCTTTACCGGCACGATGAAGCTCGCTGTACTCTCCGGACCCGGGCAGGGTCCTCCTGACCTTTGCTATCCACCGGCCCTCCATGCAAATATATGCCTCTACAAGAGCGCCGTCCTTCAGAACCCTTCCCTCGATGACCAGATCGTACATGAACGAGCCTCAGGTTAAGGGGATCTCCTTTACGGGGCCGTCAGGGAACTCTTCTCCGAAGACCTTTCCCTGGAAACGCTGGAACTTGACGTCCCCGCGCCTCCATTCCTCGGGGTGGAGCCCTGCCTTCATGCAGGTGTGGGAGAGGAACTCCTCCACGGACCAGTCGTATTCCACTGGGACCTGGGGAAGCAGGAGCCCGGAATAGAAACCCTTCTTTGCTATCAATCCGTCCCTGCCGATCCTCACCTGCCTGACAAGGTCCTCCTCGTCCATGAACCGGATGTCCTCCGGAGGAGTGAGCAGGGTCACGTCGATGACTATGTTCTTCATCTCCTCGAGCCTGACCGGAGGGAAACGGGGGTCCCTGAGAGCGGCTGCGACAGCAACGTCAGAGATCGCCTTGCCGAGTGCCATTATGGGTTCGGGGTAGCCGATGCACCCCCTGAGGTTCTTTCCGGGATAGGTGTTCAAAGTCACGAACACCCCGGATTCCTTCTTGAAGTTCGGGGGAGCCTCGGGGATCTCGACCCCCTTGCCCCCCAGTTTGTTCATGATGACGGCCCTGGCCGTTCTGACGGCCAGGTCTCCATCTTTTTCCGTGAACATTTTTGCCCCCCTTGGGGCATGTCCCTAAGGGATGATTTATTTTTCTGAGACCGACCTCACGAGGATGGTCTGAATGTGGAGAATCCACACATTTTCACGGCATATTGTTCAAAAGGGCGTGTGAGGTGAATGCCGGTCCCTTTCCGGGAAGGTTCATTGGAATTTCTCTTCGATCTGGTCCGGTACGGGTTCCCCCTCCATTGGACCGGATCTGATAATGGGGTCTTCCTGTTCTTCCGGGACCGGTGGGCCGATCTCGGTTTCTTCCTCCGCTCCGACCTGGTCTTTCGGAGCAATTACCTGTTCGGGGTCCTCAGGAGCAGGGTTCGGGAAGAAACCGGCCACGGGAGTGCCATCAGGGCCGATCGTCGATGTCGCGAACGGTAATCCCTGAATATTCTGTCCGTATGGATCGATAGCAGGATACTGAGGGGAAGGTCCGACCATCATATACGCATCCTCCACCGCTGCGGGAGAGGGTTCGAATCGGGCCCGTTTCTTCCTCCCAACTAGCACGAAGATCAGTAATAATGCCACCACAGCGAATACGGCAAATGATGCGGCAACGATGAATATCACCCACCAAAGGGACCATTCCTGTTCACGGCCTCCATCGCCCGGGAGAGCAGAAAGGTCGTGGTCCCCCGCTCCGCTGCCAATGGTGTCGAATCCCCGGGTGACCTCGGTAAAGGATTGGGATTCGTAGACCGCGACACCATACAAATTGTAATCCTCTATGGGGAAATTTGATGCAATGAAGATATCCATGGGCAGCGTCCACGTGATGTTATTGCCCTGGACCTTGGGGGATCCGAGAGTATTCGGAACTTCGCCGAATGAAAGATATCCCAAAGAGAGATAATTGCCGACCGGATAGTAATGGTCCTTCCCGGGGAGAATATTGTCAGTTTGTTCCGGGTCGAGGTCGGCAAGGTCGAGTTGAGGCTCCCTCCACTTCTCCTTGATGAAGAATACATAATATGTTACCTTCACCTGCGCGTCAGAGCTTCGATCGAGCGGGGGCCCTTCCAAAGTCATCGTGATCCGGACCTGTTCCCCGACCAGCTCGGATCCCAGAAGCAGTATGTTCAAACCCGGATCCTCGCCGTATCTGATATCGTCGATGTTCCCCATGTAGTCGATGACGTCGTAGAGTACGGGGTCCCAGGCCGAGGAATATCCCAGGGAGAAATCCTCCTTGGCATACACCGGTGTTGTATCTATAACGGTTATGATCCTCCAACCTATGGTTACATTGTCCACTCCGTCCGTCACATGACAGGAGATATTGAACATGCCGGGATCGTCGAAGATCAAAAGAACGGATGTGTCGGAGCCGACAATGGATCCGTTCATCCTCCAGGTTACGATCAGTTCTGAAGAGGGATCGTCCCTGTCACTGACGAAAGCTTCGAAATCGAGCTGATCGCCGACCTCGATCTCCAGATCGGTGGAAGGCCTTGTTATGGACCCTGTCGGAGGATCGTTTACGGGTAAGACCTTGACCATTATTTCGAACGTGACGTTCTCGGAGCCGTCGCTGACGAAGAAAGACATAACGTCCTCCCCGAACCAATCGGGTGACGGATCGGAAACAACCGAACCGTTCTCGTAAACTCTCGTGGTCAGATTGGGCCCATTATTGTGTATTATGTCTAACTCATCCCCGTCCGGGTCAGCCACCAGGTCGAAGATGTCGATGATGAGGTTCGAGACAGAGTCCTCCTGGATCTCGACGCTTTTCGGAGGATCCTTGATCATAAATGGTCCGGTATTCCCTACCACCGTTTGAAAAAAATACGGGTAGGAAAAGGATTCTCCATCCGAGGAATATACAGAGCATTCCACCTTGTCACCCTTTTTATAATTGTTCGAGGATAGGGTCGGCGGATAGTTCTCCCACAGATCCACAGCCATCTCATCCTCCAGTTCGACATCATTGACGAACCACCTGTACGTGTACAGCAGGATCAGGGATTCCACATCCCTGCTGGGTTTGACCAATATTACCGAAATGTCATCATCGGTTCCGACGCTCTCAGGCTCGAATTCTATCTCGGGGACGGAGGGCGGATTGTTCAGGATAATGAAAGCATCCTCGATCACCTTTTCGGACCTTTCGTTGAAATGATCGTTTGCTGTGACCTTAAGGGAAAAGTTCCCCGTCTGAGCGGAAATGGGAGGTGAGAATTCGGCAAGCCACATCTCCCTGTCTTCATCAAAATAGGGCGAACCCATGAAGGTGGTCCCCCATACCCCGGCGCTGACGGGTTTGACCATGACTTGTATATCGAGGGACCGGTTGCTTTGCTGAGGGTCGATCACATCGACCAGGATGGTCATCGTCGAGTTCCTCAGAACGGTCCCATTATAGAAAATGCCGTTCACCTCGGGCGGAGTGTTCCTGAACCAGTCAAGCGACCATGATTCGACATACATCTCCGCGGGGACGTAGCTTGAGAACTTGGCCCTCAATTTGATGGTCTTGTTCGTCTTCGGCTCCAGACCACTGATGTTGAAGGTGGTCCCGGAAAGGTCCTCGTAACCGGGAATGGGCTCTCCGTTGTCAGCACGGAGAACATCATATGTGATCTCGGATGGCGTCTGGAAATAGGCCTCCGCCCTGAAGGTTCCCCAGTAGGCTTCCCTCGGCAGAGTGATAACCTCTGATTCGACCATACCGAAGGATCCGGTCTTCCCAAGCGCCCCCCGGGAATTCCCTATCTCGATATTCGTGCTGTAACCGACCTTCAGGGAGGTCAGGAATGTGTCGCGGAAACACCCGGTCCTGTTCCATTCGATCCCCCACCCTTTAAGGAGGGGGGAGATCAGACCAGATGGCGTCATAACGGCTTTCAGGCGAATATCCCGAATCCCTAGGTCGTTCAAGGGTCTTAGGTCAATTTCCTCGTCGAGAGGGTCGTAGAGGATGCCGTCGATCCTCTTGGAGGATGCGTCCAGCATTTCCAGGCTGATCGAGGTGTCCGCATATTCCTCCTTGTCCACCCTTAGGGTCGACCATCTCATCCCTTCGGGCAGGGTGATGGTCTTTGAAACAACGGTACCCCTGCCAGCCGGGAGTGTGTCAGCAGCATAGATGTCGTCCCAGTAGGTGGTCGTGAACACCAGGGAATGGTCCCGGTTCGTGAAGAGCTCCAACCGTCCAATGAATGCAGCGGTCGATATGAAATCGATGTTCAATGCCGACCCAAGGAGGACCCCTCCGCTGTTATATATGTATATTGACGCCTTATCAGTGCTGCAATCGAACATGATCACAAACCGATACCATGTGTTGGCCGTGATTCCCGAGCTGATGATATCGGTGGAAGTAGAGGTAGGCGTTGTACGATAGGCCACTCCTCCATTCCGGACCAGGAGTCCTACGACCCTCTCGTCGTGGGATGGGGTCGCGCTCTGGGTCTTCATAAGCGATATCATCCCCGAAGAGCTTTCGGTCGCTCCGTACCAGATATGGTCCGTCGAGAACCAGCATGAGACGACACCACTTGTGACGTACATCTGGTTTGATAGGATGAAGGAGTACTCATCATCCGGATTGTAGATCTCACCTATGACATTGGATGGCATCGGGGAAGGGCCCCCTGTCGAGGCAGTGAACGTATGAGAGGTGGACGAAAGCGGCCTGTTGGTATCCTCTATCCATCCGTTGACACCGATAAGGTTCTGGGAATTCTGGTATGCTTCGAAATCCTCGGCGAAATAGACCTGGTTCATGGCCAGACCGTCAGGTACCTTGTAGACATAATCGAGAGTGCTTATGTTGTTAAGATCCTTGAAATCGTCGTACCATACTCCTCCATAAGGAGTTTCCTCGGAGGCGGTCCTCGTCGGCTTCACATCCATTGGACCGGGTGAAGCGAGGACTACGGGATCCCCCTCTGTCCAAGGTGCTACCATCAAGACCTGTATGATCAATATCACCATAACCGATACGGTTCCGTATTTCACGAACCTGCCTCCTCTTGCCCGGCATAGGAGAGGCAATGGAGAATATAACATTTGCTGAATTGGACCTTCCAAACGAAAAAAAACATGAAAATATTATTGGGACGTTTCCATTAAAAATGCTTTTTTTTCACCATAATAATTCGCGATCCTCCATAAATTTAATATAATATCTCGGAGCCAGGTGATGCGATCTTCTCTTCAAAATCATCTTAATATCCATCGACACTTCCGAAAAGCGGTACAGAAGGGATATGGATGAGGATGAACAGATGTGCAATTGCATTCCTGATATCGGTGGTTATCGTAACCGGGGCCCTCCCGTTTGTCGCCTCGGGTATGGATGATGCCACCCGGGGTTATTCAACATTGAATGTCGGTGAGGACAAGGATTACAGGACGATCAATGAAGCCCTTGAGAACGCTTCCAGCGGAGATCGGATAGTCGTTTTCCCGGGTTCGTATTATGAAAGCATCGTGATCAATAAGAGCCTGACCCTGGAAGGAAAAGGCATGGACAATACAGGATTGATCGCCTCTTCCGGCGGGGTCATGGCAACGGTCAAAGCCGACGGCTGCACCATATCCGGATTTGCTTTCATAGGAGGGGAGGACACCGAGGCATGCCTCGTCCTGAACTCCTCGAAGAACACGGTTTCGAGCTGCCTTTTCAAAAATGGAAGATCGGCAGTAAAGATGTCTGGAGGAAGCGATAACACGCTGATGGACAATCTGATGAGCTATAACGGAGATCCGGATGGTACCGGAGAAAGTTCAGACCTGGAAGATGGAGTGGTAGCTTATTACAAGATGGACGAGAATGAATGGATCGGGAATCCTGCGGAGGTCATCGATTCATCCGGCAACGGTCTTCACGGAAGGCCCATGAAAGGGGCCAAACTCGATAGTGACGGAAAGTTCAACACCGCGGGACATTTCGATGGAGTGGACGATTATGTCGAGCTCGAGGACTACGAGCTCCTTGATTTCGGGACCGGTCCTTTCTCGGTCTCGGTCTGGATAAGGTTGGACAAGGACTGCCCGGAGAACATAGGCAACAAGATAGTTCAAAAAAGGGGGGGGAGGGACAAGAGCTGGGGGCAGATCACGGGTTGGATGATGGCTGTCCAGCGCGTCGGGGACAGCGTCTACGTAAAGAACACAGGTGTGGATGACGGAATGGGCAACTCGATAGAACTGGCCAACATGCAATACGTTGGCAAGGTCGACACGTGGATCCACCTTGTATTCACCTGGGATACGACCTCAGCTTATCTTTACGTGAACGGCGGGGAGCGGACCTATTCGAAGTCCAATCCCAATGTTGGGAACATCAGCAATTCGAGAAAGGCCACGATCGGATGCCACTGGAACAATGCGACATTCCAGGACCAGTTCTTCCACGGACTCATCGACGAGGTGAGAATATACGACAAGGTGCTCAACGTGGATGGGATCGACTCGCTGTATCGGTATCAGGACCGTCCTTACTCAGGAGCCCTGATCATGGAGGGGACAACGGACAGCCTGATATGGAACAATACGATCAGCTACAATTACGCAAATGGGGTCGTACTTCTTTCATCGGACTCGAACGTCATCATGAACAATACCATTCTCCGGAACAACGGATATGCTCTGCTCCTCGATGAAAGAGCGGATGGTAACGTGATCTACCAAAATGAGATCGCCCAGAACAACGGAGATGGCAAACAGGCCTACGATGACGGGGGCAGTAACAATTGGGACTATTCCGGGTCGGGTAATTTCTGGTCGGACTGGACCTCACCTGATACGGACAGGAACTGGATAGTTGATTACCCCTACATCATCGAAGGTAGTTCCAAGGCACGGGACAATTACCCGTTGATACACAAAGTAGACGTGAACAAGGCCCCTACCATCACGACAGGCAGTGTCCCCCCGGCATACGCCGGGGAGAGATACTCCTTCGCTTTCGAAGCGACCGATGCCGAGACCGACGCGGACGATCTTGAATGGGAGATGGAGACCAACGCAACCTGGCTTTCCGTAAATGGAAATGGAGTGTCCGGATCCCCTTCATCCGCCAACGTCGGGTCCTTCTGGATCCACGCGACCGTTTCCGATGGCGAACTCTCGGATTCAGCAAATTACACGATGCGTGTGCAGGTCCGGGAAACCAATCCGCAGGAAGGTGAGTGGGAAAATGATCTCGATGTCGATGACCTTTTCCCTCCGCGGGGTGATGGAGAGACGGAATACCATGTGGAGGAGAACGAGGATGTCGATGTGGAGGTCAAGGAGGACGGAACGATCGAGATCGAACCCTTGACCGAATGGGAAGGATACCAGGATGTGGTCATCGAACAGACCTACGAAGGCGAAAAGCGCGACCGCATGGTCATCATACTCCGGATCTCGGAGAATGGCGGGTTCGAACCTATGGTATTGCTCCTGGAAAGCGGTGTCGATCATTTCCTCGTCGCTTACGTGGACCCGGAACTGGGATTGATCGAGCCATACATCTATTCATGGCAGATAGAAGGGATTGGGGCAATGGGCAACATGTCGTTCCTGGAATTCACCCTGCCCGACGGGAAGTATTTGCTCACCCTCGAAATAACGGACAAGGAGGGCAACTCAGTTAGATCGAGCTACAGGCTCGTCGTCGGGCCCGAGGAGGAAGGGGGGCGCAAATGGCAGGCCGCAACATATGGCATGATCGCCATCCTTGCTGTTATTTTCGCCATAATGGCGACCATCATATTCGGATTCATGATCCGTAAAAGACGTTCCAGATCGCCAGCTTCAGATCTCTCGGTCCGGGACGTGGAAACTGGATACCAGGAGGCCAGGGTAAGGGAGGAGAGGGGGGGGCTGCCATCGGAATCACCGCACGGGTATGCCCCCCAAAACCTTCCTATCGGGGATGGCCTTGTCCGCGGGGGCAGTCTTGACGATCGGACCGATACCCGGGCAGTGCCGATTTGGGCCGCGAATGGCGGACCCCGGCCCACTACGCGAAGTATCGGAGAGGAGGCGGTCTCGTGGGAGGGGAAGGATGATATGGGAATGACCGACCATCAGATAATGGAAGGCCTCGGGAGAAGGTTCAGATCGGGGAAAATATCCGAAAGGACATATAGAAGGCTCAGCAGAAAGCTGGACGGATGGGACCCTTAAATTAATTAACGGATAACGCTACTATGCTTTGGAATGAGCGGAATGGAAACAAGAAAGATACTGCTCAGGCACATAATCGAGCACCCTGGGATCTCGTTCAATCTGCTCATGTCCGTGTTCAAGATGTCGGAGGGCAATCTGAGATATCATCTAAACGTCCTCGAAAAGGAGAGGGCTGTCAGGTCAAGCCTAATGAAGGGGAAGAGGTGCTATTTCCCATATGATTCGAGGACGCTCGTTCAGATGAAGGGGCGGGGGGACGGGGAGCTTTCGAAAAGCGAGAAACGGGTGCTCAATCTCTTAGAGACTGAAGGAGTTTCGAACTGGAAGGGATTGATACTAAGGACCGGGCTTTCAAGATCCGAGCTCACCAACGCTCTCCGCAGCCTGAAAAGCAAGGGATTGATAATTTCAAGCATCGCCGACGGCAAGAGGTCATACCGGATCCTTACCCGCGATCTACTTGTAAAAAGGATCGAAAGACTTCTGATGGTCAAGCTTGTGAAGGGGGAGATCGATGAGGAGACGTATCTGCTCCTGGAGAAGGAGATCATGAAGTAGGCTAGTGGGATACCGGAACCGGTGGCTCCCGGAGCATGGAGGCGGTTCATGATCGCCGGGTCTCGGCCCGACCAGTGAGGCACCTTTTGACCCTCGATCACGTTACCTGCAAGGATTATTTAGATGAACCCTGTACCCCCTGCGATGGAAGACGCCACCGGGGATGGGGCGAACGTCGCGAACGTTCTCTTTACCTCCATATCCCGCAAGACCCTGCTGATCCTCATCAACTTCGTCATCATGGGTCTGATCGGGATCATCAGCTGGAAGGTCATCTCCACCAACATCTCCCAGGAGAACGTGGGGATAGTGAGATTTGCCTTGGGTTTTCTAGGGACCTTCTCATTCATCACTAACCTTGGATTCGGAGCGTCGCATGTGAAAAGGATCTCTGAAGGCAAGGATATCGGTCTTTGCATCGGGACCTTTCTCACGATCCAGATATTTCTGGTGTTCGTGTTCGTGGGGGTGGTGGTCGGATCGATATTCGCTTGGAAGAATATTATCGGAATGGGATTCCAAACCCCGCATCATGAAAATGTCATATACCTGATGATGGGATTTTTTGTGGCAAATAATCTGGCAACCGTTGGTTTCCAGACCTTTGTCGGAAAGGTGGAGATAGCCAAGAACCAGATAACGGTCCTCTCAGCATCATTCCTCCAGCTGATATCAACGATAATGATCGCTGTCTTCTTCGATGACCCATACTGGCTGGCGGTGACGTTCCTTGTAGGGGCAATAGCCAACTTCGTCATTGCCTTTATCCTGCTCTCCAGATACCCCATTAAAAAGCCAACAAAAGCAATGATAAAAAGTTACTTCATATTCGCTTTACCTATCTTCATCATCTCCGCATTGGGCACATTACCGCCGAACATTGATTCAGTTTTGATCCAGCTTTTCTGGGACGCCAAATCGGTCGCTATCTATCGCGGCGGGCAGATATACTCTCAATATCTCATACAGATATCTGCAGGATTGGGTATGATCCTATTCCCGATATTCTCCAAACTGAAAACCGGAGGAAAGGACCAGCACATCAAGGAGATAATATACAAATCAGAAAGATTGATGGCAATGGTTGTGGCACCCCTGGCCTCCATTATCTTCGCCTTATCCATACCCATAGTCACATTGCTCGGATCCTCTGATTACAGGGCTTCCTATCTGGTCCTTCAACCAATGGTTGTCTGGGCATATATGAAGGCAATGATCTCCCCGTACTGGAACTTAATTATGGGGGTTGGGAAGCCAAAGGTCCTGGCCATAGTTTCGATCGTAAGTGTCCTTTCGATCGTACTTTTGGACCTGATATTCATCCCTACGGATATTAAATTCCTCAACCTGAAACTTCTTGGATTGGGGGCCGCTGGTGCTGCATACGCCACTCTTCTATCGGCCGGGATAACTTTCCTGTTGATCAGGAGCATCGCATTCTATTATCAAAGGACTTTCCTGAACATAAGGATATTCCATCCTATTGGGATAGCTATCATCGCCGGCATATCCGTATACGGCCTGAACCATTTACTGCCCGCCACCAACTTCTTTTTGCTCATGATCTATCCGATATTGGGATTGTCGGTCTTCTTCATTCTCATGCTCGCCACGAAGGGCTTCACGGAAGAGGACAAGGCACTTTTCCGAAATGTCCTGAATCCGTTCCATATGATCAGATATATTAGAGAAGAGATCTTCGGGAAAAAACATTCCAAATGATATGAAAGGAGCATGTACAAGGACCCTTGCCAATGCCCATATTAAAAGACCGGAAATCTTCATTTATCATGTCTGTCTTTGATATGCTCGAACCATTATCGTCCCAAGAAGGACAGACGGAAGGTGCGGTGATTGAAGATCGCTCTGCTTCATTCGATGATCACCGAGGGCAACAACGGTGCGGAGAAACTATCCTATCTTCTAGCCAGGCAGCTCGGTTCTAAAATATACACATGCGGTTTCGATCCGAAGGTAGAGGAATCCTATCCCGGCATATCCAAGATGGTTGTCATCGAAGGCATCCGACACCCGGGATCCTTCTCGAGGCAGTATTTTGAAATGATGAGGACAATGACCAAGAGAACGGATATCGACGAGGATTTCATAATCTATTCCGGCAATCATCCGTGCTTCCGGGTGAGAAGGGACCCCACCCCCTACCTGTATTTCTGCCATACCCCGGAAAGGGGATTCTTCGATCTGAAAGAGGAGCTGATACAGAAAATGAAAAGTTGGGGATTCCCGAGGTACATAATAGCACGGATCCTGTACGAAAGAAGACGCAAAATGGACCTTGACCTTTTCCGGAATGTGATAGATCCGAAAAGGGTCGTTACAAACTCCGAGCTGGTAAGGAAGAGATACGAAAATGCATATGGCCATCTCCCACGATGTGCGGTAGGGGCGCCGATAGAGACAGAGAGATATCGTCACAGGGAGCCGGAAGGATACCTCTTCACCGCCGGCGGGCTCAGATGGAACAAGCGCGTCGATTGGCAGATCAGGGCCGTAGCAAAGGCGGGAAAGAGATTGAAGGTCGCCGGGGACGGACCCATGAAGGCCGAACTTCAGGAGCTTGCAAAGAAGGTCGGGGCGGATGTGGAATTCCTCGGGAGGGTGGACGAAAGGGAGCTTCTGGACCTGTATTCGAGATGCGACGGTTTCCTTTTCTCGGCAAAGGAGGAGGATTTCGGCATGGTTCCGTTGGAAGCATTGGCATCTGGAAAACCGGTGATCTCGGTCAACGAAGGCGGCCCCCTGGAATATCTCAACGATCGAAATTCGTTCCTCTTCAATGATATCGAGGGGCTGGTTAGGATACTCCGTTCGATCGAGAGCGAGAGGTTCTCTTCTATGAAGAAAAACTGCATCGAAACAGCCAGATATTTCGATATCAAAGCCTTCACCGCAAGGGTAGTAAAGGTTGTCCATTCCATCCAAGGAACATGATCGGCCATTTTGAAATGGGGGTGCCCTTTGGACGATACAATGGATTTCGTCAATAAGAATATATATCCACATCATTTTCGTCGGGACCGATGGTGGAACCCAATATCCTTATCATAGTGGTCGATACGCTAAGGGAGGACTCATCAGAAATACTGTGGGCCATGCTGGAAAAAAGGGGTTTCTCGAAGTTTTGCAATGCTATTTCCACCTCCTCCTGGACAACCCCTTCACATGCCTCCATGTTCACTGGACAGCATCCCTCCGTGCATGGGGCCCACACAACAAAGGATAAGAAAATAGATTCGGTGAAATTGAAGAGCGATGACCAGCTCACCCACGATCTCAAGGGCAGAGGCTACAGGTGCCATTTGCTCTCTGCGAACCCGTACATATCGAACTATTACGGATTCACTGGTTTCGATGACCAGTATGAGATCCTCTACACCCCGGATATGAAGCTGATATCCCACGCTGAGTGGGACATGATCACCTCCCACAGGTCCAGGGGGGCATCGCCAATTCAGGTCTCGAAAGCCCTATTGGATGAGGGAAAATACTCTCTGGTCCTTAGGAGCGGACTGCAGAAGGTCGGATTGGAGTTCATCCTGAACAAGCTGTCCAAGCTCTATGGGATGTACATAAGAGGATGGCCAAAGGAAAAGGGTGTCAAGCGCATACGATCGAGGTTCACGAAATTGGCCCGGGACCTTAACGAGAACCGGGAGTTCGTCTTCATCAATCTGATGGAAGCTCATGAACCATACATGTGGAAGAGGCGAATGAAGTACGTTTACAACTTCAACAAGGAGTTATATGAGAGCGAGATCAACGAAAGGATTCTTGACCGATTGAGAAATGCTTACATCAAGGAGATCATCTATATCACTCTGAAACTCACCAGGATGCTGGATGTTCTCGAAGAACACAAAAGGTTCGAAGAAACCCTGGTGATCATCACATCCGACCACGGACAGCTTTTCGGCGAACATAGTAAACTGGGCCATGGCGTGTTCCTCTACGATGAGCTGGTCCGGGTTCCCTTGTTCATAAAATATCCAAAGAGCGCAAAAGTGGAACGCGTGGGATCTGAAAGCGGCGGTTACATCTCCCTGATAAAACTGAGGGAATTTCTTTCCGGCTCCCTTGACCGAGGTGTATTCGATGAGCGTGGCTTGATATCCGACCATGCGATCGCGGAGAGCCATGGGATCAATATCGAGCTGAGGTTTCCGCACGATAAGGCCATAGCGGAGGAGCTTGACAAGCTGCGGCTGTCCATCCATTACAAGAACGCGCAGGGTATTTTCAACGTAAGTTCCTGGAAGTTCGACCTCCTGACCTCCTTTGACGGGAAGGAGGTTGATGACGAGACCGCGGAGGAGATGAAGAAACGTATAGTTGCCCATGTGGACCATTTCACGAGGATCAAGCTCCTGAGATCAAAAATAGGAGATCTATCAAAGCCGGGTGAAAGATAGCATCGCCGACGACAAGTTTTTATGCCTTTCGACCACTCGGTTCGCTGCAGTGGAAAAGCATGGACAAGAAGGAGCCATCGGTATCTGTCCTGATGACCGCATATAAGGGAAATGAGCATTTCCTCCCGGCCGTTCGGAGTATACTGGCCCAAACATATCCGGACCTTGAACTTGTTATTGTCCTCGACCCGAGCGAAAAGGATTTATGCAAGGAGCAGGTCATTAAATTGGATGACCCCCGGATACGCTTGATAGAGAACCGGAAGCGCGAGGGGCTCGTCAGGTCGCGGAATATCGGCCTCAGGGCATGCCGGGGCGGATTCATTGCCATAATGGATTCAGATGACGTTTCAAGGCCTGAACGGATCGAGATGGAAGTGGAATTCCTTGAGAAGAATCCCGATCATGTTCTGGTCGGCTCCCCCTGCGACATAATAGACGATGAAGGGGCAGTCATAAAAGAGGGAGAGGCCGCCCGGAGCGATGAGCAGCTTTACTACGATCTTCTCTTCGCCAATCAGTTCCCCCACAGCTCCGTGATGCTCCGAAAGGAGGTCCTTGAAAAGGTGGGAGAGTACGACGAGGAGCTGCAATATGGAGAGGACTACGATCTCTATCTTCGGACCATGGAGCACGGCAGGGTCCATATGCTCGAATACACACTGGTCAGCTGGAGAAGATACGGGTCATCCGTTACATCGACGGTATCCGAGGATGACAGGGGGAAAATGCTCGGGATCATAAAAAGGAACATCAAACGAAAGCTGGGCATCGATGTTCCGCCGGAGATCCTGATGCTATATATCGACCACTCGATCAAGGGCCGATCCCTCAGGTCTATCATGTCATCCTTGTCATTGCTAAGAGAGATCAATTCATCATTCATGGACAGGGGCGGAGGATGGATGGACAAAGTCGAGGCAAAGAAGGTCGCACGGAGGAAATTTCTATCCTTACTTACCGGGCAGGTGGTCTCGAACAGGGGCCTCCTTTCCATAAAATTGCTCATTCTAAATATCAGATACTGGCCAGGCCTACTATTTCATATTCTCGGCAGACTATAATACCGATCAGAATGTCTGGCTGGCCCTGCTCCCAAGAGTTCTTTATATAGAACAAGGGTTTATGCCCCATGGACAGGTTGAGCATAATCATAAGCAGCTTCAATCGTCCAGACCTTATCGGGCATTCCATTGATTCGATCCTTGGATCGAATATTCCTGAGGACCTTGAGCTTGAGGTAGTGATCGTCGATGACCAATCTGACCGCAGGACCTGGGATATTCTGAAGCAATACGAAAATGATCCAAGGTTCGTAATCCACCGCAATGAGAAGAAGATGTATGCTGGAGGACCCAATTGGTCAAAGGGTTTCCAGTTATCGTCTGGAAACATCATGATCAACAACGAGGACGATATGATCTGGCATCCCGAATTCATAAAACGGATGTATGAAGAGCTCAAGAAGCATGATGAATACACCTGCATCTTCGGGATGTACATCCAGACCCCATCTTTGAATGATATGAGGGCTCCCTTGAGCAGACCTGACGACCCGCGTCCCAAGATCGGCCTCTTCACGGGCATCCCGATCAAAAGGTCACTGAGATCCGATGAGCACGTTTCGCACAACCAGTTCTTCTGCTACAAGAAGTTCTTCGAGGGATTGGATGAACTGTGGCATCACTATCCGGGGTCCGGTCTCAGGGAAGAGACCGACCTTTACCTCAGATTGAAGAAGCTTTCGCCCCCCAGGAAGTTCGTTGCCCTGCCCGATGCCTATCTATGGCATATCCAAAACGCCAGCGGCAAGAACGTCCAGTCGATCGCTGTGAGGAGGAAGAAGGATTCCGGTAACCATGTCCTATTTCTCAAGCGCAACTTCGGCCTCAGAGCCTATCCCATGATCGTCCTATACAAACTGTATATGACCCAAAAAGCTATAAGGGACCTTATCGGGAGCAAAGTAATAGAGCGCTGCCGGTAATGACCGGCCTGTGAATGCTCGCGTTTCCGGTCAATCTACTTGTTGACCCAGAAGGTCGGAGTGTCCCCCTTGAGGGCCATTATCACCTGTTCGGAAACCATTGTCCCGGCTTTGAACTGGGCATCCACGGTATTGGCTCCGATGTGCGGTGTCATGGTCACATTGTCGAATTCCGCCAGCTTGGTCTGGCCCGGGGGCTCGGTCTCGAACACATCGAGTCCGGCGCCTCCGATCTTCCCCTCTTTGAGAGCGTTGTAAAGAGCCTCCTCGTCTATTACGCCGCCCCTGGCGCAGTTGATGATGAATGCGCCCTTCTTCATCATGTCGAACTGGGGTTTGGAGACCATGTGCTTGGTCTCGTCGTTCAGCATGACATGCAGCGAGATGAAGTCGGAGTTCCGGTAGATGTCGTCGATCCCCACCAGGGTTATCCCGGCCTTCGAGGCGACATCCGCCGGGAGGTACGGATCGAAACCGATGGTCTTCATTCCGAAGGCCTGGCATCTTGCGGCCAGGGCCTGGCCGATCCTTCCGCATCCGATGATCCCAACCGTCTTTCCCTCGAGCTCCATTCCCTTCAGCTGTTTCTTCAACCACTGCTGGGTCTTCACGCCCTGGGTCCCTTTTACCACTCCGCGGGCGAGTGCGAGCATGTGGGAAAAGGCCAGCTCCGCGACTGAGATCGTGCTGCCAAGAGGAGCATTGACAACCTTTATGCCCTTCTGCTTGGCATACTGGATGTCGATGTTGTCGACACCGATCCCGGCCCTCCCGATGACCTTCATCCGGGAAGCCCTGTCAAGAGCATCCTGCTTGACCTTGGTCCTTGACCTCACGATCAGGGCGTCGAAATCGCCGATGATGTCAAGCAGCTTCTCCGGGCTTGCCTCGTCCAGAACGACCTCGTGTCCCGCTTCCTCAAGCATCCTGACAGCCTGAGGGTCCGTACCGTCCGTGATAAGTATCTTCATGAGAATCTCCCCTTTGAACTGGTATAAAACCGAGCGATATTAAGCTATCCCCTTTTGTACCTGTGCAGCAAGAGGCGCACGGTTTGTACAAGGGAACCGTTCACGTAGATACCTATGCCCAGGCCCCCTATCGCTCCTGTCGCAACCCTCAAAGGATCCCATGACTCGTACGAGGTCAACGCCTGAAGGCCGCCGTCAACAGCCATCGGCAGGAGGAAAACGGCCAGGACCCGGAGCTTG
>JBLIRI010000037.1:0-19159 GCA_049472235.1 Thermoplasmatota archaeon | reverse complement strand
CGCATGTTGGAGAAGGTGCCTCCCCTGCCGTTATCATCGCAGATCACCCTCAGGTCCTCGGGATCGCTCGTTCCCGAGAATGGTATGAAGATCAATGCGGAACCTTCCGGCTCCAGGACCTTGGGGAATACCTGCGGGTCCCCTATGGCCGCGACCTCCTCATCCTCTGTCTCCCGCTCAACAGGTATTACCAGGATAGGCCATATCCGCCTTAGGACCAGTTCATCGCCGTATCGAACCTCGAGAAGAAGACATGCAAATTCTATCTCCCTGACAGGGATGAAACTTCCAATGTAACTGTTCTCGGAGGTCATGATCGGCTGGGAGACGATACCGCAGACGCTGAGGTCCGTGAGCTCGAGGTCAAGGAGAAGAGGGTCCTCTGCTCCGGCGATATTGATCTCCACCAGGACAGGTTCGTTAACAAGGACCGAATCCCCGCTGATCGATGCATGGATGGACAGGGAGGATATCTCCTCGTCGATATCAGGTGTCCTCAGAACGGTGATCGTTGTCTTTGCCTCCGATACCGGTATTCCCCCCATCAGAACCCTTGCTCTGATGGAAACCTCGCCGGTGTATGTTTCCGGAGCCTTCCACACGAAGGAATACAGACCCGGGAGCAGTTGTTTGAGATCGGCGAACATTCCCATCGCGAGGCTGCTCGACAGATCGATATCGCCGAGGCTGGAAGGGATCGATCCACTACCAGCTTTCAGGAAGAACCTCACATTCTCCCCGACGTAGATCTCCTGACGATCGGATGTGATCATCAGGTCCGATTCTACCTGTCTCGAATACAGTCTGTATCCCTCCCTGTAGATGATGTTCCCGTTGAGCCCGGAAAGGATGCAGCCGAACTGATAGGCCGTTGAGGTATCGAGGTCAACGAACCTCTCACATTTCTGCGATTGTCCGTTGATATAGGCATCTCCAAGCGAGATGGCCCCTCCGTAGATCGTCCGATTGTATGTGGAGGTGATGATGTCCGTGTAGCCGTCGTTGTTGATGTCCTTAAAAGAACGCAAGACTTCTCCGGATAATGGATACTTCTTCGCCGACCTTGTCAGGCATTCACCGTTGCGAAGATCATGGATCGTGATATGCTGCATCTCGTTGAGACACACCTGGACTGCTCCGCCTGGACCGGGGTCCTCTATACCCATCAGTTTTCCAGCCGATGAAAAAAGCAGACTTCCATTTCTCCCGTCCAGGACCATGGTGGACAGCTTGCTTGGTGTCTGACCTGCATTGTAGGGCTCGACGGTGCTCGGAACATATATGACCACCTCCTTTATGCCATCCCTGTCAATGTCGGTGTAGGTGCAGGTATATTTGTCCAGGGACGGTGGAATACCGGCCGTCTGTGTGATGTTTGCTCTCCATATCGTGGTCTGGTCCGAGATCGAGACCTTTCCGATGACCATTTCCGGGTAGTTGTAGGATATGGTGATACCGTTTAGCCTACCTGGGGCGGCCTTGTCGAAATAGTGTCCGATCAGTCTGTCATTGGTTTTGTAGGCATAGGCGGCGGTCCCGTTCATGACCCTCCTGAAGATGTGATGGTCGTTCTCCCGGAAGCATATCAGGTCCTCACCCCTGAAATACACTGCAGATCCACCCGTTGACGGGACCGACCACAGGGTCTCGATCGAGCCCTTCCAGGGATCGATGAAACAGGTCATCGTTTGTTTGGTGTTCTCGAGCATTATGATCTGGGCGTCCTTTCCACTGACCGCCGACAGAGAGGCTGCCCTCAGCATGCTGGAATACTGGGATGAATTCCAGTTATTTCCCGTTTCGAGGGAAAAAACGTTGATCATCTGATCATCGTACAGGACGAAAAGTGTCTGTTCGAATCCGTTCATGGAGAAGGATCCCCTGATGTTGGTCCGTGTGTTGATCTTCCTGCTCCAGAGCGGTTCCCCGTTGTTGATATCCAATCTGGATACGAATACATCGTAGTTTGTCCGGTTGTACAGGGTATCAACGAGGACGATCTCCGGACCGCCTAGACCGTTCATATCTTCGAATGCCACGATTCTCGATAGGGAATACTCAGTGGTCATGTGTTCCCCGGCCAGGGGTTCGGATGTCCAGATCACCTCTCCGTTGGTCTCATCGACCAGGCGGATCTCCTGTTCCTTCTTATCGTAATATCTTTCGTATGAGAGGAGCAGCGAGCGTCCGGACCCGTCCTCGTACGTGTATTCCGCAGTAGCGGTCCCCGCCATGCACCAGGTGACGCCAGGCATTGTGGTGATGATGAAATCCCCTTTAAGTTCCGGGAGTTTCAGATACATCTCGAAGTACTGTCCGATACATTTCCGGTCGAACACACCGTCAAGTGCGGGATCGATCTCGAGGACGTCCGCCAATGAAAGGATACCCTCACCTTTCTTGGTGTATGATCCGGTGACATCATGGACATCTATGGGGTGGTCCTCCGATGTTATGAGTGCGAGTTTGATGGTGGTCTCACCTTTTAGTATGGAGGATATCTCGAGGGGGAACACAAGCTCGGGGGTCTTGAAATCGTATATGAGGGGCTCCACGGAGCCCGGCTCGTTACCGATCTGGAACCTGTCGACGGCAAAGTAGCAGTACCCCTTATTGCAGTAACCGATGATAACATCCTCAAGACCGGAGGGCCAAGCCTCGATGCTCGAACCGACCTCCTCCATCAGATCGCTGATCTGGTCCTTGAAATCATCAGGGTCCACAATTTCGATCACCGTGATGCTGTGGCTTCCCAGCGTGGCGGTGAACTTCACATCGAAGCTCTTTTCTTCACCTCCACCTGCACCGCTGGTACCATCGCTGTCGTATTGTTCGAAACTGTGAAAATCAAGCTCCCTGAGGAAGACCCTTTCCATCCTCTCGAAGGTCTCGAAATCACCGAGGGAGACCTTTGGAAGCGACGGGAAGGGGACGAAATGTATGCCTTCGGTCGGCCTTTCTGCATGGATATTGATGGAAAGGTACATCCTTTCCCTCTCTCCGTTCCAGCAGATAATGGCATTCTGCCCCGGTTCGTATACATTGATGTTCATCATGGGAATATATCCGCCGTCCCCATGAACATATACGAAGGACAGGACCGGCAGCAGCATCAGCGCCAACGTCACCAATATCAGACTTCTCCTCGTTCCCGGGTACATCATGAAAGAGCCCCCAACAGAAAAAATACCCTGGACAAGACTATAAAATGATTGTCATACGAACACTGAACATGAGCAGGACCATTTGACCAACTTCCCTTGTCCCGGTACCCATGGTTCACTCGTATCTCAGCGCTTCCGCCGGTATGACCCTTGCAGCCTTCAGGGACGGCGCGATGGAGGAAAGAAGGGCCACCAGGAAGGCGCCCCCGCCTATGAGCAGAAGTTCCAGCCAGGGGATCCCGAACTCCGGGAAGACCTCTCTCAGGTCGTCCCTCCAGAGTATCCATCCGAGTATTATTCCGAGGACCGTTCCGATCAAGAGTCCCGAACCGGCTATGAAAGCGGATTCCCCGAGGAACGCCCCCACTACCATCAGCCTCTTGAAACCAATGGCCCTCATCATTCCTATCTCGTGCCTTCTCTCGTATACCGACCTCAGGGTCACTATTCCGAGCCCCACTATGCCGATTATAAGGCCCAGGGCAAGGAACGCCTTGAAGAGATTGAAGAAGTTGTTCTGGATCTCGAGGATCTGCTCAAGGAGCTCCTGGACGACTATTGCGTAGAATCCCGAGAGATACAGGGCCTTCCGAAGCTCGTTCGCGGCCTCCCTCGGGTCCTGGTCGCCCTTGATGCTGATGAGGTGCAGGACCCTGTCCCGGACAGTGAACTGCTCCTCGGCGTAGGTTTCGTAGAGGAAGACCGAGCGATACCCCAGCAGCTTCGAGATGCCGATTATGGTCTTGTTGTACTGGGTCCCGGTGGTGCTCACCACGGTGATGTTGTCCCCTGCCTTGAGGGCTGATCCCATGCCAGGGGGGCCGTAATCGCTCTCCCCCCATGAGCTGTCGACAATGACCCAATCGGAGGAATCCTTCAGGGCGTTCCAGACGTTCCTGTCGTTGCGCTCCATGGTCCCGTTGGGATCTATGACATCCCAGGCAACATCGTTGAACCCATACCTGTTGGTCTCGATGAACTTGTCCGAGATACCGCCGCAGCCGGTCTGGACCTCTTCGGTGCCCATGCCGAACGGCAGTGTCATGTTATAGTAAAGAATGCCCTGCCTGAGGGAGACGGTCCTTTCCCAGTCCACAAGATCGTAGGCATCACTGTTGCCGCGCTCCTTTTCCCTTAGGAGCCCCTCTTCCATGTTCTCGATGGGGAAGAGGGAGATGCCGATGATATCATAACCCCCCCCAACATCCTTTTCGATCTCCTTGATATTGATATTGAATGTATGGACCATCATCGAAAGCGTCGTTATCGTGAATATTATGAGGGCGAACATGAAGATGGTCACCCCGGTCCGGAACCTCTTCTTTATCGGATACGAGATCGCCATCTTTATGGCAGCCGGCGACATCCTGATGGCCGTTACGATCTTCTCTATCACCCACAGGATGATGTCCGTGTTCCAGACGAGGAGGAGCACCCCCGCGGTAACCATGAAGATGCCAGAGATGATGAACATCTCCAGATTGGCCCCGAAACTTGCCACGGGTTCGGGTGTGGGGACTATGTAGATTATGAGGATAAGAACGGCCACGATGTTGTATGTTATTTTCTCGTTGGCAAAGAACCTGATCAGAAGTCCCAGTCCGATGATGTTGAGCGATATCCCGAGGAAGACGGGCCAGACGAGTTCCGTGAGGAATCCCGTCACGAACAGTATCGATCCTATGATGAACATTATCGACCCGGAAAGCACGACCCTGTCGAAAAGGAAGTTTATGAGCTTCGCCTTCGTCGTGCCATCCCCTGTCATGCTTTTCGGGTCCCAGGTCCCGAACCTCTTCCATGCCCAGACGATCAGTTTCCCCTTCACCTTCGGAACGGGCGTGTTCCTGATCGCCGAGACGATGTTGAGGTTGGCAATGAGCTGGGTTATGAGGATCGTCGTTCCAATGGTTATGGAGAAACCGCCTATGAAGGCGAGTATCAGGGAGAACGGTGAAACGGTGTAGTATTCGAGTATCTCGAGCTCCGCCTGGGTCATGGAGTCGATGATCCTCTGGACAGCGTATATGATCCCGTATCCCGTGATGGCCCCAAGGATCACACCCACGAAGGATGATATGAACGAATAGGCGGTCCCCTCGAAGAGGTAGACCATCCTCAGGTGCCTTCTCTTCATTCCCACGGCGCGGGAGATGCCCATCTCTTCCTTCCTCTCCTCCGAGAGCATGACGAAGATGTTGATTATCAACGTGATGCCCGCGATTATGGAAAAGGTTCCGAAGGTCAGGAACATGGTGGTGAACTGGCTCATCTGAGATGTCGCCATCTCGACGTTGGATTCCTTGTCATAGGTGATCTCGAGGGTCTTTCTGGTATCCACGGGGTGGGGGACCTTCTCAAGCTTCTCGTTGAGCTTCTTCACGACCCTGGAGCAGAGATCGGCCCCGCTCACCACTCCGCCCTTGTTGGAGATGAAAAGTATATTGTAATAGCCCCCTGTCCAGTCATTGTTCAGGCCCGGGTTCTCCGCAGTGGCGTTCGTTATATTGAACAGGTTCCAAAGCGCGGGGAAAGAAAGGAAGATATTGTTGCTTCCCCAGGCGGCCCTTCCGTCGCTATCCACGATCTCCTTGACCGTGAAGACCCTGCCTCCCATGTAGGTCTCCGAGGAGATCCGGAGCTCATCACCCACATTTGCCTCGATTATCCTGGCGACCTCGTCTGTGATGAACACCTCATCCATGTCAAGCTCGTAAGGAATCGGTTCCCCGAACCTTTCAAGCGACCCGAAAGCGCTTTCGGTCTCCGGACTGAAGGCCTTCAGCGATACCACGGGTTCGAATAGATTGTTCCTTTCGTTGCTGACCGGAGCGGAGAAGAAGAGCTCCCATGAGACACCGTCGATCAGTGTCTCGTTCTCGTTCAGGGACCAGGCCAGGTCGGATATATGGGTGGCGTTGTCCCCGTCCCATAGATATCGCCCCCCCTCCTCGTTGGTGACCTCGAGGTATTCGTCCCTGAGGTAATAGGTATCGTAGACGAGGGATTCTATCATGTTGCTCATGGTGTCCCCGATGGCCAGGGACGAGCAGATGATCGAAGTTCCGATCATGAAACCGAGTATCGCGATCACGGTGTCGCTCTTGTGGCGGACCAGATTTCTCAAGCCCATCATCAATTGAAGCCTGTTGGTCAGGGCCAGGATGGTGATCACTATGAAAAGCACGATCAGGAAGAACAATGCGGGGATCAGGAAGACCCCTCTGTAGTCAGTGGGAACCAGGAATCCGATGAACACCATCGGTGTCATGAGGAACAGGATCAGAACAAGGATGAGTTCCCCGATATGCTCCGACATCCATCTTCCGAAACCCACCGACCTTCCCCCTCACATGGATGCTTTTTCCTGGACGGATATCCTGGCCGCTCCGGCCGTCCTGTCGCCGCAGTCTCCGTAGGATATTCCCTTTGGATGCACCAGGGCATCCTTCGCGGTTATCGGAACGTCCTTGACGATCTTGCCGTCCTCCATGTGTATGATCCTCCGGCACATGGCCGCAACATCAGGATCATGGGTGACGATGACGAAGGTCATCTGGAGCTTCCGGTTGAGCTTCTGCATCATGACCATGACATCATTGGAGTTCTTCTTGTCCAGGTCCCCCGTGGGCTCGTCCCCCCATACTATCTTCGGATCGTTGACAAGAGCCCTGGCGAGTGTCACCCTCTGCCTCTGGCCTCCGGAGAGCTGGGAAGGTCTGTGTTTCTCGTATCCCTTCAGTCCCACGACCTCAAGCGCCTTTTCAGCCCTCTGCCGGGCCTCCTTGGGTTTGATCCCTGAAAGCAGCAGCACCATTTCCACGTTCTCGACAGCTGTCAGGACCGGAAGCAGATTGTAGAACTGGAAGACGAAACCCATGTGCCTGGCCCTGTACTCGGTCCTCTCATCGTCCTTCATCATTGCCAGGTCGGTTCCCTCGATATATACCTTCCCCGAGGTCGTTTCGTCCAGACCCGAGAGGCAGTTCAAAAGCGTGGTCTTCCCGCAGCCCGAAGGCCCCATCACGGCGACCATCTCTCCCTTCTTCACAACGAAGTCGATCCCCCTGAGCGCCTCGACCTTCACCGAGCCGGTGTCGTAGACCTTGACGATGTCCTTTGCCTGGACTATAGGTGCGCTGATCTCCGGTGACATCTCGATCTCTCCTTCTCCCTTCGGGGACAGGTTTTCCGTATAAATATATTATGGGAACTAGGGTCAAAGCTTACGCTGGCGTGTAGGATCGAGTGTCATTCCAAGCAGGGAGCTCAGTCCTTTCTCTTTCTGGGGGGCCCCCGTCTCTGTTTCTGGTTGTCCCTTCTCGGAGGTCTTCTGGAAGGTCCGGACCTTCTTTGATCACTTCTGCTTCTTGGATCGGCATCCGCCGGTCTGGGTGTAAGTGCTCTCAGAGAGACCTCGACCTTGCCCCGGTCGATCTCGATGACCTTGACCCGGACCCTGTCCCCGACCTGGACCTTATCCGTGACCTTGTCGACGTGGGTCCAGTCCAGTTCCGATACGTGGAGAAGTCCGTCGGTCTTCGGGGTGAGGCGGACGAAGGCTCCGAAGGGCATGATCTTCACGACCTCGGCGTCCTCGAAGATGTCCCCGACCTCGATCTCACGGACGATGCTCTTTATGATGCCCTCGACCTGTTTGGCGTTGGCGGAGTCCGTGGAGGTTATCATGACGGTGCCGTCGTCCTCCACATCTATCTGCACTCCGTAATCCTCGCAGAGCCCCCTGATGACCTTGCCTCCGGGACCGATGACCTCGCCGATCTTCTCGGTGTCGATCCTCAGCGAGATTATCCTCGGAGCGAATTCGGAAAGCTCCTTCTTCGGTTCAGGGATGGCGGCCTTGACGATCTCCAGGATCTCGTTTATGGCCTTCCTCATCTGGGGGAAGGTGTCCCTGATCATCTCCATGGTGAGGCCAGGGGTCTTGGTGTCCATCTGGATCGCCGTTATCCCGTCGGCGGTGGAGGTGAACTTGAAGTCCATGCCCCCCTTGCCATCCTCCAGGTCCTGAAGGTCGGTGAGTATCTTGTATCTCTTCCCGTCCGAGGCAAGTCCCATTGCAATGCCTGCTACGGGCTTGCTTATAGGCACACCCGCATCCATCAGGGCCAGTGTGGAACCTACCGTCGATCCCATGGACGAGGAGCCGTTGGATCCCATCACTTCGGAAACGACCCTTATCGTATACGGGAACTCCTCGAGTCTGGGAAGAACAGGAAGGAGAGCCTTCTCTGCAAGCGCACCGTGGCCGATCTCCCTTCTTCCGGCCCCCCTGAGCGGTTTTACCTCCCCAACCGAGAACGGCAGGAAATTGTAGTGGTGGAAATATTTCTTCTTGTCGTCGGTCTCCATGGATTCGATTATGAGGTCATCGCCGGGAGCGCCGAGTGTGACGAAGCTCAGGATCTGCGTTTCTCCCCTGGAGAACAGGCCTGAGCCGTGTGCTCTGGGTACGAGTCCTACCTCGGCCGAGAGGCCCCTTATCTGGTCCAGCTTCCTTCCGTCGACCCTTTTATCCTCGTTCAGGATGGCAAGGGTGACCTGCTCCTCGATGAAGTCGAAGAAGAAATTGGAGATCAGGTTGTGAAGGTATTTTTCCGCCTCCTCTTCCGTCTGCTCCTTTGACTTGACCTTACCCTTGAACTCCTGGACAAGCTGGTCCTCGAGCTCGGTGATAATGGCCTTCCTCTCTCCCTTCGATCCCACAGGCTGGTTGAAGAGGTACTTGTCGAGTTCCTTGACCGCCCTCTTCTTGATCTTTTCCATGATCTTCTTCTCATCCTCGGTGGCCTCACCCTGCCATTTGAGGTCCTCGCGTTTCGCTTTGGGCTTTCCGATCTTCTTCGAGATTTCCTTCATGAAATCGGTTATCGGACCCATGGCCTTCATGGATTCTTCGAATGCCTTCAAGGAAAATTCATCATCCATCTCCTTCGCATCGCAATCGACCATGGTTATCCGCTTTCCGTCACCCATGACGACAAGGTTGATCTCCGAGAACTCTATCTCGTCCACGGTGGGATTTATTACGAATTCCCCGCCAACGAGCCCGATGCGGCATCCCGTGATCGGTCCGTCGAAGGGAACGTTGGAGACCTCGAGGGCGATCGTTGCGGCGATCATCCCCACGATATCCGGTTTGTTCTCGCCGTCAAGGCTCAGCGGCATTATGATGACCTGCACCTCGTTGCGGAGCCCGTCCGGGAACAGAGGCCTCAATCCGCGGTCGATCATCCTTCCGGTCAGGACCGCCTCGGTGGAGGGCCTTCCTTCCCGCTTGAGGAATCTCGGTCCCTTTATCTTTCCAACGGCGGAATATCTTTCCTCGTAATCCACCATCAGAGGGAAGAAGTCCATTCCTTCCCTTGCATTCTTGGACATGCAGACAGTGGCCAGGACCATCGTATCCCCGATCCTTGCCATGACGGCCGCATCGGCCTGATGGGCCATTCTGCCCGTTTCTATTATCAATTTCTTTCCAGAGTAGTCCGTCTCGAACCTCTCTACTGCCATCGTGTATCACCTGATCCATATGCACACAGGTCAGGGGATATCAAGATATGAAAAAGAATGACAGATGCTTCGTGATCGTCATTTTGGATCCTGTTCTCGACCCCGGTTCCTGGTCCTTTACCGGACCGACCTTTGCCAAAGGGCCCCCAATTGATGTCCTCATCGAAAGCCATCGGATGCATCCAGCATCCGGGTCCTGTAGACACGTCATTGGAACCAGGGGATTCATTTTCCCCGTCCATTCTTATCTATCCTTGCCTGTGTGTCAAGGGGACCCATGTTGACATCGGTTATAAGGGTTTTGCTTCAACGGGGTCAGTTCAAGGTATCTGGAGCTTTATGATGAGGTTCTTTACATGTCAACATCAAGGTTTATACCGGTCTTTTCCTATTACGGTCCATGACCAAGATAGACTGGTACGACCAGTTCGTAGATCTGGAGTACAAACCGGACAGGTCCGAGATCATTGTCCTTTTCTACTTTGAACCCCCCGCCGGCATGTCAAAGAAGGAAACGGCCGGAAGGATAGCATCTGAAAGCTCCACCGGAACATGGACGACCCTTTCCAAACTACCACCCAGGATGAAAGGTCTGCAGGCCACTGCATTCGAGATGGAGGGGAACTATCTCAAGGTCGCCTATCCCTTGGACCTGTGGGAAATGGGCAATGCATGCCAGCTCCTTTCGGGGATCGCAGGCAACATCTTCGGAATGAAGGGAGTGGAGAATCTAAGGCTGATAGATGCCGCCCTCCCTGACAAGTACGTATCGAGCTTCAAGGGGCCCAATTATTCGATGAAGGGCATCCGCAGGATGATGAAGGTCCCCGACAGACCGCTTACGGGAGCGGTCCCGAAGCCGAAGATAGGTTTCTCGGCCCTAGAGCATGCGAAGATCGGGTACGAGACATGGATGGGCGGTTTTGATTTCGTCAAGGACGACGAGAATTTGACCTCGACGGTCTTCAACAAGTTCGATAAAAGGGTGGAGCTCCTTGCGAGGTACAGGGAAAAAGCGGAATCCAGGACCGGGCACATCAAGGATGCATATGTCAACATTACCGCGGAAGTGGATGAGATGAAGAGAAGGGCCGATCTCCTGCACGAGCATGGTTTCAGATTCGCCATGGTCGATGTCGTGATCGTGGGATACGCAGGAGTCCAGACCATAAGGGAACACCTCAGGGACCTCGGTATGGCGATCCATGCCCACAGAGCGATGCATGCCGCCTTCGACAGGAACCCAAAACACGGCATGACCATGCAGTTCATCGCCAAGATGATGAGGCTGATAGGGGTGAACCAGATCCATACCGGGACTGCGGTAGGGAAGCTCGTGGGGGACAGGACAGAGGTGAAGGCCCTTGCCGATGTCCTCAGGGAGAAGGTTGTCAGGGAAACGGGGAAGCTGCTCCTTCATCAGGACTGGGGGTCGATCAGGACCGCGTTCCCGGTCGCTTCGGGAGGGCTCCATCCCGGTCTTGTCCCCGACGTATTGGATATCTACGGCAACGAGCTGGTCCTTCTCGTCAGCGGCGGGATACACGGTCACCCCAAGGGGACGCGCGCGGGGGCAAAGGCCGCGATCCAGGCGATAGAGGCCCACAACGAGGGACTGACCCTCGAGGAAAAGGCTGTGACCTCACCCGAGCTTGCGCAGGCGCTGGAGAAATGGGGCCATCACAAGCCGAAGTGAATCAGATAAGGTCGTCCATCCGGCTGACGAGCCCGCCAAAGACCTTCAGGGCTTCCGTTATGGGCTCAGTGGTCCGCATATCCACTCCTGCATCTATCAGAAGCTCCAGAGGCGGTTTGGATCCCCCTGCCTCGAGGAGGGATAAGTATCTATCAAGCTGTTCATGGTCTCCGTCAAGGATCCTCGTTGCTATGGCATTTGCGACGCAGAAGCTCGTCGCATACTTGTAAACGTAGAAATTGTAGTAGAAATGCGGGATCCTGGCCCATTCGAGCTCCAGTTCCCTGTCGATGACCATGGATGGTCCGAAATAGCTCCCGTTGAGCCTGCCGTAATTCTCGCAGAGCAGGTCCGGGGTCAGAGGGACGCCCCCCTCTACAAGTGCCTGGACATCCCTTTCGAACTCCGAGAACATGGTCTGTCTGAACACCGTCCCCTTGAAGCTCTCCAGGTAATGGTTGACCAGATATGCCTGCTCTTCCTTTCCGGTCCATACCTTCATCAGATGGTTCAGGAGAAGGATCTCGTTCACGGTCGAGGCCACCTCTGCCACGAAGATCTTGTAATCAGCAGTGATGTGGGGCTGGTTCCTGTTGGACAGGTAGGAATGGACGGAATGCCCCATCTCGTGTGCAAGCGTGAATAGCTCCCTTATGTTCTCATCGTAGTTCATCAGGATATAGGGAGGAGAATCATAGCATCCGGAGGAGTATGCTCCGGACCTCTTTCCCCTGTTCTCGTAGATGTCGATCCACCGGGAGGAAAGACCTTCCTTGACAATTTCGAGGATATCGCTCCCAAGGGGGGCAAGAGCCTCGAGGACCAGTTCCTTCGCTTCCTCGAAAGGGACCTTCCTCCTGAACTCCTTGACCAGGGGGACGTATACGTCGTACATGTGAAGCTCCTCGACCTCCAGGGCTTTCTTTCTCAGTTCCACGTACCTGTAAAAGTCCTCGAAAGACCCGTGGACGGCATCTATCAACGAGTTGTAAAGGTCCGGAGTGACCTCGTCGCTGTCGAGCGACGCGTGGAGTGCCGATCCGTAGTTCCTTGCCTTCGCGATGAAGGCTCTCTTCTTGAGCTCGCCTTCGAGGATCGATGTGAAGGTGTTCCTGTGGGACATGTAGGACGAATAGAATTCCCCAAGGGTCCTTTTTCTGACCTCCCTGTCACTGCTCATCATCAGTCCAACGAACCTGCCGTGGGAGATCTCGACCTCGCTCCCCTCCTCGTCCCTGATCGTGGGGAACTTCAGGTCGGCATCGTTGAGCATCCTGAATGTCTTGGAGGATGCGTCGAGCACATCGTCGGCCATGGCCAACAGCCTTTCTTCCTTCTCTGATAGGAAATGCTGCCTTGTTCTGATGATGGAACGCAGGGGGACCCTGGCGAACTCAAGGAGAGGGTCCTCGAGCAGTCCTTTCAACCTATCCTCCGGCAGTGACAGGAGCTCTGGTACGAAGAAGGATGTCTCGGTCTCGATCCTTACCATCAGGTTAACGACCCTGTCGTACATCGATTGAAAGACGCCGTCGTTGAGGTCCTCGTCATGCTTCAGGTGAGCCCAGGTATAGATCCTTTCCAGCTTTCTCGAAAGCTCATCGGAGAACCGGATGTATTCCGAAATAATGTCGTTGCTTTCGTGGAGTCTCCCTTTGTATCCCAGGAATTCCGGGTAGGAGGACTCCACCTCCCTGTATACTCTCTCCCATTCATCCGTATCTCCGAAAAGGGGGGCAAGGTCCCATTTATGCTGCTCATCAATGCTGTCTCTGGAGGGGACCTCCTTTTTTTCACCCATCTTCATTTCTCCTTGCCCTTGTAGATCATCTTTACATGGTCGATATTGGCCTCGTCGAATATCTCTCCGGTCGGTTCGAAACCGAACCTTCCATAAAAACCTGCTGCGGAGGTCTGGGAATGAAGGAAGATGCGGCGAGGTCCGAGAGGAAGCACCTCCTCAAGCATGCATTCAATGATAAACCTGCCGTATCCTTTTCCTCTCTCCTCTTTTAAGATAGCGAACCTCTCCAGTTTGATGGAGTCTCCCTCCCAGCGGTATCTGGAACACCCGATGGGCTCCCCTTCCTTGAGGAGAAGGAAATGGACGGATCCGGATTCGAACTCATCGAATTCCAGGACGGGGTCGACCTTCTGCTCAATGATGAAAACGACCCTTCTTATCTCGTTCTCTTTCAGGATCTGTTCCCCTGTCGCTACCCTGACGAGTTCCAGACCATCGTGAGATCTCAACCGGTGACCACCAGTTCCAGGTAAGAGCCCCTCGGATAATTCTTTATCGCCTGAAGCCCTGGTCGGCCTTTCGGAGCTGGCTCTGGCTGAATGAAAAGGGTGGACCCCGCTGACCCGTTGCGGGGTCCTGTTATTCTCCTCTTCAGGACCAATGAAGAGGATCTTTCGATCCACTCTTCCCGGCCCCCTTTTCTCCTTTACTTACACGCATTCATCAGAGGAGCGTCATTCCTTGAGTACGTCGAATGCCAACCTGGAGATCCAGGTGTTCTTGCGGATGTTGTGAGCTACGATCTGGTTCCAGAGGAAGTGCTCCTTTAGCCTGATCCTTTGGAAGAAGTCCTCGATCGAGGTATCATTCAAGTGTCGGCTGCATTCTCTGCAGGCCGGGACCTTCTTTGAGAACTGAAGTTCCCTGGATATGATAGGATGCATGCCGATATTCTCCCCGGACCCGCATATGGCGCATTCCCCCTCGGGGAAGGTCTGGTCTTGGGCCATTACTCTCCTGATCCGTTCCAGTTCCTGGAGATAATCATCCGCATGCACTTCGATCGTTGTCTTCAATTCTTTTCCTCCAGATCCATCACGGGCACCAGAGTACGGGATGCTGATCGTAGCGGATCAGCAGCTTTTCCTCGCTGTAGAAAGCCTCCACGAAGGAGACCTCTCCGTCGCAGTTCGTATCCGCATTTGGGTTCTTCAGACTCCTTGTGATGTTGAAGCGGTCCACGAAGGACTCCTCGAACTCCCTCATGGAGCTTATCACCACCCTGTTCGTTCCAACAAGCTGGGGTCCGAACCATCCGGAGTGGTTGCCAAGGGTGATGTAGTTCAAATTGTCATAACTGATCTGATCGATCCATCTGATAATATCCGAGCAGTTGACGATGCCATCGCTGAACCGATAGTAACTCGTGGAGTTGACGTTGTGGGAATTATCGCTTATGTAAACGTTCACTGTTGTCTTTTGTTTACCTTCATCGATAAGCCATTGGAAAGCATCTTTGATTATGTCGATCGTTACGTTATCGTCCGTGCATGAGGTGTCTTCCGAGGTGAGAAAGATGATATCTTCATCGTGGTATCCATTTTCTATGAGATTATCATAGAAGGCGATCGCCTTCCCCAGTTCGTGCTGATCGGTCCCCTCGAAATCTGAGACTATGATCAACGCCTTGAAATCCTGGGGATCCGCGCTCACGGGATCCAAGATCAAAATTATCAGCAGCAAAGATGCTGCCGATAATGCGCCAGCAAGGAGAGGTGCAATTCGGGTCATAAATCACGATTTTGGGGTCATCCTATATAAGCTAAATCGTATTTTGGACCTCTGCGGAGGGGGGTGTATTTATGCTTTTCGGCCTCTCTCTTGAACACGACATACCTTTCCTCTATTAACACCTCTGATAGAAGAGGATAGGTTTCGAAACACGATTTATTGAAAAGTTCTATCGCTTCCCGGAAATTCTTTTCTGATAGTTCTATCAGGGAAAGGTTGTATTCAACAGATGATAACATTTCCAAGCTGTTCAGAGACAGGCATTCTCCTTTGATATTCTCAAGGTACTGTCTTGCCTTTTTCAGGTCGCCTTTTAACCTGGTGATGCTCGCCAGATTGATGGTAATGGATACCTCGGTATATTTGTTACCGCATTCAGAAGCATATCTTTTGCCTTTTTTCCATAACTTTTCTGCATCATCATACATTTCCATATTAAACATCAGGACTCCGTAATTGTTGTATGTGATGGATAGGAAGATCGGATAATGATAGTGGAGAAAGGTTCCGATCGCCTTCTCGAAAAGGGTCCTGGCCTTTTCGTGATCACCAAGGACTCCAAGCATATCGGCTTCTACCTGATTCAGATACCCATGCACGATCTTGTTGTCTGTTAGACGTCTGGTCTCATCCAATGCTTTTTCCCATTCTTCCCTTAAACCCATTCGTACATATGTTTTGATCCTCCCGATACTTGCGATGAACCAGAGCTCTTGGGGAAGATCAGGTTTCTGGAGAACGGATTGGTAGAGGTAAAGCGCCTCTTCCAGCTCACCCCTTACAGCTTTAATATCGGCTTCGATGAGTGTGACCTCTATGTTCTTCGATATAGGGGCCATATTGGGGTCTTGCTCTCCCGCTTCTATCCCGAAGAGGGTGGATTCCATAAAGCTGTGGGTGAAATTTGGTAATCCCGGGGAACCATGAAATATGTCGATCTTCTCGAACAGATTATAGATAGAAGTTTCCTTTCTCAACATCTCAAAGGTCCTCAATGTATCCAGAAGATCGAAATGGTCCTTTTCCAGATACATCTTCAGAAGGAATGGCTTGAAAAATGGATTGTTGATCAAGTTGAGAACCTCAACTAATCTGATCGAGGCCGGAACACGGTGACGCTGGGTCGTGAAATAGAGATTGCTGATATCGGAATATAGTTCATTCGCCTTCTCCATCCCTTCTTTTGTTATCCTGAAGAAGGTCTTTTTTCCTTCCTTTTCCTTTATGATATAACCGCTCTTCTTGAGATCGGTGATGGACCTTCTTACAGTGAGAAAAGAAAAACCAAGGGACCTCCCGAGCTCCTCCCTGTCGGCATATGCCAGGCGGGAATCGGGGAGGAGCCGTATCCCGAGAAGGATATGATCATGGGTCGACAATTGGCCCATGGGGTTCTAGAATTGTATTCGTAATTAAAATTTATGAGGTATCGGGTAATTGAGGTCTCAGGACCTTCCGGTCTCATTTTGTCAGCAACAACTTCACTATCTCATCGACATCCGGTACTTTTCCGGAAAGAACGACCTTCCCGTTGACGACCAAACCGGGAGTTATCATGATACCTCTGTTCATTATCTCCACGATATCCTCGACCTTCACGATATTCGCTTCTATGCCTGCCTTCTTCACCGCTTTTTCGACATTGGAATGCAGCAGCTTGCATTTTGCGCATCCGGACCCCAGGACCTCTATCTTCATCAATTTGTTCACCTCTATGCGATCAGATTCCCGTACACATAACCTGCCATAGTTGAGATCAATATGACAAGGGCGATGTAGACCATAGTCTTTTTTAACCCCATTATTCTGTAAAGAACGATCATGTTGGGAAGCGAAACGGCCGGTCCGGCAAGCAGCAGTGACAATGCAGGACCGGACCCCATGATACCATCGTTGTAACCGAAGGTCTCCCCGATTATGGGGACCTCGAGAAGGGTCGGCATGTAGAGGATGGCGCCTATAACAGCTGCAAGGAGGTTCGCTGAGAGTCCCTCGTTCCCCAGAAGGTTCCTGAAGGTCTCGGGTGGAAGGAAATAGGCGATGACCCCAACGGCGAAAGCTCCTATCACAAGGATAGGAAGGATCTTCTTCGTGAGGAACCAGGTCTCAAGCCACCAGTCCTTCGTTTCTCCCCGCTCGAACATCCTCGCAACTATCAGAACTATCCCAAGTATGAGCATTCCCACAATAGGGCCCTTGACCAGCCATGTGAGCGAGGACGCCCCGATCACAAGGACCCCCACAAGGAGCAGGAAGAACAATGGGACCACCCACCGGGGTCGATCATTTTCATTTTCTGGCAATGTTGAAAGAGCGGCCTTCCTTGCCTGCGAGATCAGCTGCCTGTCATGCTTTCGGAAGATGATCGCCATGTATGCCCCTATCACCACCGACATGATGATCGCGGCGGCAGCTCTGGCTGCGCCGAGGTCGTATCCAAGCGCGCTTGCGGTATACACGATCGCCAGGACATTGATAGCGGGTCCGGAGTACAGAAAAGCGGTTGCGGGGCCGATGCCCGATCCCTTTCTGTAAATGCCTGCAAAGAGGGGCAGGATCGTACATGAACAGACTGCAAGGATGATCCCGGAAGAGGCTGCAAGTGGGTAGGACACATATCTTCTAACATCGGGGCCGAAGTACTTCAGGATCGCCTCCTTCTTGACGAAGGCAGCTATGGCACCCGCTATGAAAAGTGCCGGGACAAGACAGGTAAGTGTATGGTTCGTGACATAATCCAGGAAGGAATCCCATCCCGAGAGAAACGCCCTTATGAAGATCCCGCCGATGTCCATGATAACACTGTTTCAAATTTATTTGAAATAGGTTAAGGTCGACCGGTATAAATATATTCCTGTTTCAAAATATCTTGAAATAGGTGAGCGATTGGAGATACCGGACCCCATAAAGGAAGATATTGAAAGTCTGGGGGGACTCCAGGAGATCCAGAGGAGGATCCCGGGACCTTCCGAGATCGAGAGGTCGAGCAGGATACACAGGGCGCTGTCGGACCCTTTACGATTGCAGATCGCCCATATACTGGATGTTCAGCCGCTGTGCGTCTGCTGCATAAAGGAGCTGATCAAGATCTCGAATTCGAAATTATCATACCATCTTTCACAGCTCAAGGAGGCGGGTTTGATAGAGGGGAGGCAGGAGAAGAACTGGATAATATACAGGACCACAGATTTATTCCAGGAACTTGTTGCGAGAAAGATACCGAATTGATGGATCATATCTCAGGTATCCAGATGAGCCAAGCTGCTTACTATGTGATCACTGGTTCAAATCTATCCCCTAACATCAATATGATTCGTAACTTCCTCTCGTCAAATGAAGATAGCCACGGAAGTTCGAGGTTATCGCAAAGAACAGGCTTCGCCTTCGGTTCTTTGCTAATCTCCACATCATAGATGTGAAGACCCAGCATAATTAGGCCGTCAATGATAAATTTCATTATGCGGACAATTTTTCAAGTTATTGATCATATGTTGCTTGCATAAAAAATGGTAGCGGGGAATAGATTTGAACTATTGGTCTTCGGGTTATGAGCCCGACGGGATATCCTGGCTACCCCACCCCGCTGTCCGTTGGCGATAGCACCATGAGTGAACGAAACCACCCCTGGGCATTGGCTGATATAGAGCAGGTATTAATAAATCTTTGGGGAAGCTCATCGGCCGGTGAATGGCCTGGTATCAGAATCCCGACCAGATACCCAGGAATAATATATTCCTAAGGGATTCATCGTGACGGGTAAGAAGAATGAAGAACGGTTCCACAAGGATATTTCTCGTTGGTCTTTTACTGTTCATCACATTCTTTATTGCCCCCCTTACCGACCTGCGGTTCTCCTCAGGACAAGATGGAGTCCCGACCCGGGCTGAAGTGCCTTATACCTTCAATGCAACGGAGGATGAGCCTTTCAACGGATTCCTGCAGAATGTCAACATCTCCGGCGAGAACCTGAGCTGGACATTCGTTGACAAACCCGAATGGTTGGAGATGAACAGCGGACTCCTCTTTGGGACCCCCGGGAACGATGATGTGGGATACACGAACTTCACCGTGAACGTGACCTCCTCCACGGACAAGGTCCTTGTGAATGTCTCCATCAAGGTCGCGAACTCCCTTCCCCTGATCGTCGAAGGCTCCGTTGCCCCCATGGGCTGGGAGGACCAGGATTACGTATCAAAGTTCGACCTCAGAGAGGACGGTGAGAAATGGGAG
>JBLIRI010000036.1:0-19372 GCA_049472235.1 Thermoplasmatota archaeon | reverse complement strand
TCAAGGAAAACATGAAATCGGATGCCATCAGTGCCAAAGTAACGGGACGCAAAAAACCACCGCCTCCTCCCGACCCGGACCCTGGTGACACATTGATAATTTCCATCAACATGCTGGATGATATCGCAGGTGTCGACCCCATCGTTGACCAGCTACCCTACGCTGACCTCGAGGAGGACCTCGAATGGAGCTTCAACGAGAACATTGGCAGGTTCTGGTTGAAACTCAACGACTGGAAGATATGGCAGGGACCGGGCGGTTTCGTCGGTGTCATCAACATCACTGTGGTGCTGAAGGTTACCGACGCCAAGGGAGCCTTCGATACGACAGAAGTGGTCCTGAAGCTTACAAGTGAAGAGCCCAGGTACCCTGATGATTACGACCAGCCTCTGGTCCTTGGAGAATACTCATACATCGTACCGGATGATGATCCAACCACAAGTAATGTCAATGAGGCCAGGAAAGTACATTTCAAGGTCGACAGAATGGTCCAGTCCGTTTTCGATGAGGATATGGAACCAAAGTGGGAATATAATGGTGAGATAATCTCATCGGAGGACGAGTTCGACCATGCCTTCGAAAGTGATGGTCCGAAGACGGTCTATCTTTATTTCGAAAAAGACAACATGGATACCACTGACCAGAAGGTGGAACTCAAGTTCACAATTCCCCCCATCATAATTGATGATGACGATGACGATGATGATATTGTGGAAAAGAACGAGACCATGGGATGGGTGATACCTGTGGTCATCATCTTGATAGTTGTGATCGTCATCATCCTGGTCGCGGCTTTCTTCATCATTTCAAAACGCAAGAAAGAGCAGGCAGCAGCCTCCGAGGAATACTACGACGAGCAGCCTCATCTTGGAGGAAGGCACGGTCACGCTCCGGGTCTCGGAGCCCACACACATACAAGGGAACTCTCACCCGCCCGGGAGACTGAGAGGACCGAAAGACTGCCCCCCGGAAGAGGTGAAGCTGCACCAAAGATGGAATGTCCCCACTGCGGTGCAACTGTCCAGAAAGGATGGTTCCTCTGTCCGGAATGCAAGAATCCCCTTGACTGAGGGAAGAATAACGATCACAGAGTACCCGAAAGACCGCAGTAAGGGCACGTGATCTGATGGGAGCCTTCAGGGAGGTTGATGTGCCCCCCGCACTGGGGGCACTCCACCATCATCATCTTTCCCTGGGCCCCGCTTCCGACAGGAGTCTGCGGGGCATGAGTATGACCGTGTGGTTGGTAGGCCTGAACATGGTGGGGAGGATGCGGCGTATGGTCAGGGGTATGGTTCGTCAGCTCCACCGCATGGTGGATGCCCGCCTCCGCCTGGACCTTGTTTATTAGGCCCTTGGTGAGGAAATAGTCTATGAAGGCGAGGATTATCGCCACCATCAGTATGACCCCGGTCGCTATGATGATCACATTGTTATTCACCAGGGCCAGGGAGATGACGATGATCGCCCCGGAGAGGACGAACATGACACCGTGCAGCGCCGGTATCCATCCCGTCACTTTCTTGACCCCCGCCTTCACGTCCTTCCTGCTTGGAAGGAGTATGTAGGTGACGATCAGCATCAGGAATGTTATCAGAAGAAGCGCCTCGGAAAGTATCCAGTAAGGTTCCAGCTCCGCCATCGTTTACCCAGAAATGCACTGTTATTTATCTATTGCGAATGAAAAGGCGAATTGCATCGAAATATCAGCCGATCGTCTTCCCCTTGGGGGGCTCGTAGACATACCTCAGGACGAGCAAGGCGGCCACTATGCCCATACTTGCGGAGAACAGGAACGGAATGGTGTAGCCAGGAAGGTCCATCAGCAGTATGTAGAAGTATCTGTCATGGGTGAAGTCCCAGATGAATCCACCTGCTAAGGCCCCGATGAGCGCGCCTATATTGGAATAGGCCTGTATCGTCGCGATCAGCCGACCTCTGATGACCACCGGGGCCAAGTCCGCCTGGAGGGACCTCGTCGCAGGTGTGGCTATCTGCCTTCCGGAATCCTTTCCCGTGAAGAAGATCCAAGCAAGCCAGTATCCGAAGGGAAGCAGGGGCGTGAGTGCAAGAAGAATTGTGGACAACTTGGAAGCAAGGCTGCCGTAGACAACGAAGGGTTTCTTCTTTGACCGGTCGGAGAATACCCCCGCCGGGAAGAGGAATATCATTCCGATGGCCTGTGAGACCCCGAACATTATGGAGAACACCTCGTTAGGCATCCCATAGATCTCGTCCATGAACAGGAACATGACCACGGAGCCGAGCGACCACGAGAGGCCCTCGAAGAACGAGTTGGAATAGAGCATGTAGAGCGACCTCTTGATGCGAGGACTGAGCTTCGAGATCGCCTTCTTTATCTGGAGCTCCCTTTTCTTGAGGTCCTTCTCGGTAGGTAGAACATCCTTGAGCATAATTAGACCGACGATCGCGCCTATGAGAGCAATGGCACTGGTGAAATAGAACGGCATCCTGACCGATCCGAGCTCGCTGGCACCAAGACCGTGGGTGGCCCAGAACTGGATGCCCGAACCTATGAAAGGACCGGCAATGAAACCGACGTTGGAGATGATCATGTAGATGGAGATCGCCTTGCTCCTCTTCTCCTGCGGGGCCGAATCCACCACAAGGGCCTCGCCCACCGGCCAGACCATGGCGGAAGCGGCCCCCTGCAAAAGCCTGACGAAGACGAGGCCGAACCAGCTGTCCGGGAGCGTGAAAAGGTATGCCAGGACCGCGTATGTGAACATCCCTGTCATGATGACCTTCTTCCGGCCGATCCTGTCGGAAAGCTTCCCGAAGGGCCTTGCCAGGAATGCCCTGGTGAGCATGAAGGAGGAAAGCAGGATCCCGACCTCGGTCCCCCCTCCTCCCAGCAGTAGAACGTATGAGGGAAAAAGAGGCAGAATGAGTCCGAATCCCAGATAGATGGTGAATGCAAGGGAGGACGCTACTACAAGGTTCTTAACCCAGTTCTCAGACATCCCCCAACTGTCCTTTTCGGGATCATCGCTCGACGTAGGTCACGAATCCCTCGACCGAAACGAACGCAGCCCCCTTGGTGCAGTGAATGAAGATATAATACTCACCCGGGACAGAAATATCCCTGTCCTCGAAATCCCAGGCGACCTGCTCGGTCCCCATCACCTCGACTGTCTCGTTGGCCATGAGCTTCTCGTAGGGATTGTAGAGGAGAAGGTCCACCTTGTTGGAGGAGATCTCCTGGGCGTAGAAGCCGGTGACCGTGATGTTCAGCTCCATGTACATTGCGTTCCTCTTGATGGTCCAGTTGACCTCTGTGGTGTTGCTGATGATCCGGATGCCCGGGATCAGGGGCTCCCCTATGAGGACCTGGGTGCCGGAGTTTATGATGACATCCTGGGGCACTATAGTGATCGTGACGGTGGCATTGTCCATTGCGTTGTCCTCGTCGATGACCGTCATCTTGACATCGTAGATGCCCTGCTCCGTGAAGACATGTATCACGGTCCCGTTCTCGGTCTTTTCCAGTTTGGAGCCGTCCCCCCAGTCCCAGATGTAGTTGAATATCCCCCTGTTCGTGAGGTTCCCCTCGTAATCGATATCGAAGGATTCGTTCCCGTCGAATGTAACTCCCTCGCCTTCCCTTGCCATCTCCTTGTCGACCTTCAGGATGGCAGTTGGCGCAATGTTGGGCTCCTCGACCGTTTTATTGTCGTCGCCTCCGCCCCCGCCGCCTCCGCTGAAGGAGTCGACGACCCACGGGATCCCGATCACACCTGCAATAACCAGGATGAATACACCTGCAACAACGCCAATGATCGTCAATGTGTTCTTCTTGACCATGTTATCCACCCTTGGGCCAGCAATCTCGCTCCGGTAGGTCATTGGACAAAGCCGTTCATTAATGTTTTGGAACCTTGCGCATAATGTTCTTTCGCGTATTGGAATGGCGGATATCAGAGGGGGGTCAGTGATCATCAGGCAGGTGGCTTCACCTTCTGCCTTTCCTCCTTCTGGATCCTCCTCTGCTGTATCCTGTCCAGGATCAGCTTCATGTAAACGGCGTCATGCTCCAAGAGCGGGGACTCGGAGATCACCCTGAAATCCCAGTCCTCGTGGTTCAGCATCATCTCCGCCAGCGGGTCGAACCTGAGATCGCCCTTCTTGATGGGCGTTGCCATTATCTTGTCGCCGTCGGCGTGCTCGACGCCGGAAAAGTGCAGGTAGAACTGATCGGACTTGGTCACGTGGTGGACCTTCTCGAAGAGTTCCTCGAAATCGTCCATCTCCCTGAGGCTGCCCCCCTCCCGGGAGTGGATGTTGGGGATATTGAGAACGGGGATCGTTCTCTGGACCCTCTTTACGATGGTGAGTACCTCATCCAGGGAGCCGAATACCTTCTGCCTTCCGCTGGTCTCTATCCCCAACTGGGCCTCGTATCCGAGCTTCTTGAATTTGTCCCGGAGGTTCCTGACCTCCTTGATCGCGATGTCAAGGGCATCGTCCGTTCCGTGATCGTGATACATTCCAACGTGTATGCTGACAACATCGGCCCCCAGGGCCACAGCCATCTCTCCGGACCAGGACACGTTCTCGATCGATCTTTCCTTGTAGACCTCGTCTCCGAGAAGGTCCATGTAGTAGGGTGCATGGATGGAGAGCTTCACGTCGAGCTCCTCTCCAAGCTCCCTTATGAGATCAAGGTCCTCGGGGATATCCCTCTGAGGCCTCAGTAGCTGGATCTCCATGGCGTCGAGCTGGAGAGCATGTATGTCCTCAATACCGTCCTTGAGGGTCCTCCCCTTGCAGGAGAGCGGTATGCCTGCCGGACCGAATCTTATGTTCATTACGTTTCACACCCTGTTCATCACCGTCTTGCCGTCCACTGTGCATCCCTTGGTACGCATCGAACCCTTTCCACTATTTTCTTGTATACAGGTGTTATTTATACTTATTGTCGGAAACACCGGTTTTCTTCCCGTATTGTCCCTTAAAGGGATATCTTTCCCTTCTTGATCAGCATCTCGACGGCCTTGTCGGCCGCGTCATCAAGCTTCTCCTCGCTGTCCAGTTCTTCGGATACCATCCTGTTCTGATCATCGATCAGGTCCCGCGCATCCTTTCGGATCTGGTCCCTCTCCTGCCTGAGGGCGATCACCTTCTCCCTGAGCTCGAGCGACCTCTGGTGGTAGGCATCCGCCTGCTTCCTGACCTTCAGGTACTCCTCATGCCTCTTGTCAGCCTCCTTCCTCAGGTGGTCAAGCGTCGGAGATATCTCGCCCATCTTCTCGTTGAGCTCCTGGAGCTTTAGGAATATCTCCTGCACCTTTGCATGCTCCTCGTCGGCAAGCCGCCTGTACTCCCTGATCTCCTCCTCCTTGTTCTGGGCCTCCACCTTGGCAGCCTGGAATACCGGTTCCTTGGCCTGGAGCTCCTTCATCTTCCTGCGCTTCTCCTCGATGGACTTGACGATCTCCCTCTCCTTTTCCAGGGAATGAGAGCGTGTCTGGTAGAGCTCCTCGAGCTTTCGGAGCTCGATGTCGAGGGTATGGATGTCCTCGTAGGGGTTCTCCCTCTTGGCATCCTGGTCCTTGTGGCGCTTGATGCCAAGGAGCGCCCTTGCCTTCTCGTTGAACATCTCCCTTCTCGCCTTGGCAGCCTTCATCTCCTCCAGCAGCTGGGTCCTCTTCGCCCTTAGCTCCTGGATACCGTCAAGGAAGGCTTTCCTTTTCTTGTGAAGGTCATCCCTCATCTCCCTGTAGACCTTCGCCTCCTCGTTGAAGTGGTCTCTCTTCTCATAAAGGGCCTTGAGCCTCTTTTCGGAATCGGAAAGTTCCTTCACAAGTTCCTCGGGAAGCTCTTCAGGGGACATGGGATCGCCTGGCGCAGTGAAGGGATGGTAAACGGGAACTCCTATTAAATAACTACTAGTGAGAGGGCTTCTCCCGGTGGTGGTTGGCGATCCTCGCGGCCACGGCCCCGGCCACGAAACCGGCGTCTATGTTCACAACGACGAGGGGGGAGCAGCTCTGGAGCATTGCAAACAGGGCCGTCTCGCCCTTGCCGTGGATCCCGTATCCGGTGGATATGGGCAGCCCGATCACCGGCATGTCGACCATGCCTGATACAAGGGTGGGGAGGGCTCCCTCCCTTCCCGCGGCCACTATGATGACATCCGCCCCCCAGTCCTTCAGCTCTTTCAGGGGCCCCATCACCCTGTGGACACCGGCTACCCCCACATCATGGAATGCTTTCACCGAGCAGCCAAGCTCCCTGGCAACTATCTGAGCTTCCCTGGCAACGGGTATGTCCGAGGTCCCTGCGGTCAGGATCCCTACCTTTCCCCCGGTATCCCTTACGGTCCTGTCCCCTTTCCAGGCGACCAGGAACCTCGCATCCCCGTCCATCTCGTAGTCCAGGTCCTCGAACCGTTCCGAGAGCTCGCCAACCAGCTTGCACGACGTCTCCCCGTCGAGCCTGGATACCATCACCTTGCCCTTTCTCCCGATGAAGTCCGATACGGCCTCCAGAAGATGGCTGAAGGTCTTGCCCTCCGAGATAACGACCTCTGGAATGCCGGTCCTGTGCTCCCTTCCGGTGTCAAGTGTGTGATGTTCAGACCCGAAAAGCCTGTGCTCCAGCTCTTTCTTGGCATCCTCGAGTGTGATGCGACCGTCAAGAAGGTCCTTCAGGACGTCGTCCATGGGCCTCCATTCGCATTTTATTATTTAGGGGTTTCAATCGATGGGTGGACCGTATGGTCAGAATGAGGATATGTCGGGGAAGGGTCAACTTCATATCCAGGGTAAACCCCATCGGGGAATCGATTAATAGGGAGTAGCGACAATGGGGTGAATCCCCCGATACGGGGTCCACCAGACCTGAGGGTCCGATCTGAAGGAAAATGAAGGGTATAGCAGCGGTGAATACCTGGAGCTCATGGCCAGGCTCCTCCCCCAGTCACTGCCAGGTATAGACCCGGACCGCTTCGAGCTCATCGACCACGTGCGGGACCCTGACGGGGCCGGCACCCACATGCTTGTCTTCGACGGTGCAAGGAGCTACCACATCTGGACCACCGACGGTGACCGCGCCTCCGTCGACAACCTTGACGGGGAAACCCTTCTGAAGGTCCTGAGGCACCAGACGGAGCTTTTCCGGAACTCGGCGAAGCTCGAGACCTCCGCGGGAAGCGATCTCCGGTATCAGAGGTTCGGTCCATGGTCGTCCCCCACCCTCTCCGGACTGACCTCCGGCGATGCCAAGCCGGAGCTGCTTCGGGAGAACGGTGAGACAAGGGTCAGGTGCGAGCTGCCCGGCGGACGTCTGATGTTCGACATCAGGAGGTCGTCATTGAGGCCGCCCACCGGCGAACTGGTCCTGTCAAGGTTGAACAGTACGGGATTCGTTTTCTCCCCGACGCTTCTGGGCATCTCGTTCTGGGATGATGGAAGCTCCTCTCTGTCATGGTCAAGGCTCATGTACAGCAGGAAGAGCTCCGGTTCCGGGTTCCGGCCTTTCCTTTCGGACCTCAAGGACCTGATAGAGGAATTCCATTCCCTCCCGGTCGAGAAGGTCCAGAAGTACCTCATGAGGCTCTCCTCCGCGGAGGACCTCCCATCCATCAAGGCGGCGCTCTCCATGGGGGCGGTGCTCGGGGAGCTCCACGGCCGGATACTGCTGGATCATGACATCAGGTCGACGGGGAAGAAGGGATTCTCCTCCGAGATCATAGAGCTGTTCAATCCAGGGGAGTTCAGCACATCGGACGTCGGCTCCATAGTCGGCCTTTCATCCTTCTATCTGCTGGAGCTCAGGAAGGAGTTCACCAAGCTCCTTGGGGACAGGCAGAGGCTCAACCCCGAGAGCGGGAGGATAATGAAGGCCCTCAAACAGGACAAGACCCGGATCAAGGGGGTCGACCTTTTCGATCTCGCCCTGATGAGGGAAGGCTTTCTGAAGAGGGAGAACTCCCTCAGGACCCGTTTCTCGTCCCTCAGGGAATTCTCGGGATCGCCGATGGTCCCGTCCGGTGTCGACCCCCGCCTGGACAGGGTCGAAATGGACCAGGACGGCAATTTCATGATAGAACACTTCGACTGGAAACCCTTCGGAGCGGAATCGGGAGAGATGGCAAAGGCCCTCCCCCTCAAGGACCTGGCCATGGTCCTGAACTCAATGAACAAGGCGAGGTATCTCGCATCGCGCCAGTTCCTGAGGAACGTAAGCTCGAAGTACCGTTTGGAGGAAAGGCAGCTCATAACCCTGTTCATCGAGTACTACATGGCGAAGGGCGACTACAATCAGATAATGAAGGATATCAACCTCTACAGGGCCGTATCAGGAAATAAGGTCCCGTTCAGGTACGTGTTCTCGGCCGCGGTGGTGGGGGCGCTCTGGTTCCAGGTCGTTCAGAACTCCCTGGTGATGGGATACACGGGCAAGCTCCATGAGATGGGGAAGGAGGACCTTCTGAAGTATCCCAAGGGTGCCGACACGATAATGGGCATCCAGACGATGAGGTCCCTGCTGGGCCTCGGGTCCTCGCTCGAGGTGCTTAAACAGGGAAAGGTCGCATCCTCTCTCGGGCTCGAGGCGGAGCTTCTGAACGCCTTTGGCTTCACGGATCAACCGTAGTAGTATTCCCCTTTCCTTCTCTGTTCCTCATCGAGCCTTGAGCCTTTCTTGTTGATCCTCGGGCGCTTGGTCTCCATGTCCCTTCTGAAGGTAACCCCCACATCTTCCAGGAACAGGTTCATCCCCTGCCTCAGCTCCAGGGGGCCGATGGCGGAACCGCTAACGGATGGCTCCCCCTGGAAGACCATCAGCGTGTCTGAGACCAGGTCGATGAAGTATACATCGTGGTCCACTATGAACCCGGAGCGCCCCCTCTTCTCGATCACCCTTCTGATGATCTTTGCGACCTCCATCCTCTGGTTCGCGTCAAGGTAGGCGGAGGGCTCGTCCAGAAGGTAGAGGTCGGCTTCCTCCGCAAGCGCCCTGGCAACGGCGACCCTCTGCTGCTCCCCTCCCGACAGCTTGCTCATCTCCTTGTCATACAGGTGCTTGAGGGAGAGCGGCCCTTCAAGCTCCGCCTTGAAGAACCCGGACATGAATACATCTTTGAGCTCAACGATGAGATAATCCCTGACGGACCCCTCGAAGTTGTGCCGGATGTACTGGGGCTTGTAGGATATCTTGAAGGGTGTCTCGATGCTCCCCTTGTCGGGCTTTATCTCGCCCGCCAGCATCTTGACGAAGGTGGATTTCCCCGTTGCGTTGGGGCCGACGCACCCGACGCTTTCACCCATGTGTATGATGCCGCCCTTCGATACGAACCTGAAGTTCTCGAAGCTCTTTTCAAGCTTCGGGAACCTCAGGAGCTCGCCCCCCTTCCATTCCGTTCTTGGAGGGTGGACGTAGAACTCGACAGGCTTGTCCCTGAACCTGACGTTCTCCACCCTCATGTATCCCTCCAGGAAGGTGTTGATGGCCTGTTTCACGGTCATGGGCTTCGTGACAATGCCGAAGGCGCCCGCTTCACCGTACATCAATGAGACGTTGTCCGCCAGGAAATCGAGTATGGCGAGGTCGTGCTCGACGACCATCACCTGCTTCGTGTCGCCGAGCTCCTTGATCATCTGGGAGACCTTGAGCCTCTGGCTGATGTCGAGGTACGACGAGGGCTCGTCGAGGAAGTAGAAGTCCGCCTTTTTCAGCAGGGTTGCCCCGATGGCAACCCTCTGGAGCTCGCCCCCAGAGAGCTTGTCAAGGGTCCTGTCGAGGATATGCTCGATCTCGAGCTTTTTTGCCATCTCCTCGACACCTTTGGGGTCGACCTTTGAAAGGAGCTCCTTTACCTTCCCGGTGAAGGCTTTGGGTATGTTGTCGACGTACTGGGGTTTCAGGCCGGACACCATCTTTCCGTGGGCGATCCTCTCGAAGTGCTCGTAGAGTCCGGTACCGGAGAAGCGCTCCATGACGTCGCTCCAGTCCTCGGGGGCCTTTTCCAGGTCCTCCCGGTCCAGCCTCTTCGAGCCGAAGGCCCTGGGCTCCTCTCCCTCGTCCTCGTCCCCCTCGATGCCCCTTCCGAAATTGGGGAGCATGCTTCCAGAGAGGATGTTGAGGATGGTGGTCTTCCCGATACCGTTGGAGCCGAGAAGTCCGAGGACCCTTCCCTCCTGCGGGTAGGGGATGCGAAAGAGCCTGAAACCGTTGGGGCCGAACTGGTGCATCATGTCCTCCTCGAGCTCCTCGGGGAGGTTCGTGATCCTCAGGGCATCGAAGGGGCATTTATGCACGCAGATGCCGCAGCCCACGCACAGCATCTCGTCGATGATGGGCTTGTCCTTCTCGTCGAAGGAGAAGATGTCGTCCCCCGCCCTGACCCTGGGGCAGAAGTTGAAGCATTCCTTGCCGCATTTCTTGGGCTGGCACCTGTCGTATATCAGGGAAGCTATCCTCATGATATCACTAGGACCATCAAACGATGCTTTTTAAGGTTTTTCAGAGGACAATGACGGGAGAAAACGGTTATACTTTGGAATTCTTCATCATTTAAAGGAAAAAAAGGGGGATCAACATGGCAGATTCCAGAACGGTCCGGAGGCTCGACGAGAAGCTCATGAAGGAAGGGATCCTTTCAAAGGACTTCAAGAACGACTATCAGACGGTCCATGACATGCTCAACAGCTACATGAGGAGGAGCGGAGGGAAGCTCCCCGACGAGAACTTCAAGAAGGGGGAGAAGAAGCTCCGGGACTGGCTGATGATACTGTACAAGCAGGGGGCCTCCCAGGAGAAGCTCACGAGCTATCTGAGATGCGGTCTCGCCCATCTCTCCTTCGACTATATAGATTCACAGACCAGCGGGATAACCGGAAGCGACCTGGTAACGAGGTCGCTCCAGTCCTTCAAGCTCAGGAACTTCCACCGGTCCTTCTTCCGGGTTTCCCAGGCCAAGGAGAAGGAAAGGATATCGATCAAGAAGAAGTAGTCTCATTCCTTTCCGAGTCGCTCCACGATCATCTCGAAGGTATCCTCGTCTATCCTGCCGTACAGAAGGTCGACCGCCGCCCTTCTCAGTATCTCCCTTTCGAGCCGGGACCTCGAGATGTACTCGTAATGGACCTCCCTCCCCATGGTATACTGCCGGACGAGCCCCATCGAGATCAATTTCTTCAGGTTGTACATCAGGGTGAACCGGTTCAGTCCGGTCAGGGAGCAAAGCACCTTCTGAGTCGTACCATCCCTTTTCCTGACAGCGGAAAGCACCCTCTCCTGAACAGAGGTGAGGGTGATGCGTCCGGGTGTGAGGATCGGGGCACCCTCCTCTGCCCGCTCCGCGGAATAATAGCATCTTCTCCCGTTCTCCAGACGGGAGCGGACCTGTTTCTTCCTTTCAAGGTACCGTAGATGATATCTTAGGGTCCCTTCGGGGATCCCGAAGATCTCCTTCAGAACGGTGAAGGGGACCCCGGGGTAATTGATGATGTGCTTGTAGATGGACCTGCGGGTCTCGTTATCACGAACATCCATCTCCCCCGGCATGCTCATTCTCCTCTCTACCGATCGCCTACCACATTCTCGATGATGTATGTCAGGGTCTCGTCGGAGATCTCCCCGCTCTTCCGCTTCCTTGACAGGGCCTCGATCAGCTCCTCGTCGGTGATCTCGAAGTCCGGGTCATCGAGGCCGTTCAGGATACCTTCGCGGTAGCGTCTGATCCGTTCCTCTTCCCCGTTCAGGTGCTGGTTGGATATCTTCCTGCCCCTGACTATCATCACAACGGCGAGGGTGAAAATCACGGTGAGGGTAATTAGAATTATCGGTAAATAGGTCCAGGGGGACGAGAGCAGGCTGTTGTTCCTGTCCGGCAGGTTCTTTGGATCGAGCGGATATCTGTCGAGCTTGAGACCTGTCGTCGAATCCGCTTCGGACATGCCGGGATTCCACTTGTCGGGCAAACGGTCACCGTCAGTGTCGACAGATGCCGCCGGATCTGTGGGAAAAGCGTCCCCGTTGTTGCCGACCCCATCCTCGTCCGTATCGGCCCATTCACCGGGGTCATGGGGGAAAACATCCGAATTGTCCCCCCGACCGTCCCGGTCGGTGTCCACCCACTCCGTGGAGTCCATCGGAAACTCGTCAAGTTTGAGCCCGGTGGTGGAGTCGTTCTCCGACATCCCAGGATTCCATTCGTCCGGATATCCGTCCCCGTCGGAGTCCACGGAGGCCGCGGGATCGTAGGGGAACCCGTCCCCGTTGTCTCCGATCGAATCATCGTCGCTGTCGGCCCATTCGTTCGGGTCCGAGGGGAATTCATCGAGCTTCAAACCCGTGGTGGAATCGCTCTCGTTCCTGCCGATATTCCACTCTCCCGGATATCCGTCCCCGTCGGAATCCTCTGACGCGGCAGGGTCCGTTGGAAAATCATCATTTATGTCGAGGACACCATCACCATCAGTATCGTTATCCGTAGGGGGAGATGGTTCCATCCCTTGTATGTCAAGGAAATAGAGTGTATCGTAGGCAATTGCCAGAAGGACAGAGTTGTTGCTGGAGAGGGAGATCCCGAGGATATATCCTGGAAGGTCGATATACATATAATTCCACGGATGGAATTTATCGAAGAATTCCACCTTCGTGTTGTTCGCGACAAAGAAACCGTCCACTCCGTTCGCCCATTCCCACCCCCTTATCCATACCTCTCCCGGGGATCCCTGGGTAAAAGAAAGGTCGTAGGAATGTACGTCCCAGACTTCGAGTGATAGGTTCCCGATGCCAAGGTTGTAATTGCCCCTGTCCCATCTCAATATATCGGGAGTGAACGAGAATGGGCCGATATGCGAGAAGACGGAAAAATCGTCGTTTGTGTCCAGGATATCAACGGATCCGCCTTCCTCTCCGAAATCGAAAGACATCTTGCCTACGGCAAGTAGATCTCCCTGCGGTTGCCATTCAACAGCCCATGTAAAGTTGGAATAAAATATTTCGGTTGCCTTCAGGGTCCAATTGTTTGTCCATATCAGATATAATTGGTTATTGTCTGGTACGGCAATAAGGGATCCGTCCGATTTCCAGCTGATCGAAGAGATCTGGGAGTCGTACTTCTTTTCTTCTACGAGCTTCCAGGAGGATGTGGAATATATCTTCAACCAACCTTCGGTGATGTCCCAGTTCTTCCCGGTCGAAACGGCCAACAGGTTCCTGCTGTCAACCGGACACCATTCGACATCCCATACCCAGAGACCGGGGTGCAGTACTTTCACCATATCACGTGTGTCCAGATCGTAGATGATGACGGACCCGTTGATCAGTCCGATGGCCGCGTACTCGTCATCGGGGGAGATATCCACGCAGAGGATCCTGTTTCCCTCATGTGTTTTCTCCAGAGATATCAATGGGTCCGGATAAGCTCCCGAGCTCCTCGTATCGAGATCGGCACCATCGGATCGTTGGAGCACAGGTAATATAAGGGCTCCCAGAAAAAGAAGGGCTGCGATCGCCCATACTCCCGTTCCTAAATGCCGAGGAAATGACATACCCTATCGAGATGACATCGGCTTGGGGATATAAATCCAGTACAGCGTGGATGTTGAACATCTCTGGCCGGATCGAGTTATATAACCGTTGTGGCGAATTGCTTTCACAGGTCGGAATTGTTGACGATGTGCAATCGAAATGCCACAAATCTTATAAGGACATGACAGGCCAGTATTGTGAAAAAGCCGGGTGGTATCCCGGTTATATGCCCAGAAGAATCACATCTCATGCCTTGGGTAGAGGAGACCTCCTGCAGGCAGGCACCAGCCGGCAAACTGCTTGCGTTTGCCATTCTCATCACCCTTATGCTTTCATCTGCCGGTATTCTCTCTGAACAGACCTCTCGCGGATTGGAGACCGGGGCAGCGAGCGCCGCACCGGCGGGGAACGATGAAGGAGCTACCCGGGGGGCCTCGAACATATCCTTGGTCTCTCCCGGCGGCAGGACAACAATCAGGTTCTGGTACGGAGGCTCCTCAATCTCCTATGACATGTGGTTCGGTAACGAGCAGGTTCTCAAGGCGTCCCGGCTGGGATTGCTCCTGGAGAACGGTGATGCCATTCCTTCCGGCCCTGTCGTCCTTCAGGGAGCGGTTATGGACACCTGCCGTGGGGAATACCGGGTGGACTTCGCCGAGAGGTCGGTCTACAAGGAAGAATTCAGGTCCGCCGAGATCACCCTGAAGGAGGCAACGGGAGCGGGAAGGACCTTCAGATTGTCTTTCAGGGCCTACAACGAGGGAGTCGCCCTGAGATATTCGGTTCCCGACCAGAAGGGGATCGGAAAGACTGTCATTGTCGGGGAGTCCACCTCTTTCTCGTTCACGAAGGACCTCCTCTGCTTCGCAGAATACGGGACAGAGGATGAGTACCAGAGGGTCCCGTTGAGCAAGGTCCGGGCCGAGTGCGAGGTCCCCCTTACCATCGAGCTTCAGAACGGTAGATACGCATCGATAGGAGAAGCCGCTCTTCTGGACCACTCCAGGATGCTCCTCAAGAACTCGGGGAACCAGTCCACTTCGCTCCAGGTCCAGCTCTGTGCCATGGTGGTGAAGCCCGGCGGTTTCGAAACTCCGTGGAGGGTGGTCCTCGTCGGTAGCGGACCCGGAGACCTTCTCGAGAACTCCCACATCCTGTACTCCTTATGTCCTCAGAACAGCATAGGGGATACGAGCTGGATCGCTCCCGGAAAGGCCTTCAGGGACTGCTCCCTCACGACCAACGGCTCGAAGGCGGTGATAGACTTCTGCGGTAAGAACGGACTTCAATATGTCCATCTTGACGCCGGCTGGTACGGCAAGGAACATGATTCCAGATCTGACGCGACCACCGTCTCCGCACCGGACCTAGATATCCAGGAGGTGGTCAGGTACGGAAAGGAAAGAGGGATCGGAGTGGTCCTTTACGTTAACAACCGCTCCCTCAGGAAACAGCTGGATGAGATCCTACCGCTCTATCAGCAGTGGGGCATCAAGGGTATCAAGTTCGGTTTCGTGGACGGGAGGTCGCAAGGGGGGATAAACTTCCTCCACTCCGCCGTTAAAAAGGCCGCTGACCATGGACTCTTTGTCATCATCCATGACAATTACCGGCCCACGGGGCTGACAAGGACCTATCCCAACATCCTATCTGTCGAAGGTGTCAGGGGGAACGAGCATTTCCCGACCTCCTCTCACAATTCTCTCCTGCCCTATACGAGGTCCGTGTGCGGTCCGATGGACTACACCCCAATGGCGGCTCCTTACAAGGACCGCACCACATACTGCCATCAGATGGCACTGCCCTTTGTATATTTCTCTCCGGTGACCTGCATGTACTGGTATCAGGACCCGGTGAAGATGGGAAATACCGGGGCATTCGAGGCCTGGAGCCGTCTCCCGACGGTCTGGGACGAGGCGATCTACCCGGATGACATGCCCGGCAGGTATGCATCGGCGATGAAGAAGAAGGGAGATGTCTGGTATATTGGCGCCGTCAACGGCCCTCTTGCCACCAAAGCGGTGGTCGACCTTGCCCCCCTCAGGGCTGGCAGTGTGTTCTCGGCCACGGTATACTCTGACCTTAACGGGATCATCGATATACGGAGGTATCTCGTGGATGCGAGGACCGTTATAGACGAGGACCTGCTTCCCAACGGGGGATCGTGCATCATCGTTCGCCCGGCCACGAACAACGACCTGGAGAACCTCGGCTGGTACCCGTCCTGGAGCAGGACCTCCACCGAGGTCACCATCGAGGAGGACAGGGAGATGGTCCTCCTTCTCCATGCTTCGGGGTCCGGTATCCAGAACATCAGTTACGATACGTGGGTGGACTCTGATTTCATATCCTTCGATCCGGTCACATGTGTGGTATCTGGCACCCCTCTGAACGAGCACGTCGGGACCCATCATCTCTCCATTCTGGTGAGGTACGAGGGCGAGCCCGTAAGCAGCCTTCATGTGACCCTCAACGTCCTCAACACGAACGATCCTCCCGAGGTGATCAGAATTCCGAGATATCTCGAACTTGGACCGGGTGAGGATCTCATCGTGGAACCGGAGGCCGTGGACATAGATCCGACCGGCGATGAGCTTGAATGGAGCTTCCTGGGAGAGGCCGGATTCCTCGAGATAGACCCGCTCACTGGAAGGATCCGAGGGACCCCCGGAGAGGAAGATGTAGGGGTCCGGCTTGTGGAGGTATGCGTGGAGGACGGGAACGGGGGAAGATGCGTCAGGCAGATCGTAGTGTACGTCAATGCAAGTTCGGATGAGCTGAGGATCAGGACCCTGGACAGTGTCGTGTTCCTCTGCGAGGACGTCCCCTTCGAGCTGGACCTGTTGAAGGAATTGAGGGAGCGCTGCGATGGGCCCATCCAGCTTGTATTCGAGAGGGTTCCCCACTTCGCAGCCGTCGATCCCGGAAGCGGGATGCTCTGCGGGACCCCCCGTCAGGACGATGTGGGGACCCATGAGGTGGTAATTAGGTCGAAACCCCTGAACGGATCGGAGGAGCTGCTTCAGTTCAGGATGGTGGTGGCGGAGAGCAACGATCCTCCCGCTTTCCTCAACGGTTCGATCTTCATCATGACCGTGGCTGGAGAGAGATTGGACATCCGTTTCCCGGTCGAGGACGAGGATGATGAGCGGGAGGAACTGATCTGGTCCCTTTCACCCGAAGGTACGTTCCTGAAGCTCGATAGCACGACCGGTTCCCTCCGGGGAACGGTTGCGTCCGGTGACGAGGGGATCCACAGGTTTGTACTGACGGTGAGGGACCCCAGGAACGAATCAGCTTCGATAGACCTCACGATACTGGTCGTGGACAGCGGATCTTTCGGAGACCTCTTCAAGGAAAGCGCCATACCGCCAGATCGGCCGGTCGTCAACGGGAGCGTCAGCATGTGGGATGATACCGGCACCATTATACTCTGGAACGGTTCGGCAAGGGTCCTTGCGGTACCGATGAACGATGAGGTCAGGAAGTACCTTGAAGATAGAGAGGAGCGGGAGAACCATAAGGTCGAAAGCACGGATGATGATGGTCAAAATGCGATCCTCCCCCTCCTTCTGATCGTAATGTCCCTCGTCATCCTCCTGATACCGGTGATCAATCACACTAAAAGGAGGAGCAGGAAGAAAAATGGATGATGGTGGCTCATTCGACGCAGAGCTCGACGATCCTTTCCAGGGGGAGCAGGTCCGTTTCGACCCTCGACATCTTGGGGATGTAATGGGCCGCTTTCCCGGAATCCGTCCCCGCCCTCTCTATTCCGATGCTCCGGAGCGGGGTCACGACCATGCAGGTATCGTTGTAGATCTCGACCCCTGAATCGATGATGCTCTGTTTCTTCCGGGGGTCCAGGACCTCGAGGAGGGACCGGTTCGTGTAAACGATGATCCTCTTTCCTCCCTTGAGCTTCCTGCCCTTGAGGGCACCATACAGCCTGTCGAATTCCGAGATGCCGAACTGGGGGCACCCGAGGACGAATACATCGATCTCCTCTTTGTGGGAAGGGTAAAGCATCTCCTTTTCTTCGTCAAGCTGTCGGGGGGTCAGGACAATGGTCTCCGTTATCCTTTCCTCCGCATACGCTTTCTTGACCAGGTCCTGCTCCGGGGTCACCCCTTCTATATGGAAGATCGGATGGCCGCCCTTGGCGGCCATGGCTGCCCCCAGGTGCTTTAGGGCTCCGTGATCGGCATCGCGCGGGATGCCCTTGTAGACGGCGACGCTCGAGTTGAAGTTCTTCCCGATGTAGGCTCCCAGGAGATCATAATGATGCACTATCAAGCTACCTTCGACCTTTACCTCGAGGGTGGGCATCCTAGGTCCGTCGAGATGCATCCCCCAGGACGGGATCTTTCCGAGGATCGCCGAGGCAAGTGAAGATATTCCCCCTTCCCTGTTGGTCCTTGCACCGACGATGGAATTGGCATAGATCACGGCGTTGGATTCTCCCCAGGAGAGGTGGTCCCCGATCTTTATGGGTTGGACACGATGCGGGGTCTCGTAGGGGATGCAGGAGCAGGTCATGTTTATGCCGAGCCTCGAATAGAGTTCGATTATCCTCATCTGCTTTTCCGCAAAATCCTCCGGATACCCGATCTCCTTCCAGAGCTCGAGGTCCATCCCCGCCGGATTGAGGCTGGTGGGGACTGATATCTTTGCCCCCATTCCGTCAAGCTCCTCCAGAAGCTTGATCAGAGCTTCACCCGCCGTGTGGTAGGAGACCCCGGATACGTGGGCCGAAACTATCGGGATCAGACCCTCGGCCCTCTCGAGGTCCCCGAGGTTCACGAGGACCTTCATTGCGAAGGCCTTCGCATCTCCCTCTTCACCCTCCAGGACCGCTTCCTCCTCCGATGAAAGGTACATGTTCCGATGAATGGTCCGGGTTCCTATTAACCTTCTGTCGATGGGATATCCCGGAGAGAGGGGTAACTGAAAGAAATATTTTTATAGTTTATAACAACTAACTGTATTACGGAAATAATACGATTGGGATGGAACAGGGATAACGGGTGTGATGTATGAACGAGAGATCGACGACCATTTCAGCGAGGTTCTCTTCAGAACAGGTCGATATCCTCGAGAAGCTCCAATCGGAGCTGAATATCTCTAAGACCGATGTATTACATCTTGCCCTGGATAGATTGGAAAAGCAGGGGCCCGTGTCAAGGGCAAAAAGGATCGAGGTGCAGATCTCGGCCGATTCGCTCAGAAGGGCCGTCAGGATGCATGAGTACTACGGGTACGGCCATTCATTGGACGCTCTTCTCGCCGAGGCGCTGGAGATCGGTATCCGGGAGATCAGGGCGAAGCTCGTCTCCGACAGGAAGGAGGATACGGAGCTCGCAAGGGTGGACATGGATGCGAGGTCCATCGAGATGCAGCAGGATTCGATGACGAACTGACGATCGCAGGACCATATGGGATGCATGGTCCTCATACGTGGGGTCGACCGCTTTCGAGGTGAACAGACGCGGTCTTCGGGCCTTTCCGGGCAATCAAGGGGGATGAACGAATGATACTGGACGAAGAAGGTCTTACGGAGAAAGCGAAAAGCGATCTGCTCTATCTGGAGCAGCTGAACTCGTATGCGGAGAACACCAAGAACACACCGGAATACATCAGGGCGATGGCCATGTACACACACGCCCTGCATGTCATCGATCAGAGATACGGTGAACTTCAGCACCTGATATACAGGTCGAAGTGAGGTGGACCGTACTATGATCGGTTCTGCCGGTTCCGCTCCGAGGTCCGAAAAGGTCCTTGTCATTGGAGTGGGAAGCGGTTCCAGGCGTCTTATGAGGCTCGTTCACGAGACCTCTGGACCGAACGTCGATACCCTCTACAT
>JBLIRI010000035.1:0-20344 GCA_049472235.1 Thermoplasmatota archaeon | reverse complement strand
CTGAATCCGCCGGATGCGCGTGATGTGCTTCACGTCGCGCTGGCGCGGGCACTCGTCGCACACGGTCGACTGCCCCGCCCCGATCACCGTCCCCTTCGGTGGCAGTTCGGCCTTGCCCTGCACCGCCTGCACGAGCAGGTCGACGACCGCCGCGATCTGGTGCGACTCCGGCGGGCAGCCGGGCATGTGATAGTCGACCTCGACCACCTGGTCGAGCTGCCATGGGTCGTCGATCATCCTTTCGATGTCATGGACCTTCTTCTGGAACTTCTCGGCCATGGGGTCGTCCTTGAACACCTTGAGCTTCTGTTTCTCCTTCAGGAGGAACTCGACATTGCTCTCGTAGATGTTGAACTGCTTGTCCAGGTAGTCAAGGTCCTCATCGTTCTCGAGAATGTCCTCGAGCGAGGATGTGTTCAATCCCTGTCTCCTGAACCTGCTGATCCTGTTCCTGAGCGTGGTGAACCTCCCTTCGACGGACTTGAATGATGTCACCAGCGCACCCAGTCTCCTCTCGATGTTATCGAGCCTGTCCAGCCTGAAGGTGGCTCCCTCGATCTCGTCTATCTTCTTCTTGTAGATCTTTCCGATGTGATCGAAATCCTCACGAACCCTGTTGATCTTTCCCCTGAGAACCTCGGCCTTTTCTATCTGGCCGCCTATGGATATGAACCTTTTCTCGATCTCGTCGAACTGTCTGTTGAAGAGGCTTGCCTCCTCCTCGAAGGAATAGCCCTTATCCCTCCACCCCCGGGTGATGATCTTCCATTCCTCTATCTTCTTGTTCATCTCGTCGGTGTTGTCCCTTATGAGGGCAAATACACCCTTCCCCCTCTTTGAAGAGGTATCGGTCGTGGTGGATTCGGCCCCATCCTTCAACTTCATGAGGTCCCCGATGCTTTGCTGGGCAAGTCTGTAGGCCTTCGAAAGTTCGCCATTCGAAAAGGAGTTCTTTGCCTCCTCGATCCTTCCTTTGATCTCGCCGGTTTGGACGCCCTGCTTTTCCAGAATTGAGATTATCATATCCCCTTTTTTGAGGATCATCTCCAATTTCTGAACCATGGGGTCCGTTCCATCACCGGAGGCTGGCAAATCCTGATTTCCCCCTTGTTTCCAAAATCTCAACCTGCCTATAAACGTTTCCTTTCAATTATCTCTGGATGATTTACCGTCGATGCCGGAATGGATATCTGGAACGGGATATGTATTTACCATTAATAACCCCTTTCCAACGGGCCATCCATTGTCGTAAATGAACCTGCTATTTGACCATTTTTTTACGATAAGGATTAAGTAATACGATTCAATAAGACCCCCGGTCGCGGAATAACTTTCCCATGGTGGAGTTCATATGGGAGACAATACTCTGAATCGTCTCGTCGAAGCCGAAAAAGAGGCAAAGGCCCTGATCGAGAAAGCCAGGGAGCAGGCCAGGGTATTACTGGAAAGTGCGGAGATCGAAGCGGCCAAAGACAGGGAGCGAAGGTTGAGGGAGTTCAATTCTCACAGAACGCAGACCCTCAGCTCCACGGGTCTCGAGGCGCAGATCGAGGCCGAGAAGATAAGGAACGACGGCATCGAGGTCGCCAGGGGTCTTGAGGGAAGGCTGAAATCCAAGATCCCGGGTGCCGTTGATGGTGTCATGACCATGCTCCTTGAGGGAAACTGAAATCCAAACGAGGTCTATCGTTGTATCCGAAAAAAATGAGGTGGGTCGATATCTACCTGATGAGATCGGACCTGAGAAGGGTGATAGATAGACTGCATGATTCTTTGATGATCGAGGTCCGTGAATCAGGGGACAGGCCCGAAGCCCACGCCCAGAAGGAGTTCATTGAATTGAAGGGCAGGCTCGACAGGATGGTCGAATTCCTCAAACCGATGGACAAAAGAAAGAAGCGGCTCTTCTCGACCATAGAGGATAGCGGTTTCCAGAGGATAAGACCGGACCCGTCAGATATCAGGAAACTGTCAACCTCGTGGTTGAAGGAAGCCGAATCCAGGGTCAAACCCCTCAGGTCGGAAATGGACAGGATCGGCGAGGACCGGGCATACATTGCAGAGATCAAGGAAAAATTGACAACTCTGACCGGCCTGGACGTCGACATGCTTGCCATATCATCGCTTTCAAGGACGATCGTGAAGGTTGGCACCACCAGGAGGTATCGGGAGCTTGCGGCGGAGGTCGGAAAGGTCCATGCAGAGGTCCAGGGTTCCCTGCTGGACAAGAAAGAGGGGATACATTCCGTCAGGATCATTTACACCAGGGGTAATGCCGAAAAGGTCGAGAACATCCTTAGAGGTCGTCTCTTCTCGGAGATAAACCTTGACATTCCCAGGTTCATGGAATTCGTCAAGAGAGTGGGGGGGTCCACGAAGGTCCTCGGATACTCCGTCATCCATATGATCCAAGAACTGGAATCCATGGATGATGGTCTTGATAAGAGACATGAGGAATTGATGTCGGAGGGGGCCGCTCTCGCGGTTGACCTCCTCTACGAAGCTCAGGCATGGAGGGAGGCTGTCGAGATCGAGATCGACAAGGCGGCCGTGAGCTCATCATTGAAAGGGACCGGTTATACCAACAGGATCTCCGGTTTCGTTGAAGCTGACCGGGTCCCGGAATTGAGGTCCATGATGACGGACCTCACGGCTGACAGGTTCCATATACATGAGAGGGACCCGACCAAGGAGGAGATCGACGAGAACAAGGTGCCGACGAAGCTCAACAATGGAAAATTCGTTCGTTTGTTCGAACCTCTCACACTCACCTTCTCGACACCCAAATACAAAGAGATCGATCCAAGTATCTGGATCTCCATACCCTTCGTCGCGTTCTTTGGTCTGATGCTGGGCGACGCCGGCTACGGTATTCTTTTGATCATACCCTCGCTCTACATATACTTGAAAGGTAAGAGGAGCCAGACCCTGAGGGGTATCGGAGCTCTTGGATTATTGCTCGGGATCTCGGCGACCATTGCAGGAATATGGATGGGCTCGTTCTTCGGGGACCTCGTGCCGAGATTGATCTTCCGGACCCCGTCCGAACCCCTCTTCTCGCTGTCACTGTTCGGATACGACCTGCCCTACGACACCCTTCGAGACCCCATGCTGCTCTTTCAGATATCTCTCTACATCGGACTGGCCCAGCTCAATCTCGGTTTTCTTCTGCTCGGCTACGACAGATTGAAAAAGAAGATGGTCTGGGGTTTCGTGAAGGGAACGGTCTCATGGGCACTGGTGCAGGTCGGTGCAGTGATATTCATAGGTGCTATATTGGTGGGATGGTGGGAATTGGACACGGTCCTGATCATCATCGGCGCGTCCGCGTTCTTATCTGGCGCTGTACTCCTGGCCTTCGAGGTTGGCATCATGTTCTTCTTCAACATCGAGGGATTGTTGGGGGACTGGATATCCTATACCAGGATCCTTGCCCTTGGACTTTCCACCTTCGGATTGGCCATGGCCTTCAACATCATCGGGGAGATGATCATCGACATCCACCCGATCTTCATCCCAGTTGTCGCCATCCTGCTTGCTCTGCTTCACATCTTCAACCTGCTTCTGCAGACCCTCGGGTCCTCGGTCCATTCGCTCAGACTTCAATTCGTGGAGTTCTTTTCCAAGTTCTTTGAAGGGGGAGGTGAGCTCTTCCGTCCCTTCGGGAGGGAAAGAGAATTCACCCTGGGGGCCGGCGACACCGGTGCCGGAGGTGGTCCCCGATGATATCGGTCGGGAATAGCGATCATACAGTTACTTGTCGGATGTTTAGGAGGTATCTTGAATGAAGGGAATGCCGCTTTTCGTGGTCGGACTGTTTGTCATGGGATTGATGGTCGGTCTTGCTGCCGTTCCATTGAATGCTGCTGCCGAGAGGGTTCCCGGCATCGACCTTGACCACGATGGTATGGATGACGAATGGGAGGCCGACAATGGTCTGGACAACACCACCAATGACGCCTCATTGGACCTTGACGACGATGGAATGACGAACATCGAGGAATTCCTTGGATACACCGATCCCCAGAACAAGGAGGATTCGAAGCAGGTCAAGGACAACAGGATGCTGGTATTCATCGGAGTCGCAATCGCGATGGGTGTCGCGGCCATCATGTCCTCGATCGGCATAGGGATCGCCGGCGCAGGTGCGGCGGGGGTCGCTGCCGAGAGGCCGGACAAGTTCGGGCGTTTGATAGTCTACCAGGCACTGCCGATGACGCAGGGTATCTACGGCCTCCTCATAGCCATCCTCGTCCTCAACTTCACCGGTTTGACGGGAGGACCCGATTTCACCATCCTGAAGAGTCCTTACGTGGGCTGGGGGGCGCTGTCCATCGGGATCGTCATCGCACTGTCCAGTGTATCTGCAATACCCCAGGGTATGACCGCTTCCGCGGCGGCCGCGGCTTTCGGCAGGAACAACAAGGTCTTCGGCCAGGGTGTGATCTTCACGGTGATGTCGGAGACGATGGCCATATTTGGAGTATTGGTAGCCATTTTCCTGCTGATCGCATCTGGAATGCTCGGGTGACGAGGGTGATATGAGATGGCCATTGAAGATATGATCAGGAGGATCATGGACGAGGCCAGATCGGAGAACCAGAGAATACTCCAGGAGGCCCGTAAGGAAGCCGACAGGCTGAAGGAGGTCTCCCGGAAAGAGGTGGATGTGGAGATCTCCGAGAAGGAGCGCAGGCTGGAAAAGGAGATCGAGCAGACCAGGAATATATACATCTCGGACGGCAAGAGGAAGGCCCGCCAGGCCCTTCTATCCTCGAAGGAGGAGCTCATATGGGACGCAATCTGCTCCATCAGGGAGAAGATCAAGGAACTGGATGGAGAGGGGCTCAGGTCCTATATCGATCCGATGGTATCAAGGACGATCGGAATGATCGGATCGGATGCCCGGGTCTACGCGGTGAGGGAAAGGGATTCCAAGATTCTGACGAAGAACATCCGGGTCACAGGCCTGGTCCAGGACCTCATGGATGAAAGCGAGATGCTCTCGAAGTACCGGGGAACCGATCTGCTGGGAGGGTTCATTGCAGCATCACCCAATGGAGAGAGGGTGGTCGATATGACCTTCCACGGGCTGCTGGACAGGAACGATGAGAGGATCAGGGAGATGATCGCCGACAGATTGTTCAAAGACCTTTAGGAGGATGAGCGTGGATCCACAACTGACACTTCCGTTGATCGCGGCCGCAGGGGCCGGCGCAGCACTTATCAGTGCTGTCTCGGTCTACGGGATGAGGCAGATCATACTGATGGGTCAGTTCTCATATCATAATGCCCGCCTTTCGACGGTAGGCAATCCCTACGTCACCAGGGAGGAGCTCTTCCCCCTGATCGAGATGAACGATCCGTCTTCATTGCTCAAGACCCTCCAGGGAGACCTCGCGCCCCGGGAAGAGGCCGGATCCTTCCGGGAGGCCGACAGGATGGTCATGGCGAACTTCCACAGCTCCCTCGACGAACTTCAAAAGGATTCCCCCGCATCCGTCAAGCCGCTCATCAAGGCATTTTTGAACCTCTGGGAAATGGAGGAGCTCAAGAGGCTGCTGAGACTTGTCGGAAAGAGGTCCGAACCCCTCTATCCCATCGGTTTCCTCGATCCGGACCTTGAATCCCGGTTCCTTGGTTCCAAGGACCTTGTCCAGGCCGTGGAGCTTCTCGAGGGCCACAGTGTCAAGAAGACCATAACCCCTCTTGTCAAGGAATCCGGGGTGGGGCTCGATGAGCTCGACTCGGTCCTGGACAGATACGTCCTGGATTCCATATTCGATATCCAGGGCCTCCCGTTTTCCTGCCGGAAGGGAGCAAAGAGCTTCTCACATCTTCTGGCCGACCGATACAACATACAGCTCATTATCAGGTCCAAGATGAACGGATGGAGCCGGGAGAACGTGATGCCTCAGCTGTTCACAAGTGGGGGGACGGTGGGTCTCCCCGTACTCGAGCAGATGGCTGAATCCTCGAATCTCAGGGAGGCCCTGGCGGTGCTGAACGGCACCCACCTGGAAAGATATTTCAAAGATGTTGTTGAAAAGGGTCCGACGGCCATCGAGATCGCCCTTGACCAGATGCTGCTCGATGGTTCGGTCGGTCTGTCGCACTCGTTCAACATGAACATCGGACCCACGATACGCTACATCGTAAGCAAGGAGATGGAGATGAAGAACATCAGGACCCTGCTTCAGGCTTCGTTCTCCCGTTGGGACCCGGAGAAGACAAGGAGCAACCTTGTCCTTCAGGGGGTGGTGGCATGAAGATGGGGGTCTGCGCTGCAGTGAGCGAGGATGTAGCCCTCGGTCTGAACCTGGCGGGTGTGGAGGAGATACTCGTCTGGGAGGCCGGCATGGCCGTCGGTGATCTCAAGAAATGGTACCGGTCCATGCGGAAGATGGACATCGGCGTGATGATCCTCTCCCAGGAATGCGGCGAGGTCCTGCACCAGGAGCTCTTCGAGAAGAGGGCCCAGGGCATCATGATGCCGGTCACCGTGATGATCCCCGGGGAAGGAGAGGACAAGAGGGCAAGGGACCTTATCAAGCGGGCTGTGGGAATGGATGTGGGCAGAACGGAGGAAGGCCGATGAAAAGATCGATGAAGTTCCACAAAGGAGGTCTATGTTATGACCGATGATCCAAAGACCAGAACAACGGGTATCATAGAGATGATAGCCGGTCCTGTCGTGAAGGCCAAGGGAATGTACGGCGCCAAGATGTACGATGTGGTCATGGTGGGGAGCGAGAGCCTGATCGGCGAGATAATCGAGCTCGATAACGATGTAGCCACCATACAGGTCTACGAGGAAACAGCGGGGATATCGCCGGGTGAGGTGGTCACCATGACCGGTGAACCCCTGTCGGTGGAACTTGGACCGGGGCTCATGTCGATGATATACGACGGCATCCAGCGACCCCTGGTATCAATCATGGAGAGGACCGGGGATTTCATAAGGAGAGGGGTATCGGTCGATCCCCTGGACCATTCAAAGGAATGGACCTTCAACCCGACCGTAAAGGAGGGCGACAGACTGATATCGGGGGACGAGATCGGATGGGTACAGGAATCCCCAACCGTCAAGCATGTGATAATGCTCAAACCCGATACCGAAGGGGTGGTCAGGTCCATCGTCCCCCCCGGGAACTATACCATCGATGAGCGGATCTGCACCATCTCGACCCCCCATGGCGATCTTGACCTGACCATGGTCCAGAGATGGCCCGTGAGGCTGGCCCGCCCGTTCAAGAAGAAGAGGGACCCGAACGTCCCCCTCATCACCGGGCAGAGGATATTGGACACATTCTTCCCCATCGCAAAAGGGGGTACGGCCGCGATCCCCGGCGGTTTCGGCACCGGCAAGACAGTGACCCAGCATCAGCTCGCCAAATGGAGCGATGCAGATGTGATCTTATACATCGGATGCGGGGAGAGGGGGAACGAGATGACCGACGTTCTCAGGGAATTCCCTCATCTGGAGGACCCGAGAACGAAGGAGCCCCTGATGTCCAGGACCGTGCTGATCGCAAACACTTCCAACATGCCGGTGGCCGCAAGGGAGGCCTCGGTCTATACCGGGATTACGATAGCCGAATACTACCGCGACATGGGATATGACGTGGCGCTGATGGCGGATTCGACCTCCCGATGGGCGGAGGCCCTGAGGGAGATATCGGGCCGTCTGGAGGAGATGCCCGGGGAGGAAGGATACCCCGCGTACCTTTCGAGCCGTCTGGCGAACTTCTATGAAAGGTCCGGGGCAGTTGAATGCATCACCAGCGGTGAGAGGAAGGGCTCCATATCGGTCATCGGTGCGGTTTCCCCGCCAGGCGGGGATTTCTCCGAGCCCGTCACCCAGAACACCCTCCGGATCGTGAAGGTCTTCTGGGCCCTGGATTCGAACCTTGCCGACAAGAGGCATTTCCCGTCCATCAACTGGTTGAAGTCCTATTCTCTCTATCTCGACAAGGTGGAGGATTGGTGGAGGAGGTCGATCTCCCCTGAATGGCTGGAACTGCGGAACAGGTCAATGGCACTGCTTCAGCAGGAGGCCGAGCTCCAGGAGATAATTCAGCTCGTTGGTCCGGATGCCCTGCCTCCCTCACAGCAGGTCACATTGGAGACCACGAGGATGCTGAGGGAGGATTTCCTTCAGCAGAACGCATTCCACGATGTGGATTCGTTCTGCCCCGAATCAAAACAGGTCGAGATGATCAAGGTGATACTGCTCTTTGACGAGCTGGCGCAAAAAGGGATCTCCAGGGGCGTCTCCGTCGACACCATCAGAGCTGCAAAATGCCGGGTCTCGATATCCAGGATGGCAAAGATGCCCAACGAGACATTTGTTCAGAAGGTTAAAACGGTAAGGGAGGAGGTAAGCAAGGAGCTCCTTTCCTTCTGAGGCACGTATGACTTCATCGATAATGGGCACGTATACTTAATATGGTACCTTTCGTTTAATCCACTACGTTCCCGTCCCATTGAGGGTGATAAGAATGGCAAATATCATGATAGTTGACGACGAACCGACGATACAGCAGCTCATGTCCATTATCCTCGAGGATATGGGCCACAAGGTGATCGCCCAGTCCCTGAACTGTGAGATCGCTCTTAGGACCTACGATGAGATGGATAACAAACCGGACCTATGATAATCGATCACAGAATGCCGATCATGTCCGGGACGGACCTTGCCCAGGCGGTCCTGGACCTCGAGTCAGAGCAGAGGATACTATTCCTGACCGCGGATGAATCGGTCAAGGACACCGTGAACAAGCTCGGCATCAGGAACTTCCTTGAGAAGCCTGCGGATATAGACACCATCAGGGATGCGGTGACCAGGGCGCTCTCCTGAATCACTTCCTTCGGATCTTCTGGACCTTTTTCTTGGCCCCCTTCTTCTCCTTCTCGAAGACCTCACTGTCTATGGATATCGCCACATCCAGGGGCATGGAGGATACCTCGGCCTGTTTTCCGATCCCGTCGGACCTGACCGCGGCCCGGAGCGAGTCCATTATCTTCGGAACTGCTGACCTCGGGAGGATTATCTGGGTGCTGGCAACGTAGTATGGGCCTCCGACCCCCTCGATCACTTCATTGTACATATGGAGCCGCAGGTCATCCTCCGTCCACTGGGGGACTGCCCCTGTCACGTAGTGGCTCCTGTGGTCCGATGACCTGACGATCTTTATGATCTCCTTTTTAGCGCTCTTTTTTATCTCCTCATCGATCATTGCAGATCACTCCTGCAGTTTTTCCAGGGATATGCACCTGGGTCCGTACCTCATATGTGTTATCTGTATATCCGGCAGCTCGGGATCCTTTGCCGCCATCACCGAGGACCATATCTCCTTGTGCAGGCCCTTCGCAGTGGTGTAGGCCCTTTCTCCCTTTTGTGTGATGTAGTAGAAAGAGTAGTCCCTCCTTCCCTCCTCGTTGTGGAATTGTTTTTCAACCAGGCCGTTCCTCTTGAGAATATTGAGGTGGTATGCAGCCGTCGTGGCCCCTATCCCGACCTCTCCAACGATGTCCTTGAAGCTCGAACCCTCTGCGGCCCTTGTGAATAGATGGTCGAGAATGGAGACCCTGATAATATCCTTGAATGAATACAATATGGCAATGATATCATCATTTTGCTCATCTGTAATCATGTTTGTCGGACTCCAGTATACAAATCTTAATATGATTTGAATGTATTCAAATGTATTTGAACTTTTGCGATAAATTTTCCGTTTCAAGCTCCAATTTCCGAAAAAAAGGTGATTTTAATGAAAAAATCTTGATAGGAAGGGCAAAATGCTTAAATACATCACAACCCCACTTAGGTAATATCCGAACGGACCGCTGATCGAGCGGTCCTTGGAGCTGAAAACGGGAAATAAATCAAAAATCCGAAAATAGAGGGTGAGAAGATGAAGATCAAATTGATCACGACCGCATTGGTCGCATTGATGGTATTCTCCGGATTAGGGATCCTCGTCGATGGGTCCGAGGGAGGATACTTTTTGAACGGTCCCCCGACGAGGGCGGAGTACAGATATTTCATAGGGTACGTCGGGAACCTGACCCCGACGAACCACGGCGATGTAGACCTTTCGAATGTGCTTCAGGTATCGGGGACCGACACGAGTACCCAGCCTCCAACCACTCTTGGACCGTTCAACGCAACGTTCAACATGACCACCATGGAATTCATAGTTGAGGTCGACATCACGGGACATGATCAGACCGTTCCCTGGAGGGTCGAGCTGCATGACAGGTACGGATGGAACGAGACGGGAGGAGGCACGATAAACATATTGACGCCTTCAAACTGGACTAAAACCATTCCTTCACCGGAATCTCTTCCCAACGGAACCCTGGATTATTTCCCGGGCAAGTTCGGGAACATGTCCCTCACAATATACAACCTCTCCTCAGGCCAACCTCTCGAAGGGGTCAGATTCCACTTCTTCAAGCACTGGCCCTTCAATTCCGAAGAATCCGGCTTGGAAACCGATGCCGCTGGAAATGTGCTCTTCCAGAAAATGCAGATGGGCCTTGAGGGGATCGATAACAGCATCCAGATATTCTTTGACAAGCCCCATTTCAATACCGGGGACGGATCCGGATTCGTACGGAGGGTCCTGAAGGAAGGACAGACAGTCCACTATGACATCGATTTGACCGAGGACCCCCTCGTCCGTTCGTTCTTCCCGGCAGATGGTTCGACCCGTATCAATACAAAAATGGACCAGGTAGGGCTCTTCGTTCAGTTCCACTCGGCAATGAACATAACCTCCGTGAACTCCAATACCCTCTTCCTGGAAAAGGTCGGAGGCTCCAGGGTCGCTCTGGATTATTCATGGTCCTCGGGAAACCAGTGGGTCACCCTGACCCCCCAGGCTGACCTGGAATACAACACTTCATACCGGCTAACCGTACTGCCCAGGGTCCAGGATTCCACTGAGGCAGAACCTCTCTGGAGGACCTTCACGACGACCTTCACTACCTGGAAGAAACCCCCTGTGGTCAGCGGAACGGTCCTGATCAACGGTACCACGGACCCAGCACCGGAGGGCACCACCATACAGATGGACGGTCTTGAGTTCGATCTGGTGGATGGTTACTTCACCATGGAAGTAAGGGAGGATTACGAACACAGTGTCACAGTTTGGGGGCCGACCGTCGGGGATGTTGACGAATACCTGTATTACGGGGACAGGACGGAACCATACAGGTTCACGATCTCACGGGGTGACGAATTGACCATAACTGGTCTGGTCGTTTATCCGCATTCCACAAGGTCCGTGATCATCAACGTCGCCAATGAAGATGGACAGCCCATGAAGGATGTGAACCTCCTTCAGTTCATAACCGGTGAGAACAAGGCAACCGATGAGACCGGGCAGGTGCAGTTCGATGATATCAGGGTCGACCTGGCGACACCGTTCAAGGCCACCTTCCCGAATTACTATGACATGTCGTTCTCAGTGTACCCCGGGAGCGGCAATCCCACTATCAAGAACATCACACTTCTGGAAAAGCCTCTTCCAGTTGAGATACTTGCAATCGGCGAGGTCTACATTCCTCTCGAGGATGATGTCATCATCGGCGTTGACAATTACATCAGACTGGATTTCCCCAACAATATGGAAACCGAGACGATGAGCACCGACAACATCAAGATACTGGGCCCCGGTGGTTCGGAGGTCCAGATCGATATCTACAACGAGACCGGCACATTCAAGAAATGGCGGGTGGTCCCCAGGGCCGATCTGGCCTACAACGCCAGATACACCCTTCTCGTAACCGAGAGCGTGGCGGAGGTCGGCGGGAACAATCCGTTCTGGCGTGACCTCAGGATCGTTTTCAATACCGAGAAACTCCCGAGCGCCGCCATAAACGGAAGGGTGTCGATAAACGAAAAAGGTGTGGAAGGAGTAAGGATCGAGGTCTATTACGAGGACACACTTCTGAGGTCCGGTCTCACAGAAGTCAACGGGGCGTACCTCCTGGACGTAGATATGAACCAGCTCCAGCTGTTCCCCGTTACCGTGGTGGCCAACGGGAGCGAGATCGGTCTTTCCACGAAATCCCTGGGACAGAGGACCCTCAAAGCCGGATATGCAATAAACAATACGGATTTCAACCTTGAGCGTCTGGAGGACTGGTTCACAGTGGTCTATCCGAAGGATGAAATGGGAAGGATGGTCGTTGATGGCTCGATCACCATCAGGTTCGGCCAGGAACTCGATCGTTCCGATATGGTCTCGTTCATGGATAACTTCACCCTGGGTTCCCCTTCCAAGGAGCTCGATATAATGGTCTCGGAGGACGGAAAGACCGTCACTTTGACACCAACGGAAGATCTGGACTATGACCAGAGCTATATCCTTGCGAGATCCAACTTTGCCGACGGCGAGTTCCACCGCGAGCTTTTGACCATCGAAGGCAAAAAGGCCCTGATCAGGGGGGAGGTGATGGAGGTCCTGACGGAATTGAAGCCCATCGAGGTGATCCTCACGACCCCGGACCAGTCGGACATTGCAAACGACACCGTCCCTCTGGACGATCAGATATACCTGTATTTCACTAACTACATGGTCGACAGGGAAACGGTGGAATCCAACTTCCAGCTAGTGAATGCAGACACAGACACCCCTGTGGGCAATCTGTCCTTCAACTGGGCCACGACCGGAAGGTCCGTCGGGATCGACCATGATACCTTCGATCCGATAACCGAATACATGATCCTCCTTCCCGAGGGCGTATACGGTACCAATGGAGCAAGGATAAGGACTCCCTTCCTTGTTTATTTCACCACCATCGCTGTGGAGGATAAGACCTTCTTCCCCATAGACAACTTCCCGACCACCGAGCAGTCACCCGGTTTGATCACCGTAACGGCGGAAAACACCAAGGGAAGGCCGATCAGGATATCTGTCGCCATAAGGTCCACCATAAATCCTTCCGCCGAGTATGAAGAGATCCTGAACTTCACCCTGGGACCTCTCGAGACCAAGCAGGTCCAGCTCGATTTTACTGGAAGAGAGAAGGGGGAGTACCAGGTCCTCATAACCGTATACGATGGTGTCAAGGGCGCCAGGTTGAACTCCTATACAAGGAACATCTTCCTCGGAGAACCCGGGAAGTCCGATGAAAATCCTCCCTGGCTCATCATCATCATCGTGGTAGCCGTCATAGCCATCGTGATCATCCTGGGCATATTCCTCTACATGCAGAGCAAGAAGACCGACATCGAGGAGGAGCTCAAGGAGGAGTTCGAGTGTCCTGAGTGCCACAACCTCGTTGGTTCGGACGATACCGTCTGCCCGCATTGCGGTGCCGAGTTCGAGGAGGAGGCCTACAAATGCCCCAAGTGCGGCAACATGCTCGATCCTGACGACGAAGAATGCTCAGAATGCGGTTACGATTTCTCCGACCAGGACAAGATGGAACTGGAGGAGGATGAGGACGGTGACATCTCCGAGATGTACGAGGAGGAGGACATGGAGCTGGACGAAGAGGAGGACGAGGGGGAGGAAGAGTTCGAGGAGCTGGACGAAGAGGAAGAAGAAGAGGAGGATTGATACCTCAATCATATCCGTCGTAGGGCGGACCATGACCGTCCGCCCTACGAATATTTATTATTCATATCCTCACTTTCAACATAAGTACTTGGAATGCCCCCGAGGTGTAAAGATGTCATCAATAAGGTCCGTGATGAACGGAAGAGCATTGGTATTGTGTATCCTTTTAATGTTGGTTATCTCAGCTTTCGTACATCTTAACAGCAATGATGTATCGGCCGACGAGGTGATCGGGACCCAGGATGCATGGATCAAGGGAAGTGTCGTGAACGGAGAGCTGGGAATGAAGGTCACCTGCCAATCCATGAAATTGGTGGGCGGGAATCCAGTTCAGATATATTTCAACGGCACCACGGATGCATCCGGAAATTTCAACATTACCGTGGACTCGAACAATTGGGGCGGTCAACCGGAGATAAGTCCCTACACCGTCTTCATCTTCTCCACGTACTATAAGGAGGCAATCCCCGGTAGCGATTTCTACCCATTCACGGAAAACATCTTTTCTGGCAATGTGACGGGAGTTCCCCCAGGGTCCCTGATCGCCAGGGATTTTGCAACCTCCAACCTGACGGTGAAGATCCTAAACAGGACCAGCGGAGAGCCTCTTCCCGGAACCCGTGTCGAGATCAGCCACAAGCAGAATATTCCGACCCCCCCGTTCCCCATCGCCAAGTCAACGGATACCAACGGCGAGGTATACTATCCGTTGATAAGGTCGGTCAACACGACCGTCGAGGCAACCAGGACAAATTTCCGGCCGCTGTCGACCACGGAACCGGACAATTACGTGATCGTCAACGAAGGGGGTGAGACATCCATCGTTTTCGAGCTCTTTGAAAAACCATGGCCCTTCACGGTCCTTGTGGGGAGCGAGGATGTGAACCACTCCCAGCCGATCCGTATCGATTTCAAGAGGACCATGGACCATACATCGATCCTCAAGACCGGCAACTACGGATTGTGGAAGGTTGACGGCATGGTGCCTGTCCCGTACAGGCTCACTTCCAGGGACAGCGACCGCATGGTGGACCTCGAACCGCTGGACGACCTGGAATTCAACACCTCGTACATCCTCAGGATCGAACCCTACCTGCTTGACGACAGTGCCATGAGGCCTCTGTGGAGGGCGATGACGGTTACCTTCACGACAGAGCTTCCGCCCGGGTCGATAACGGGAAGGCTGGTCAATGCGAAGACCCTGGTACCAGCAGAAGGATTGTTCGTCAGGGTCATCGACCAGCTGTCCGTGACCGATGAGGACGGGATATTCCATTTCCCCGTTGTTCCTGCCGGGACCTACAGGCTCGACGTTGATGAAAGCTATCTCTACAACAGCACGACCAAGCCCGGAACAATAGTGGATAAGGGAGAAGGTCTCGACCTTGGTGATATCCCGGTCGGACCGAAGAAATGGGGTTCCCTGAGGGTAAAGGTCTTGTCGGATGGGATGCCGCTTGAAGGAGCATGGGTACAGGTCGTTGACGACCTCATCCAGAAAGGTGATATGAACCTGACGACGAATGGGACCGGGGAGGTCCTTTTCAAGAATGTTGTCTCCGGAGCGGTCACGGTGGATGCTTCCGCACATCATCATAACAGGAGAGGTGACATGGCACTGGTACCCGAGTCAGGCCGGGGATATATAGAGATCGAGCTCACCGAGGACCCATTGCCTGTCTGGATCGAGGTCGTGAACGAGAACACGGATGGGTCCGTTGCCCCCGGTTCGAACTTCCTCGTACATGTGCCCGAGGCCATAAAGTTCTCCACTCTTAACGTGACCATCTGGAGAACGGACCCGATGGGGGACCTTTTGCAGGAGATCCCCCTCTCCATCGAGGCGGGGCTGGACGAACTTACGTACATCGTCAACCCGGATATCCAGCTGCCCCTCGAGAGTTCATACATATTGATAGTATCCGGGGAGCTGGAGACACTGGATGACTCGACCCGGATACTATGGAGGAACCTTGAATTTTCTTTCCGGACCCCTGACCTGCCCATGGTCCATGTAGACGGAACACTGCTCTTCGAGGGCAAGGTGATCGAGGGATACGATGTGGTCTTCGGATCCTTCCATGATGCGACCGATGACGAGGGGTACTTCAACATCTCAGTAGATCCCGATACCGCATCTGTCTCGGGCACCTTTTCGGCCAACGGAAGCATGTATGGTTACGGCTCATTCGATCTGAAGCTTTATCTACAGGCAGGGGACGTTCGCCACCTGGGAACCATCGACCTGTTCCACATTTCCGGCTGGTATACCGTGGCTCCCGCTCCGGGCGCGGTCAACGTCGATCCATCGGTTGTTGTGGTCTTCTCCTTCAAAGAGCCGATAATGGTTCCGGAAGAGGACCGTTTCAGCAGATTGCTGTCGGTCGTACCTGAGGGTCTCAGCGCCCCCATCGCAGGGGAGTATGCCGTTGGGGACGGTAACAGAACTGTGACCTTCACACCTGGGGACATTCTGGAACCCAACACGGTTTACAACATCAGGGTCTCCAAGGACCTGATGCGGTGGGATAATGTCTCCATGTTCCCCCTGGGGAACAGCACCCATTTCAAGGTCAAACCTCCGGCGATAACCGTAACGGTCCTTGATCCTACGGATCCTCAGGGGGTCCCTATCGACAGCGGCATACGGATCGCGTTCTCCTATGATGTGGAGAAGGAGCTGGTGGAGGACAACATCGAGATCCTGCCCGATGTGGAAGGGATCGATCTCGAATGGACATCGGGGTCCGAGGTCAGGATACGGGCCTATTTCCAGGTCTCCACGGAATACCAGCTGAAGGTGAAGGCCGGCATCTACGGGATCGATGGCGAGCCCCTTCCGGCGGACTTCTCCTATACTTTCGAAACCGGAGCCGGTTACGGCATGGACCATGATATCGGGAGCCCCCAGATATTCCCGGCTCCCGGGAACGGCTGGAAGGCAGGAGAGAACATACGCTTCTCCGGGGTCGTATCCGATTCTGCGGGATACGAGATCACTGTCCGGGTGACGAAGGACGGGTCCGTGTTCAGGGAGGCGACCGCAACGGTCTCCGCGGACGGGACCTGGAGCCTGAACATCAGCGCTCCGGATGAGGATGGCACATACACATTGGTGGTAGGGATCGCCATGCCGGGAGGACCGGTCGCCGATGAGGTGACATTCGAGGTCAAGGTCGCCAAAGAGGGAGCAGCGACCAATGGCGACGATAATACGACGCTGATATTGATAGTCCTCATCATCATCGCCGTTCTTGCCGTGATCATTATCGCGGCGGTATATGCAAAGAACCAACGGGCAAAGGCTGCAAGAGAACTCTCCGATATCGAGTACACCGAGGTCGAGGGTGATTGGGAGGACCCGGACGAGGAATGATAGGCGAACGGGACAGGCTCCACGACAATCGCATGCTCTACTGTGAACATTTATATCCATTGGACCCGATTACCCGAATCCTGAAGGTCCTGTCCTCTTTCCTATCCTGACGGTGGTGGCATGAACAGGTATGACAAATGGGTTCGAAATATCGGCATAGGTATATTCATATTGATGCTGGTACTATCCGCCATCCTCGGAAGCGATCAGGCCAGATCGGATCCGGACCGGAATAACGGACCCCATGATGTTTTCGAAGGAATGCCCCTTCAGAGGGCCACCATCGCCGACGGGGGCAGCCTGAACAGGGGCGAAACCTTCACATTGACCATTCCGGGGAAAGCGGGAGAGTACATCAAGAACGTAACGGCAATGATCTCATGGACCGATGAAAGCAACCCGCCCCGACCGACAGTGAGAAGGTACGAGAACCAGCCGGACACATTCTCCGTCAGGATCATGTCCCCATACGGCAATACCTCGGACAACCAGGCATCGAATTCGATCGGAAGCGCCGGCACGGTGGAAACCGTAATATCCCTCGATGATTTGTTTCTCAACCAGCTTTACGGAGAAAACAAGCTGGGCATGGGGAACTGGACGGTGGAGGTCACGCTTACGAGCACCGGTGCCTGGACCCCAATGCGCGGACTTGGTTTGTTGGATCTACCAGACAACAGCAATGCTTTCTCGCTTTCCGTGGATTACGAATACTATCTCGAGGAACTTCAGGATGAAGGTTGAGGGGTGCGGAACATGACCGAATACGAGCCATACATTGCGCCCGAGCATGATATCCCCGAGTTCTCGCTCAAGGCCATCGTCGTCGGGATAATCATCACCGTGGTCATGGGAGCGGCCAATGCCTACCTCGGGCTTTTCGTAGGGATGACGGTCTCGGCAACGATACCTTCGCTGGTCTTCGCTCTTGCCATTCTGAAGATGTTCAAGGGCAACATCCTCGAGATCAACATGTCAAAGAACATAGGAGTGGCAGGCGAGGCCCTTGCGGCAGGGATAATCTTCACCTTCCCGGCAATGATAGTGATAAACGACCTGACCGGGGGCGGCGGCTGGGCCGACATGTTCACCATGGAAAATATCGCGACCATGATCATCATCGCCCTGGTCGGTGGGTTATTCGGCATCCTCTTCACGATACCCCTCAGAAAGGTTTTCATCCAGGACCTGGACCTGCCCTACCCTGAAGGGGTCGCTGCGGCAGAGGTCCTGAAGGCTATGGAGAAGGGGGGCAGGGGGATCTGGTACATCGCCATCGCCTCGGGGATAGGGGGAATGATGAAGTTCTCCGCAGAATCGGGTCTTTCCCTCTGGAAGGAGAAGGTGGAGGGAGTCCTGAATTTCGGCCGGATCAGGTTCTTCGGCGGCGTGAACATCTCCCCGGCGCTCCTTGGTGTCGGGTACATCATAGGGTTCAAGATATCCTTCATCGTCTTCTCGGGGGGCATCCTCGGGTGGGTGATCGCCATACCTCTGGTTGGAGCGATAGTGGGATGGCCCGCGATGGATCCTATTGATGCGGTCTACTTCATATGGTTCGAATATACCAAATGGATCGGGATCGGAGCGGTCCTCACGGGCGGTATTTACACCCTCTGGAAGATGAGGGGCCCCCTGGGTCAATCCATCAAACAGACCCTCGGCGGGAAGAAGAAGGAAGCCCATGTACCGGCGCCGATCAGGACCGAGAGGGACTTCCATGTCTCGGTGATATATCTCGGGATACTTTTCATCGCGGTACTTGGTCTCTATCTCTTCATAACGGGCGAGGTGATACCCTCGATCCTTCTTGCCTTCGTTATGATAGTGGCGACCTTCCTCTTCACGGCCGTGGCAGGTTATCTCGCCGGGATCGTGGGTTCTTCGAACAATCCGATATCTTCGGTGACGATCACGACACTTGTGATCACCGCATTCCTGCTTCTGGGTCTCAGCGTCATCCACCTTTCGGGGATGGACAAGTCTGCTGGAATGAGCGCGACGATCCTAGTGGCCGCGGTGGTCTGCTGTTCGGCGGCCATCGCCGGAGATTCGATGCAGGAGCTGAAGACCGCCCAGATCCTAGGGGCTACCCCTGTCAGGATACAGTGGGGGCGGTTCATAGGGGTGGCGGTGGGGGCTGCTGTCATACCGATAATCGTCGGACTTCTGGCGAAGGCCTACGGCATCGGGTCCCCCGCGCTTCCCGCGCCGCAGGCGGTGATCATGGGTTCCACGGTGTTCGCTATCTTCAATCTGGATTTCCAGTATGTGATGTTCCTTGCAGGAGTGATCCTTGCGGTCATACTTATCTGGAGAAAGCTTCCCGTCATGGCGGTGGCCATCGGGATCTATCTCCCGTTCACGCTCACCACACCGATATTCCTGGGAGGGATACTGGGCTGGTTCTCCGAGAGATGGATCGTTAGAAAGACCAGGCTCTTCGACGGCCTCGAAGGTGAGGAGATGGACAAACGCATCTCCGAGAACAAGGAGGCAACCTTCAACCAGGGCCTCCTCTTCGCGGCGGGTCTGGTTGCCGGCGAGGCTGTCCTTGGGGTATTGGTCGCGTTGATAATAATCATCGGAGGCCCCGGCGCCATTGCCATTTTCTCGACCCCCTCCGCGGTGCCGGGTATGTTCGGGCTTCTCTTCATCATGGGGATGATAATCTACATGGTGATCAGGGGCCACCTCGGCCAGCTTTCCGGAAGCCAGGCAAGGATGGTATTCTCCTCGGTATTCAGGAGGAAGTGACCGGGCCAGGAGGGATATGGTTGGCGAAGAGGATGAAGCGCCCTCTGCCGCGAACTCCGTCGAAAGAGAGCATTGAGCCCGGGGAGGAGGAAGGTGAAGGATCGAGACCTTGGTGGGCTCGTCCTGACGACGAACTGGTTCGGGACCGTGTCAAGAAGATCAAGGACTGGTACGGATCTTCAAAGGTAGAGCTTGATGAGGAGGACAGGGAACAGCTCATCAGGGAAGCCGTCAGGAGGGACCCCAGGATCGAGAACCTTCTGGATAAGGTTGTTTTTCGTGTGGAGGGGGTCCGAGCTGATGGGGATTTTCTTCTTGTTCCTATCTACTCCTCGGAGAGAGGGGCCAGGATCGCAAGGGTCCTGCATCTGAAGACACACAGACGGATAAGGCTGGACAGGTACGGGTGGGGAGTATGGAAGCTCATAGACGGCAAGAGGGATGTAAGGGCGATCGGCAGACAGCTCTCCAGCCGTTTCGGAAAGGACATCGAACCGGTCTATCCGAGACTTGCCAAGTTCATGGCCTACCTTCAGAACCTGAAGCTTGTAAGCATCGGACCGGGCAAGGGTCGTTGATCTATCTCCTCTTCTTCTTTTTCTTCTTGGTCTTCTTCTTTCTGGATTTCGGTTCC
>JBLIRI010000034.1:0-20728 GCA_049472235.1 Thermoplasmatota archaeon | reverse complement strand
GACGTACTCCTCCGTTTTGAGGGCGGTCGCATCCACCTTGCTCTCATCATACTCGGGCCAGGGGGTCGTCGATACGAAGCCTTCCTTCCCCATCCGCTCCCATATCTCCTCCGCAAGGTGCGGAGTGAAGGGCTGGAGCATCCTCGTCCAGATGTCCATGGTCTCCTGGAGGACCTCCCTGTTGGCGCCTCCCCTTTTAAGATACCATCTGATATCATTGGGGACCGTGAAATAGACGACGTTCGAAGCTTCCCGGAGCTTCCCGCTTTCGAGGAACTCGGTGGTCTCCTTGACCCGAAGCTCCATCCTCGAGATCATCCAGGTATCGATCCCGGTGCTCTCGTGGTAGTCAACGTTGAAGAGCTCGTCGATCTGCTCTGATATCCTCTTCATCCTCGCCTTGTAGTGGGAGACGGTCTCCTCCACCCATTCCACATCCATGCTGGTGGAGCCGACATGGCAGTAGTAGAGCCTCATGGCGTCGACGCCGTACTTCCTTATGGCTTCCGGTATCGGCTCCGCCCCGCCCTTGGTCTTCGAGATCTTGTCCCCTCCGGACATCGTCACCCACCAGTGGACGAAGATGCCCCTCGGCCAATGCTCCCTGTTGAGGAGGCCCACATGGTTCATCAGGAAGACGGGGAAATGCACCGTCTTGTGCTCCTTTCCGCTGAGGTTTATATCGAGTGGATACCAGTAGAGGAAGTCCCTTCTGATCTTCTCAAGAAGCTCCCTCCTCTCCTCTTCAGATCCGGAAATGTCCCCCTCGCCGTTGAATACGTAGTCGAAGAAGGCATCGTCCATCCACTCGAGCTTCAGGGACCCCTCGTTGAGGTATTTGGAAACGATGTAATAGGTCGGATAAAGGGTCGAATCCGAGATAGGTTCGATGATCCATCCCTTCTTGTAGGGGAACTCCGTCCCGAGCCAGGAGCCCTTTCTGATGCAGGCCCGGTCCCCGAACCAATCGAGGACGGCGGGCATTTCCCTCTTGTATTCCTCCGGGAGAATGTTCATCTCCTGGGACCATGCCTTGGAGGTCTCGGTCCACTCCTCGTCGGAGTACCTGATGAACCACTGGTCGGGGATCCTTTTAACGACCACGTCGTCCCCGGACCTGCAGACCACGGGCTCTGAGAACTCGTAGAACACGTCCGCGAGCCCCATGTCCATGAAGTCCACCCTCAGGGTATCCTTTATCTGGGAGACCCGGAGACCCGCATAATCCTGACAGTTGTCCATCAGGACGCCGGAGTGGAACTCCTCCTTGTAGATGGTCTTGGTGGCCTCATCGAGCTTCTCCTCCTCTTCCTGGGAGGCTATCCCCATCTCTATGCATAGCTTCCCCGCAGGGTCCTCCGTGAACTCTTTCCTGGCCTGTATCAGCGTGATCGGTGTAAGGGACCGCACCCTCTCCGCATCCAGACCGAAGGGATTCACTCCCTCCCCGAGCTCCCTCTGGACGTCCTTCAACGCCACCCAGTCGAAGGGCGCGTGGGCAGGTACCGACATGACGACCCCGGTCGCGACCTTCGGATCGACGAACCTTCCGGGAAGTATTGGGACCTCGACCCCGACGGGGGTCCTGCAGTCCTGTCCGATGAGCTCGGAGCCCTTGACGGTCCCGACCTTCTCGACCTCCCCCCTCCCCTCCATCTGGTACTTCAGCTTCTCGAACGCCTCGGGGGAGACGAGCCAGGTCTCGTATTCGACCTTTGCCTTGACATACTCGACCTCGGGGTGGAGCCACATATTGGTGACGCCGAAGACCGTCTCCGGCCTCAACGTTGCCGCGGGAAGGACCGTTCCATCCGAGAGCCTGAACTTCAATGCGGTGAACTCCAGGACCTCGGCGCTGCCCCCCTGGGCGATGTCCGTCATGGAGGTGTCCACCGCCACCGGACCGCAGGTGGGGCAGAAGGGAGCGTAATGGGGTTTCGTGATCAGGAGCCCCTTCTCGTGGAGCTTGTGGAACTGCCAGGTGATGAACCGGTTGTAACCGGGAGAGGTCGTGGACATGCATCTGGAAAAATCCATGCCGAACCCGAATTTTTTCCAGTACTCCTCGATGTAGACGTTGGAGAAGAAGTCGATGAGCTTGTTGACGTCCCCGAGCTCCTCAACGAGCTCCCCCGGGCAGCCGTTCCTGAGCATGTAATCGATGGTCTTCTCATCGTTGCGCTCGATCCTCTTTGCAAGGGAGATCGCCGGAATTCCCGAGGCATGGAAACCGACGGGGAACAGGACATCGTGTCCCGTCACCCTCTTCCACCTCGTGAATACGTCGGAATAGGTGAAGCCCCTCATGTGTCCCACATGCAGATAGCCGGAGATGCCGGGATACGCGAAGATCAGGAAGAATTTTTTACCGCTCGGACCACCCGGTCCGACGGGCCTGAAAATGTCATTCTCGGCCCATCTCTTCTGCCATTTCCGTTCAATATCTTCGGATCCCTGCCCGTCCATCGGCTTCACTCCTTCCTGGTATGGAACCTGCGAAGGTCGAGGAAGTGTATAGGCTAGTATTAAAAGAGACTTTCGAGGGGGCGAGGGTTGCCGGTCCGGGTCGTGTCCGACCGGGAATCTGGTCACTGCCGGAAAAATGGGAATATAAAGATTCGGATAAAGTTCATAAAAGATGCCATCGTTGGGAGGGACTGGGAAAATTCAGTTACTGGGGTTTCAAGAGGTTCTTTCGGGGAGAGAGGAAAGGATCACCGGTCACTTTCTGATGGGACTTTGTTCGATCCGTCCGGGATCAGGGGACGTATTCCATCTTGAAGCTGACCGCGGACGCACCGTACGTAAGCTGCCCCATGCTCACAACATCAACATGCGGAGCGTACAGGTCCAGGTTCTCGAGGGTAATACCTCCCGAAGCTTCGAGGGTTACCTCCCTTCCCTGCCCCTCGGAATATCTTCTGATCTCCCTTGAGGCCTTTGAGAGTCCTTCGGGAGAGAAGTTGTCGAGCATGATGATGTCCGCACCTACCTCCACGGCCGCGATACCGGAGGGTATGTCCTCGACCTCGACCTCGATCCGAATGTAGGGTCCGTACCTCTCCCTGAGCATCTCGACCCCGCAAAGGACCGCTTTGGGGCCCCCGCCGAGAGCTGCCAGATGGTTGTCCTTGAGGATGGCCATGGAGGAGAGGTCAGGGCGATGCGGCAGGGCGCCTCCGTCGGCCAGGGCCCTCTTCTCGAAAAGGGCGAACATCGGCGTTGTCTTCCGTGTCCCTGCCACTCGAGTGTCGGTGGACGCCTTCTCCGCGATGTCGGAGGCCTTCCTCGAGATGGTTGCGATCCCGGACATCCTCGAGATGGTGTTCAGGGCAACCCTTTCAGCCCTGAGAAGGGCCTCAAGAGGCCCGCTGACAGTTGCAATGACCTCCCCCTTCCCGCAGATGGATCCCGAAAGGGCCCACTCGGAGAACTCGATGTCAGCCCCCGTCCAATTGAAGATGTACTCCAGGGCTTCCATACCGGAAAGGACGCAGTCCTCCTCGGCGATGATCCTTGCCGATCCCGTATCGCCGTCGAAGATGCAGGCCGTAAGGTCACCCTTGCCGGAATCCTGCTTGAGGGCCCTTTTGAGGAACTTCTTCTCCTCGTACGTCAGAGGCATCATGCGGGGTTAATCCGCCACCTCCTGTATAATCATTGCCACCGTATCCGATGAATTGGGGCGGCATCTCTCTTTCAAGTGGCGGGGGGGAGCGGAAGCCCTGAGGCAGATTGATCTCCTCTTGATCCGGGGGCTCCATTGCCTCCCTGTACCTTCTCTTGAGCTTCATGGCAGTGATAAAACCCCACAGCAGCACGGCGGCAACAATGAGGAGGATCGCCGCCGAGAAGAGCAGCCTGCCCCAGGAGATCCCTTTTCCTTCATCCGGGGCCTTCTTCACCTGGAAATCCTTGGCAAAGAGCGGGGTCTCCACCCCCTCGAGATACAGGTAAATGTGCCAGCTGCCGGAGAAGTTCACGGTAACGGTGGAGTTGGTGCCGGTCTCATGGGAGTAGATCGAACCCTCGATCACCCATTCCCACCGGAGGGTAAGGGGGGCCTCGTAACCTCCCCAATCGCAGCTCGCCGTGATAGAGTCCCCTGCCGTGTATCTTTCCTTATCCGGTTCAATGCTGACAACATGCCAGAAACCGGAAAGGTTCCTGTGGACGACGATCCGCAGCTCCCGGGTCTCGGCCTCGGTGCCGTTAGTGACACCGTAGTAGATCCAGAGGACATATTCTCTGGAGGTGCCGTCCCCGGGGGCTATGTGCAGCTTGCTTCCCTGGAGCGACATGAAGCCCTTCATGCAATCGACCCTGTACCAGATAGTACCGTTCCTTGTGTATCCGAAATCGAGGTCGAAGGTAACTGCCTCCCTCTCCATCATCTCGAAGGTCTTCGGGTACAGCCAATCAGGGAACCGGGTCCCCTCGACGTTGATGACGACCTCCATGTTGGCCCCCTCGAACTCATCGTCCATGAAGCGGATGGTGAACTTGTGGGTCCCGATGTCCTCCCGGACCGGGGTCAATAACATCGAGAGGGAGGCCTCGTGGATCACGGCCCAATCGGGCAGGCTCTCGTTCGGAAAGACGAAGACCCTCTCATCATTGGGGTCCCGGACATCGAAGTAGACCATCATCCGGTCCCCGGCCTCCGCCCTCACTACCATTCTGGGGGGGACGTCCGGAGGGTAGTTGACCACGTAGACGGTCAATGTTAAGGACTCCGAAACGACGGAACCGTTGTTGTCGTCCACATGGACCGTAACGGTGGTAACACCTATGTCGGCCTTATCGGGGATGATCCTGAGCCACCCTGAATCGTTGATGGAGGCCTCCCCCACCCCGGAATAGCTCACATTGAAGGAAAGGATGTCCGGGTCCTGTTCGATGACCATCACCTGAAACAGAAGCTCCTTGCCGTACTCCACGCTGAGGTCCCTTATATTGAGGAGCATCGGGGGGTTGTTGGAGTGAAGGACCGTCATCCTGAAGCCCGCGAGCGTGAACGTACCATTGTTGTCGCTGAAGTTCAGGACCGCCTTGTATTCGCCCTCGTCACCCCTTCGGGGAAGGAAGGAGAGCTGGAGGTAGTTGTTTATGCTGAGGGGGAACGCTGCAGAGCTGTTCTCGACCTTCACGGTCACCTTATCACCGTTGGGATCGGAGACCTTCAGCTGGTGGATCTTGCGGACCTCCGCGTTCGTGGTCAATGTGGGTATTGGTTCCACAACAGGTGGATAATTATGATATTTCACGACAATGAAGAAAGTGTCACTATCCCTGGAACCGTTATTATCAAGGACCGATACCTCGACCTCGAATACTCCGATATCCTCTGTCACCCCCAAATAATAGAAGGTCCCATTGTATGGGTCCAGATGAAAAACTATCTCCTTTTCGGGTTCGACTTTGAAAAAGGGAATGTCATTGTCCGGATCGTCCGCTGAGAAGGTAAGATTTAACCATTCACCAACCTCGACCTCCTGATCATCTATCGGTGACAGCTCGATAGGTTGGTTCCTGGGAGAGCCCCAGGGAACGACCAGAGGATATCGGTCATAGCTGTTATAATCGATGACATAGGGCACATCCACTATCCCGTCATTGTTCAGGTCCTCATAGGAGGACATCCCCGACCAGTAATTGCCAGTTGTCTTGTAATCCCATGTCTGAGCTCCATCGTCCCTTGAATGAACGGTGTTATCGTGGAACCTGTTGAGGAATATATTACTGTTAGAACATCCGGAATAGAAATGAATCCCGTAGTAGGACGAGCGGTTGAAGGAATTATAAGAAAAATAGCTATGTGTCATTTCGGAGATGTTCATTCCGATATCATTGTTCAAAAATTCATTGCGAGTCACCAAGTTGTTCGTTCCATTGACAAATAACAGACCCGTACCGCACTCCTTGAAAAGGTTCCCGCTGATCTCGTTATCGCCCACAGTTGTATGGAACCAGCAGTTGAGGGATGCCCCATATTCCAGGCAGTCGGAGATTTTGTTCTGAATGAATTTTGATGAAGAAAAGCTGTTTTGGACCTCGACCCCTCTTCTTGCCCTGGTGATCTCGTTCCCTTGGATCAGCTCAGGTTTAGGCACCCCCATCCCGTAATATACCTCTATCCATATCCCTGTGCCGTCAAGGTCCGTCATTCTGTTGTCAAGATAGGTCCCCTGTGTATTCCGATAAAGCCGGAAGCCGCCCCCGCATCTTCTAACAGTATTGTTCACGAACTTCGGATAGTAAATGTTCCTAGTTGGGAAGTTCGTGAATGCAAATCCCCCTGAATCCTGAAAGGTGCAGTTCCTTGCCTCGAAGTTCGTGATATACGAATTAGCCTTGATGCAGTCGGACGAGCAGTTCGTGAAGATGCAGTCGTATATCCCTCGATCTATTCCGCCAGTGATAAAAAGCCCGTTAATGCAGGAATAGAACTCGGACCGCCTGATGTTGCAGAGACCGAGGTCGCTCACCGCTACACCGCTTGCCTGGTAATCTCCGGAGCCGGCGAAGGAGATGTTCGAATCCAGGAGCGTGAGACCGCCCCTGCATTCGATGTGGTATTTTCTTGGGGTCCCCACGCCCTGAAAACGGTTGGTTACCAATGAACCGTTCCTGATGATCAGCCTGCCTCCGGACCTCACATCGAAGACGACCGGAGCACTGGAGGTCCCGTTGATCACCACCGTCGTATTGTCGAAGACCACCGTTTCCCCGTTGAGAACCGTGAGATTGCTGTCGAATCGAACGGTGGTTGAATTGTAATAGGTGGTGGATGACCACACCTCGTCTTCCCGAACCGGGACAGAAGAGGCCTGCTGGACCAGTGGGGCCAGTGAGAATATCATAAGGAACAGGACGAAATATGCTATTGTATCTCCCGCGGTCCTCCCCATGCTGACCGTTCTTTCAGGATATTATTGGGGTTATAATGATTACTGTACATTATTTGAATGATCATCGCTCGAATAAACGAATGCTCGACCTCTGCCGGACATCTGAATTGATGTCCAAAACAGTTTATCGAACAAGGGAGATACGGTCCGCGATGAGCGATCACAAGATCATAAACGATCCCGTCCACGGGACCATCAAGATATCGGGCCCTCTCCTGGACCTCGCCTCCACGCCGGAGATCAACAGGCTGAACCAGATCAGGCAGCTGGGGCTTGCATACCTTGTCTTTCCGGGAGCGCACCACACAAGGTACGAGCACTCCTTCGGAGTGGGCCACGTCGCCGGCCTGCTGGCGGGCGCCATAGGCCTCGAAGAGCACGAGAGGTCTCTGGTGTCCACGGCCGGTCTCCTCCACGACCTCGGCCACGGGCCGTTCTCCCACACCATGGAGAAGATATTCTTCGACAGGATAGGTAAGGACCACATGGCCATCACCAGGGACATCATAAACGGCGACATCGATCAATGGGACGACGGGTTCTGGGACGGAACGGGCATCGAGAGAGGACCCCCGGTACCGGAGCTTCTTGAAAAGCACGGGCTCGACCCGAAGGAGATCTCCTCCCTCATCTGCCAGGAATCCTCCCCCGCCCCCCAGGGACAGGAGGTCCTCGGGGTCCAGGGGGAGCAGTCCTACTTCGCTTCCAGGCAGTACCTCTACCAGATAATCCACTCAGCTCTGGATGCCGACCAGCTGGATTTCCTCCTCCGGGACTCCCACTACACCGGGGTCGCCTACGGCATAATAGACCTCGATCGGATAATCGCAACAACCACCCTCTTTCACGGTGAGGTCATGGTCGAAAAAAGAGGCATCTCCTCCCTCGAAGGTATGCTCGTTGCAAGGAGCCTGATGTACAGCTCCGTCTACTTCCACAAGACGGCAAGGATCGCCGAATCCATGCTCTGCAGGGCGGGGGACAGCCTTACCGACGAGGAGCTGCAAACCCTCTGGAAGATGTCGGACGGAGAGGCCCTTCGATACATGAGGGACCGTCCGGGTCTGTGCGGGGAGCTCGCGACGAGGCTGACCTACAGGAAGCTCTACAAATCGGCATTCCGCCTCGAGTCCGAGATGATCTCGGGGGAGGGCGAGGAGGCCGTTCGCCTCAGGGACACGGTGAAGGAACTTTCGGGGGACAGGGCCTCCTCGAGGCTCGAGAGGGAGATCGAGAGGAAGGTCTCGCTCCCGGAGGGCTCGGTGATCGTCGACGTCCCGGACCCGAGTCTCACCCTTTCCGAGCCCAGGCTCAGGAGAACGGACATAAAGGTCCTCGGGGACCGGCCGGAGATACTCTCGAGGATCTCCCCTCTCGCAAGAGCCCTCCAAAGGCGCCCCCCCATCCCCTGGTGTCTGATGGTGTCATGTCCGGAAAAGTACAGGAAGGACGTCGAGAGGGCGGCAAGGCCGCTCTTCCAGTGACCGCATCAGAAGAAGGCCAGGTAAACGAAGGTGCCGACCAGGGCGCCCCCCAATACTATCAGCAGGAATACGAGGGCTCCCGGGAGCCATCTTCTCAGTGAGCTCTTCCTCTCGAAGAGGAGCCGGAGCTTTCGGATCCTCGCGGACCACTGGTAGTAATCATCCATCTCCGCAAGCTCGGCAAGGGGGTCGTCCCCCAGTCTGAACAGGAGTTCGTGACCCATTTCGACCACCTACTGCTGCAGAAGGAAACCGCATTCTATGCAGACCACGTCCTCGGAATCGACGACAGCGTTGCAGCTGGGACAGGTTATGCGCGGGGTGATGACCCCGGATTCCTCTAGTTTCTTGGTCAGTTTCTTGAAGAGGGATTCCACTTCCTGGAGGGACCTCACGTTGGTGCACATCATCTTTCCGTCCTGCATGATGACGACGACCGCGTAGGAGTTCCTCGGCCTCCATATCACTCCGGGGAAGTTATCTGGATTGTACTCGGAATCGTCCAGCCTCTCCGCGACATCCTTGAGGTTCAGCTTGGAATTGAGGTTCGATGATGCCATCACGTTCTCTATCTGGTAGTTGGGCAAGCCTATCCCTGTCAGGAAAGTGAATGCATGGGTATATTGATTTTTTGTCAATATTTCCCGCAATCTACATTATGAAATACAAAACCATGAATATTACCAGTAAAATACGGGATATTGATGAAGGACCTCGTTCCCAGACTGGACCCGCAAAGCAGGACCATCATCGTCCAGTTCATAAAAGAGAGGTTCGAGGAGGCGGGCTCGAGCACGGCCGTCATCGGGCTCTCCGGAGGTCTGGACTCCGCCCTGGTCCTTGGGCTCACCGCCGAGGCGCTGGGAAGGGACCGTGTGAAGCCCTTCTTCCTGCCGTACGGCGGTCTCAACGAGAAGGACCGGGAGTTCGCGATCCTTGCTTCGAACACCTTCGGAACGCCTATGGATGAGTTCGACATCACTCCGATGGTGGATTCCGTCCCCTTCCAACTTGAGGGCATGGCGAAGGGGAACGCCCAGGCAAGGGTCAGGATGACGCTCCTCTATGCAAAGTCCAACATCCTGAACGGAATGGTGGTGGGGACATCGAACAAGACCGAGCTCCTTTTGGGTTATTTCACAAAATACGGCGACGGGGGCGCAGACATCTACCCGATAGGGGACCTCTACAAGACCCAGGTCAGGGCCCTGGCGGCAGAGGTCGGGGTTCCGGCGGAGATCGTGGTAAGACCTCCTTCCGCCGGCCTTATGGCCGGGCAGACCGATGAAGGGGAGCTCAGGGCCCCATATCCCGTCCTCGACCAGGTCCTTTTCGGACACATCCGGGACGTGGACCCCGATATGATCGCCGACAGCATCGATTACACCACCACCACGGTGGAGGAGATGGACAGGGCCAGGTTCGAACCCCCCATCACGACCGAGAGGGTGCTCCAGATCATCGGTACCGTCAGGAAGAGCCGCCATAAAAGATGGTCCCTGGCCGTTCCGAAGATCGAGATGGCGACCGTCGGGATAGACCTGAGGGAAAGGTGGTGATGAGCGGATGGAGACGGTCTGGCTGATCCCGGTCCACGTCCGCCCGGTGATCTCCTACGACGGCCTCCTCCGAGGAAATCTCGAGGACCCGGCCTCCGGTCTCGACAGGTTCAACCTCACGGATGTGGGTGAGGCCTTTTACAAGACCTTCCACGGGAACGGGGCCGAGATCAGGCTGAAGAACCTTGAACTTCCCTTCCCCTGGGAGATGGTGTTCAAGGTCGAAGGGGACCCAAAGGCCTCTCTGAGAGGTGTCAAGGTCGGACCCAGCACCTACCGATCGATCTTCAAACTGCTGTACTCCGACGAGGCTCCTGTCAGGGAGATGGTTCGGGAGAGCCTCTCACTGATCGGGAGGGACCCTCTCGACTCCCCCTACTGGGACGATGTGAACTGGCAGCTTTTCCAGGGAGCCCTCAAGCTGTCGAGGGACTCAATAGTCAGGGCCAACGGGAAGCTGCTGTCCCCTGTTTGATCAGAACTCCATCTCCATCCAGGTCTCGGTGAATGAGTCGACGAGGTCGTCCATGAACGATTTCTTGTAGATGATCAGGGTCCTCGAGACCGTGTCAGGATCGGCCACCCTGTAGCCGCTGGAGCTTTCCTCCCCCTCCTCGAGGATGATGCCCTTCTTTATCATCTTCTTGAGGTGGAATGTCAGGGTGGATCCGGAGATCCCGAGCTCGGATTTGAGGTCCCTGTGCCTTGCACCGGGGTTCAGCATGAGGTGCATTATGACGGCTCTCGGGATGTCCTTCCTGAGGAACGCGAGGACTGATTTCTCCCTGGAGCCTATTTTCCCCTCGGTGTAGTAGCGCTTGTACCTGCCCTCCATCCGGGCGACGATCATATCCCTCTTCAGCATGTAGTTTATATGGTATTCCACAACGCCCATTGGTATATCCAGGCGCCTGGATATCTCCCTGAAATGGATGCCCGGCGAGCTCTCTATCAGATCGTAGATCTGCTTGCGGGTATCCAGCTGAAGAGGGTCTTCCTTCATCGGGGGACCACCAAAACCCTCAGGACCTGCCCTTCCTGAACAGTGCCAGGTACAATGTCAGAAGGACCAGCACGTCTATCGCCAGCATGAGGTCGAAGGAACCTGCGAAGCCTCTGGGAACCCTTACGAGGTCCGTGAAGTACAATCCCACTGCCAGAAAGACCCCCTTCATCAGAAAGAGTATGAAGGCGATGGTCACCATCCTCACCTTGGGATTTCCGGTCCTCCTGTATGAGAGGAAACCGATGATGGTGAGGGCAAGGGAGAGTACTATCAGGAGGCCGACCAGGACATCCTTCAGCGCTGCGGCCGCGTCAAGGAACTCCATCTAGATATCACCCCCTTTCCTTCGGGAGGCCGCAAGTTTCCTCGAATAGAGGGTGGCCCCCACCACGAGTATCCCGAGAACGAGCCCCCCGAGCATTATCAGGACGCTGTTGGTGATGAACTCGTCGCTGACCTTCTCCTCGGGGATGTTGTCCGGGTCCATCCCCACGGTCGGATCATGATGGATGACCTGGATGTCCCCCGCAAGAGGGTAGGAGAACCATATATCGGCCTCCCCGTCCTCCAGCTCGAACCAGGTCACCGCCTCCGCAGCGGTATCCAGGGAGGAGTAGCCGACGACTATGTCGTCCGTCCAGGAGTACATGTTCTGGGTCTTTCCCTTCCTGTCCACCACCATCAGGAGGGATGTTTCCGGGTCCAGCCCCTCCAAAGGTCCGGACTCGATGGTCCTGCCGCCGGTGTCGTCCTTCATGGTGTGCAGGACCGCAAGGTGGGTCGCGTCAAGGGGCTGCCATAGATCTATGTCTATGTCGAACTTCTGGGACTCGTAGGTCTCGATCAGAAGGGTGGAGGACAGACGGAAGGTGACCTTCGCCCATGCCGCCACCGTTGCAGTGCCTACCAGCCTCATCTGGACCACTCCGTAGAGCGATATCTCGATCCCGTTGCGGACATCGAGGTCAAGCTCCCAGTCGACCCTTGTGAGGTCCCCCTCGTACTTCTTCTCGTCCAGGTCCGTCTCCCAGATGCCGTCGCCGTCGGAATCATCGAATGCGATGATGGTTGTGTACGTGAGGGAGGAGCTGGAACCCCTTCCCTCGTCCGCGGTGTAGAAGAAAGAAAGCTGGGGGAATGTCTGGTTCACGGATATAGTCAGAGGATCCCCCACCACGTAGACCCTGTCGCCCTCCGACCTCACGTAGACCTTTCCGGTCCCCTGCGGGGCCTCGAAGCTCTCCGGGTCGTAGGTGCCCCCGGTCACGTACTGCTTTACCACGGTCTCCACCGCTGAATCCTGGGAGTAGAGCTCTAGCTGTATCTGGTAATGGCCGCTAACGTCGTACAGCGAGATGTCGCCCCCGGAGAACTTCAGCTGCAGCTCGTGAGCCCCGATCTCCAGGACCTCCGGTCCGAAGTTGGCGGCGATCCGGTCCCCCCTGATGGTCCCGTGCAGACCGTAGCTGCCCGGTTCGTAAACATTGGCCGTGACATTGATCACGAGATACTCGGCACGGCCGTTGCTGTCCCTGTCCTCCAGGCTCTCCTCCACCACGTCCCCGAACTCGATGACCGTGGCTCCCTGGGAACTCGAAAGTACCGGAAGGAGCACGGTCATGGTCATGATGAGGAGGGGGATTGCCGCGGACAATGAACAGGGAACCCTTCGATCTGAAGATGACCTTCCCGACATGGATATGACCCTCCCAATTGGCAGCTATGGTTCCAAATGGTGGGGTACGGATATAAAAGATTTGTAGGGCATACATTGAACTAAATTTGAAATAATACTGTTTTCTCACTTGAAAACATCATTCGGCACGTTCACCGTCTCGAAACCGATCTCGGAGGTGAGCTCCGATATCCCGTCGTTGGGCCTGTTGTTGATATGGAGGATGAATATCCCCTTCCCCGCCCTGTCCGAAATCCTGGCAAGGAGCTCCACCATCGACCGCACCCTGTCGTCGTTGTTGTAGGTCCTGAGCTCCGAGATATTGTCGAAGACTATCAGGTCGATCTCATCAAGGGACAGCCGGTCCACCTCCTGGTCGACCTTGAAGATCTTGTAAAGGCCCTGGAATTCGACATTCGAGCCGTCATCGGGAAAGAAGAGGCCTCCTTCCTCGGGGGAGCGGGGCCTTCTCGCCACTCCAAGGACCATGTCCATGAAATGGATGTTCCTTATGGGCACGGACCGGTTCTGAAGCATCTTCTGAATGAAGATATGCGGCCGGCCTATGCAGACATAGAGTATCCTTTTCCTGGTGTTGACCACAAGATGGGACACGAGGGAGACGGAGAGGTGGTTGACGAAGAAAGGCGAGAAGGACAGGACATACCTTGAACCCGGCGAGAGGAGCTCCAGGTATTTCGAAAGTTTCGCTGGCGTCGTGTTCTCGTCCATTTCAGCACCTCATTTGAAACCTACCTGGACGGACAGCCCGTCCGCGGAGATGTCCGAGATATGCCTGCCCGTCATGTGGTCGGTCCCCCTCATCTTGAGGACCTCGACATACCTCCTGCGGCCGTCGGGATGCTCCTGATTGTAAAGGACGACTATCCCGTCCGCGGTGTAAGCTGGTTCTATCGGATACGGTTCGTTCTGTGTCGATTCACCCGTCATGAGGGTGACCGCCTGCCAGTTCTTCAGGGACTGGGAGAGGTCGAAGAGGAATTCCCGGTAGGACTCCCTGAGTATGCCGTTGACCGACGTGATCGGGTCTATCACGATCCTCTGGGGCATGAGCTCGACTATCTTGTCCTCTATGACCCTTTTCAAGGTATCGTAGCGGTCCTCCTCGGGATACTTCGATTTGAAGTACGGCCCGAGGTCGAAGTAGGCGATCTCGCTGCCGATGAACGACCTGTCGACGAAATTGAACCTTGAGGTGAATCTCAGCATCCAGGTGGTGGGCTCGGACAGGGTCGTCAGGTAAAGTCCCTTCTCGCCTCTTCTGGCCCCCTCGAAGAGGAATTGAAGGCAGAAGGTCGTCTTTCCGGTCCCAGTCCCCCCGGCCAGAAGTATGGTCGACGGGAAGGGGAAGCCCCCCTCCAACATATCATCAAGACCAGGTATCCCGGTCCCGATCCTCATGAAGTCTTCTTCCATTTTCCGCACCACTCCGCTCCAAATCATCCAGCGGTTGATTACTTAACAGTTGCTTTGTCAAAATCAAATGGAAATACGAAGTTCCAATGCTATTTCCAAATGTCCTCAAATGAGCATGGCCCGAAAAGAATGTACAGATAAAAACAAATATCATGAAAACAAGTAAAACATGAGAAGGATGACAGCATTAAAGGAACCGCTACATCCCCTGTTCTCCTTAGTAATAGCGCTATTTTTGTCCCTTTCGGTCCTTGTGCTGGTCCCGGGCCAGTCAGTAGGATCGACCACGGAGGAACTGTCCAAAGGCAACAACAGAGGAGAGTTCTTCGATCTCGAGTTCCCGGAGGGCGGGGGCAGGGACCCAAGCGTGGCGATCTACCTTCCGAACAGCGGACCCGTTCTCACATCCAGCCTCATGATTTCCACCATCCCGGGAAAGCCGGGACCTGAGACGGTCTTTGTGGACGTCGGCTCGGACGAGAGGGCCGAATGGAACTTCGGAGGGGGCGAGGAGGGCCGTTTCGGCCTTCAGGACTCGTTCATAACGGGAAGGAAGGTCATAAGGGACCGTCTGGACGGCACCGGAAGGATCTACTCCCTCTACCTTCCCGAGGAGGCCTATGTCCACACGGCCCGGATGAAGATATCCTCACCGCCAACACCGGAGGTCGAAGGTCTCGTCAGGACCTTCAGGATCGATACGACATTAATACCGGTAGAGGCCATGGATGCGGGGGACATCGACGATGACGGCCTTGTGGAGTTCATCTACTACGACGGTCAGGACGGAAAGATATATGCCGTGGACACCGCGGATGACAATACTACATCAAGGGTGGCCATGGCCGAGAACATGGACGGTCTGACGACCCTGACCTTCATGAAGGGGCCGGACGCCGGAAGGAACGGGATCGTGTTTTCGAGGACGAACAGCGGGCAGGGTTCTGTCGAGGTCCTTATGGGCAACGATCCATCGGATATGGAATGGACGACACTTTCCTCCGGGCTTCCCCCGAACTCATCCGGTTATCACTATGACACGGCCTCGAAAACCCTCAACATCCTGTCCGGTCCGTCCGGTAGAATTCTGAGGGCGGTCCTCGATTCCAGCGGGGACCTCAACGTGGAAGAAAGGCTCGATTCCTCCATAGCGGGAAGCGCCATTGCCGAGGCTGACTTGGACGGGGACGGTGACCGGGACCTTGTCCTGTTCCCCGGGTCCGGCTCCTCCTGGAACATCACTTACTGTGAATCCAACATGGAGAACGGCCAGGAGGTCCTTTCTCTCAAGGACAGCATGATCACCTACGGAAGCCAGGGAACTCCAGCGGTGGTGGACCTGGATGGGGACGGCAGGGATGAGGTCTACATCACCATCGGACCTCACAAGAGGATCGCGGTCATGTTCCTGGACCAGTTTGGAAGTCTTTCCATGAACTGGATCGGTCTGAACAATACTGACGGAAGGCCAAGGGCCCTCCCCCGTTCAGATTACGGCAACGGGACTGTCTACGGCGGACTGGAAGGCCTTCTATACATATCGACGCCGGACGGTCTGTACCACGTCCTTCCCTGCGAGGACGCGGGTGCCGACCATGTGTGGAGAAAGGCTGCATCCTACTCGTCGGTGGCGATACTAGCAAAGGTCCGGGACGGGTACGGCGTCGCCACCATCGGCCGGGATTCCTATCTCTACACCGGAAATGCGAGATGGTCCTTCGGCAGGGACATCTCCATCAGATCCATCGACGACGAGGTCCAGCTCGACCTCGACCTCGGCAACAGATACAGGGCCACGGCCGATATCGAGCCGTTCATCGTGCTGGAGTACGAGAGGTCGAAGAAGACCTCTGCATCGGGCAATATCCTTCTCCGGTACGACCTCGAGGTCTTGGGTTTCGACGGTTTCCTCTCGCTCAGCGAGCTTGAGATAGACTACGATGCCTCCATCGATGCCTCCAACTCCAAGGAATTCAGACCAGCGGTCCAGAAGGTCATAGATGTCTCCGACATCGACGACATCCCCATAACCGTCAGATCGACATCATCGGGGGCCGTCAGGATCGGACCTGTCGAGGTCACCTACGATTCACCGCCGTGGGTCCTCGACACGCTTCCGGGGACCATCACCGTCCAGGAGGGAGCCCCCGGCTCGAGCATCTTCAACATCCGGGACCATATAAGGGACGACAATCTGCTCCCGCAGGGGCTCGATGTCGCGGTTGTTCCGGGACCGGAGATCCCGCCGAACATGCTCTTCTTCGACAGGAACGGAAATCTGGTCTCGCAGCCCTTCAGGTTCCCTGACCTCAACGGCGAGTTCCTCTTCGCCATCAGCATATCCGATCTGAGGAATACTGTCCAGACGGAACCCATTACCCTGATCGTGGAACCAACCCAGGACCCGCCCGTTATCACGGGCATGGTCGACGAGATCACGATGTTCGAGGGTGAGGAGTTCTTCCTTGAGCTCGCCGGTGAGAACGGTTTCTTCTCGGACCCCGACGGCGACCCCCTCGACTTCGATCTCAGGATAACGAATCCTCAACCGGCCACCCTCAGGGACACGACCGAACTCAGCTTGGATCAAGGAGTGTTGAGGATATTCTCGCCGATCACCGGGACTGGCGGAAGCTACAGGCTTGAGATGCTCGCATCGGACGGATCGGATGAACATGACCCGGTTATGGGCGTCCTGAAGGTCAATCTGATAAACATCGAATCGACCCCCAATCTCGGGAGGAACCCCGGACCTGTCATCCTCATGGAGGACCAGGACACACCTTCAAGGATACCTCTCGCCGGCTGGTTCATGGACCCCGACACCAACCTCGCCGAATACACATTCAACGTGTTCTCGCCCAGCCCTCTGCTGGAAGCTTCCATCCGGGGGACGGCGAGCGAGCCGTACCTGAACCTTCATCCCAGGGGGGACCTATTCGGGGAGTTCACCCTCATGATGGAGATGACCGGCGTGAACACCAATCTCATGGACCGGCTTGAGGTCGAGGTCGTCCCTGTCAATGATGCACCGGAGATCCACCTCGACAGCAAGGACCTCCTTGAGAACAGGGGATGGCTTCTCAATGGCAATATCAGGGACCCGGACTCTATGAACGGTATCGTCGAGTACCGCATCGGCGACGGGGAATGGAAGAGGGCCTGGGGTTTCGAAAGCTGGTCACTGATCATCGATTTCCCCCAGATGCCTTCCGGAAGCGCATTCATCTTCATCAGAGCATACGACGGCGAGGAATATTCCCCTGTCACCTACGTGAAGCTTACCACACCGGAACCTCCGATCCCTCCTCCAGTAACCGGGGATGATGATGTTGGCGACGATGACGATGATGACATAATCGTTCCACCCGATGATGACGACGGCATCGATATCGTCCCCCATCCCTCAAGCGATGGTGACGCACCCTGGCTTTTGTTCGGGGGGGCTGCAGGGATCATACTTGCCGCCATGATCTTCTTCGGCTTCACCGAGGTGGGTGTGGTGATAATGTTCACGGTGGGGTCCAGCATCTACTCCAAACTGAGCAAGAAGGACATCCTCAATCACGAGGTCAGGGGGCTCATCAGAGGCTATATCATCGCAAATCCCGGCGATCACTACTCCTCGATCAAGAGGAACCTGGACCTCAACAACGGAACGCTGGCCTACCACCTGAGGGTCCTCGAGCAATCAGGCTTCATAAAATCCATGTACGACGGCATCTACAAACGATACTACCCCTCGAACGTCAACATCTCCAAGCTAAAGAAGAACGTCTCCAAACAGGAGGAGATCTTCAACATAATCCTGGAGAACCCGGGTGTCACCATGGAGGAGATAGGCAGGATGATCGGGGTCTCAAGACAGGTGGTCAACTATCATGTCAAGAACCTCATAAGGGCAGGTGTGGTATCCTATCTCCGTGACCGGAAATCGGCGAAGTTCTATCCTCAGGACAACGGCGGCAACATGTTCGAGCAAACATGACGAAAACCATTTGTTATGGCGCACCGATGTCAGTTCCATGAAGATCGGAGTGTTGACGGGGTCGGTGCTTCCTCCGCTGCTAGAGGCAGGCGAGGTCATGGAGACGGATCTCGGAGCGCCGTCGTCCCCCGTTTTCAAGTTGGAGGAGGGTAGCGCCAGCTACCATCTGATCGCCAGGCACGGAATTCCCCCGGGCATCCCCCCCCACATGGTCAACCACCGGGCGAACGTGAGGGCCCTGAAGGTCCTGGGGGTCGATGCAGTCATATCCATCTGCTCCTCCGGAGCCCTGAGACCCGGCATCCCGGTCCCCACCCTCGCCGTCCCTGAGGATTTCATAGATCTGACAAGGGTCCAGACGTTCTTCGACGATACCATCCACCACGCCACGCCGGTACTGGATGAGAAGCTCAGAAGGGGGCTCTCGCTTGCGGCGCGGGAGGCGGATATGCCTTTCAGGGAAGGAGGGGTCTACATACAGACCATGGGTCCGAGGCTCGAGACGAAGGCGGAGGTGAGGATGCTCTCTAACTTCGGGGATTACGTCGGCATGAACTTCGCCTCCGAGGCGGGTCTATGCATCGAGGCGGAACTTCCGGTCGCGGGCCTTATCACGGTGGACAACTATGCCCACGGGGTAGCGGACGAGACCCTGGACTTCCGGGACATACTTACCGACGCACGCTCCAGGTGGGAAACGGTCAGGGGCATATTGGCAAGACTTCCAGGCTCCCTCTGAGCACCTTACTTAATTAGATGGGGACATATTAGGGCCGAGGACAGGGATGAAACCATGGACAGGGACCTGAGTCTGATGATCGAGTCCTTCAGGGACATACCGATCGTACGGATCGGGGATTACGATTACTTCGTACATCCGCTCTCGGACGGGATACCAGAGATCCGTCCGGACCTCCTGTCAGCGGCATCCGTACTTGTAAGCGGTCTCCTCCCGGAATCTGATGGATACGATATCCTTCTGACGGTGGAATCCATGGGGATACCCATCACCACCGCTGTCTCATCAAGGGTCATGAAGCCCTATTCCATCGTCAGGAAGCGGAAGTACGGCCTCCCGGGGGAGATCGGGACCGACCAGATGACAGGATACTCCTTCTCGGAGCTTCACCTCAACCTACCCCGGGGAGGGGGGAGGGCTGTACTTCTCGACGACGTTCTTTCCACCGGTGGCACATTAAAAGCGGTCTCCGAGGCCGCATCGAGATCGGATTGGAAGATAGTCCAGGCTATATTTCTCTTCAACAAGATGGGGGACGAAAGGGGCAGACTTGCAGGGGAACTCGGCTTTCCTCTTATGTCCGTCCTCGACCTCGAGTACCGCAACGGAAGGTTCGAGGCCGCACCTTCCGTCAACATGCCCCTGTAGGACATGAGCTATCGGCAGGCTCCTGCAGAAAAATTTTATGTAAGTCCGGCCTCGATAATGGTCTATGGCGGAGGCCCGGATTCTCAACGAAGGGAGCGCTAGCAGGGAAGGCGATGGCTGGAGCGCGGTCCCCAATACGATCCTTGTAACCGAGGGGAAGTGCAGGATCATCGTCGATCCCGGCAATCATCCCAAACTCCTGGAGATCATGGAGGTCCGCTCCGTATGGCCCGAGGAGATCGGCATGATCTTCCTGACCCATTCCCATATCGACCATTCCCTGAACATAAAACTGTTCCCGGACGCGACCATAATCGACGGGCAGTGGATGTACCGGGGTACGAGCATAATACCTCACGATGGCAGGATACCTGGAACCGACATCGAGATCGTTCCAACACCCGGACACTCCCTTGACCATGCCTCTCTCATTGTCAGGACACAGAGTGAAAGGCTCGCGCTCTGCGGTGACCTCTTCTGGTGGGAGAACGACCAGGAGCAGAGGACGGACTACTCCTCCCTCCTGTTCCTCGAGGACCCCTTCGCCGTGGACCGGGACCTCCTGATGTCCAGCAGGCGGACCCTCATGAGGATGGCCGACAGGTTCATACCGGGCCACGGGAAGCCTTTCATCATCAGCTGAAGGTCAGTAGCCAAGTTCTCCTATCAGCGGAACGAACACGCAGTGGGTCAGGTTCTCCGATTCAAGCCTTCCGGCGGTCTTCCTCATCAGTACAAGCCTCTGGACACCGCTCTTGGGGCCGATCACGGCCAGTATGGACCCGCCCTCGACCAGCTGGTCGACCACCTTTTCAGGAACGTCCGGGGCAGCGCAAGTGTAGTATATCCGGTCGAAGGGAGCATGTTCGGGCAGTCCCACGGAACCGTCCCCCTCCACCACGGTGACATTGTCTATCCCGGCCTTCTCCAGGTTGTTCTGCGCGAACTTGACGAGCGGCCCCACCCTCTCGACGGAATAGACCCGGCCTCCGGGTAGGATCAACCTCGAGACGACAGCTGCATGATAACCGGAACCCGTCCCTATCTCCAGGACCTTCTGGCCCGGGCGGGCGTCCAGGCGCGCTCGCTCGGCGAGGTGGACCAGGCCCTGGAGGAATACCGGGACCTGGTGGAGGCGGACGACAGCGACGACGCCCTGCTCGAAACCGTCGGAGACCTGCTGCGGGAGCACCCCTCGCGCGTGGACGACATGCGATGGCTGTACCGCGTCCGGGCACGCAGGGCCGAGGGCGAGCCCCGTCGCGTCGTCCTCACCGAGTG
>JBLIRI010000033.1:0-21731 GCA_049472235.1 Thermoplasmatota archaeon | reverse complement strand
CTTAGCATGGACATGGCGCCGGCCTTCTAAGCCGGATGTCGAGGGTTCGAATCCCTCCGGGTCCGCTCTTCCCGATCGACAAAAACAAACGAGGCTACCCAATGAAACGCAGTTCACGTGCATGGAAGAAACGCGGAAACATGCGGTGGAAGTGGAGAAAGAAGAGGATGCGCCGGAGGAAGAGGGCGGCCAGGAAGCAGAAGTAATTCTGCTCCGGGGGCCCTTTCTCGAAAGGTTAATATCCCTTTTTCACTTGCATCATTCGGTAGTCATGCAACCCATGGGAGCATGGTGTAACCTGGTAGCACAACGGGCTCCAGTTACGAGGATGATATCGAACGGGTCTGCTGAGGGCCGAGGACGCTCGGACCATGATGAATGACTGGAGCGATGACCCGTAGATCTGGGACATAAGGTCCGTTACGCTTCAACCGTAGGTGATACCCGTTTGTCTGGGTTCAAATCCCAGTGCTCCCACTCATTTTCTGGCGTCAATTATTTTCAGGTCTCGAAAATGAGTGGTCAAATATACTTACATACGCTAAAAGGAATAACAGATTGTTGAAATTCCTTTTAGCTGGCCCTTGAAGAAAGGATGAACGTCAATGAATGACTTTCTTCAAGGTCCCAGTGCTCCTTTAGCTTAGAACGACGGGAGGGATTTGAACCCTTGGGTCTTTGGTGTTTTCGCTAGTTTCATTGACGGTCTGAAAACACCAAAGTGCGCACAATTCTGTCCTTCCTTCTACTTGTAGTCAAGAATTGCTGCAGCATCGGATCCCAGTGCTCCCACTCATTTTCGCTCGTCAATTATTTTCAGTTTTGAAAATGAGTGGTCAAATATAATCATATACGCGAAAAAATTATTAAAATATGCTGATAACCGTTTTTTCGCTGGCCCTTTGAAAAAGAATTATCGTTAATGACAGACTTTTTCAAAGGTCCCAGTGCTCCCATCGCTTACATCGGTGTGTTTTATTTTGAAAATGAGTGGTCGAGAATAATAACATACGCTAAAAAGAATGTCAGTGTAAATAGAGCCTTTTTAGCTGGACCTTAGAATTTGGTTGAACGTCGCCGATTTTCAAATTCTAAGGTCCCAGTGCTCCCACCGCTTACATCGGTGTGTATTATTTCGAAAATGAGTGGTCGAAAAAAAATACATACGCGAAAAAATGATTGAAATATATTGATGACCGTTTTTTCGCTGGCCCTTGGAATTTGGCTATGCGTCAATGATTTTCAAATTCCAAGGTCCCAGTGCTCCCACCTTATTTCAATGATGAAACTGATACCTGGATGATATCATGCCAAAGGATCACATGGAGCTTCTCAGATCATACGTGCGCGATACCAACACTGTTTCGGTCTTTACAAGAGAGGGGGAGCCCCTGCTTGCTGAACTGGGAAAGTTCGTGGTGAACTTCCAGTATCTTGAATCAATAATGAACTCCATCTTCAGACTTCTCCTGGACACCGACCAAAGGACCAACCTTGTAATTGTGGACGAGATAAATATCATGGGAAAGAACACGAAGATCTGCAAGCTCCTCAAGCTCAAGCTCGGGCATTCGAGGTTCTTCAACGACCTCTTCAAGATCACATCGAAGATAATCGAAAAGCGGAATTTCATCATGCATTCCGAGATCTTTGGGGACGCACGATCGCTTATCTTCAGCAACTACCCAAAAAGCATCAAGAGGTTCGAATTCGTGAGGAGGAAATACGGGCTCGAAGAGCTCAGGGAACTGAACTCCAATGTCCAGGACCTCATATCGCTCTATTCCATGGTGTTCATAGACCTGATACCAAATGAAGAAGTGCCGTTCGAAGCGGACTACGATGCGATATACATCTCAGCCCACGACAATTAGTGCAGATCGATCGGGGCAGCCCTCTTGAGATCGTCACCGGAACCGGTATCGCGGTGGAAGAGCTGATGAAAGAGAGAGTCCCCCTGGCGCTCCCGGACCTGGTTCTCACATCTCGTGCACTGATAGATGATCGTGGTCCCCAGAAGAACGTTCTCCTTTTGCTCCTCGATCATCCGGTGACCGCATCTTTCACATCTCATACTTCATCCTCCTTTCGGATTTTCAAATAGGGGCTTCCAGATGAGACCCCCAACCGTGATGGAAGTATTCCGTGGATGGGGGTTTATAATTAGGGGGGGACCTCCCTGGGGCCCCACGCCGAACTTGACAGGAGATCAGGGGGCAGGGGTATACTTATACAAAAAAAACTTAGAATTATTCCATGGAGGCCGCAGGCGTTGCTCAAACTCTCAGAATGTGATGCCAGCAAGGGTCTCGGTATGGACGACCCCGTCGAGGCTTCGGATCTTTTCAAGGACGATCTTCGAAACGCCGTTAAAGTCCCTGGCCACTACCTTCGCGATGATGTCGTACTCTCCGAAGAGGAGGTGGGCCTCCTGGACCTCGGGGGTCGAATTCAATATCGCCATGACGTTCTCCTCTTCATGGGCCTTCGTACTGATGAGTATAAACCCTACCACCAAGGGATCACCATGATGATATGGTGTTTCATTGCTTTTAATTTAATTGTAAATGCAAGTGGACCCGTCGGGGGTCCGGCATCGGTCTTCCTCCGGTCCAAAATGACCGGAAGATCGGCACGTCCCGTCATCTGCGGAAGGGCTCCTGAAAAGCCGGAATGTACGGGTCCTCCATGAACTGGTTTATGGTCATCCAGATCGTCTCCTTCAGGAGCCTTGTGACGGGATCGAGGTATCTCTCTCCGCCCGCTTTTCTGAACTCACCTTTGTTGATGAACACCCTTCTCATTACAGTTCTGGTCTCCTCTGATATCCCATCGAATTCCTCGCGCTCGTATATCAGCTCTAGGTCCATCTGGATCTCCACCGTACCATCGAGCATGTCCTCGACCTCGAGGTCCATGAACTTCATGTACTGGGTCATGTGCGGAGGAGGCAGTAATCGATAGCGGCAGTATCTTTCGTCCCCGTTCCTTCTGCCAACGTCCTCGACATACCCGAGGTTCTTCATCAACGCCAGGACCGGTGCTGACAGCTCCAGCCTGGGAAGGACATCCAGGGGTATCTCTTCCCTCTCGTCGGGGGCCCAGGGGATATCAGCATGGACCTTGAAGAACCAGCCGAACCTCTTATGGGAGTATTTGAAATCGGGATCGGCATAGGACCGGAGGTTGTAATACCTCTCCTCGTTGGGGGGGACCTCGAAGGGGGCCTCGGTCCGCATCTCGTGGACGAGGACGGGTATCCTTGCAAGATAATCCGCCTGCCCCTTGTAGGGATTGAACTCCTTTTCGAGATACCACCAGAACAGTCCGATGTCCAGTGAATCGCATTTAAGACCCTTCGGACCGGACCTGATCGTCACGACGAGATCGAACTCTTCTCCAAGGAGGACGGGGTGTGTGGTAGCCTCGATGGTGATGTAAGCGGTCTGCAATCCCAGGCCCTCGCTCATCTCCTTCACTATGTCCAAATCCATTCCCTCTTTTTCCCGATATGGATCGCACTATATTCTCATCATAATAAAAAATTTGCAGTTTCAGCCGCAGGTCAACTCAATACCCTCTCCTCTTGTCGACGACATTGATCATATCCTCCCCCTTGAGGTACCGGTCGAGGTTCTCGCAGAAGAGTCCCACCACAAGCTCATCGGCGGGGTCTCCCCCTACGGAGGAGTGGGGGGTAATGATCACGTTCTCCATGGACCAGAGGGGGCTCGTCGCCGGAAGGGGTTCTTCCCTGAAAACGTCCAATCCGGCCCCCGAGAGATGGCCCTCTTCCAGGCTCCTAATCAGTTCATCCTCGTTGACAAGGGCGCCCCGGCCCACGTTCACGAAGAACGCTCCCTTCTTCATGGACCCGAACTCCCTTTTTCCGAACATATCGATGGTCTCGTCCGTGAGGGGGAGGGCCAGGACTATATGGTCGCTCTCGTTAAGGAGCTGGTCCAGACCATCCGGGCCCATGATCTTGTCCGGACCGGGATCGAATTGATCACCTCCCGAAGACATGGAATGGGGGGACTGTGCAGCACCTTCAGGGTCCTTTTTAACGGCATTTACATGCATGTTGAAACCTTTTGCGATCCTCGAGACCTCCCGGCCTATGGCGCCGTAACCCACTATCCCGAGGGTCTTCCCGTTCAATGTCCCGAGCAGAGGCTGGTCCTTCCATGGCAGCCAGAACCGGCTTTCCTGGTTCTTCCTGTAATCAAAAAGCTTCCTTGAATGAGCAAGCATGTACATGAAAACGTGCTCGGCCACCTGGCGGGCATGTATGCCCCTTGAATTTGTGAGGAGGACATCAGAGCTTCTGAAGTCCTCCGATATTGTGTCGATCCCCTCCCACATGAAATGGACCCACTTTAAACGGGGATACTTCGACGGATCCTCCGGGAGTATCCTCGTGAAGAGGATGTCGGCATCGATCAGCATCTCCTCCTGTTCCTCCCTCGTCGAGCAGGTGGAGACCAGGAGCCAGGGGAACCTGTTTTGAATGATCTGGATGTAACCGTCCTCCATTCTCTTACCGATCACCAACTTCATATCGCTCATGGGCGGGACACCTCCGGGACCAGGGTAGCGTCTCCCCCATATACCTTAATATTAAATATTTCAGACTGCCATATTTTTCCGATCAACATGTTCGACCAAGCTGATGTGAGCAATCTCGGAGAGGAGTTCGAAAGGGGTCTCAGGGCATACAAGGGGGCATTCGACGACAAACAGATCAATGCCCTCAAGACCGCATTCGAAATGGCCATGATGAACGCCTTGGTGATGATCCAGGGAAGAATGGGGAAATGAAACTTCTTCAATTTACGTTGACCAGGACGAAATCGGTATATAGTCCTAAATGTTCATGCGAAACATAGGGCATGGGATGTGCATCGAAAGTGACCCCTGGTCAAATATATTTGGCGAATGAACCCCGCCGAGGGGAGAGGTCCGATGGGAAGCAAGAACTCCGATAGTAAAACCTTCAAAGCCATATTGGAGGGCATAAATGAATCCATCATAACCCTGGATATCGAGGGGACCATCACATCGGTCAACCCAAGCGCGGAAAGGATATTTGGCCTCACATCAAAGCATATCGGCAGCAGGTTCTACGAGCTTGATCTCTTCGATGATGAAACCGTTGAGCAGTTGAAACTGCTTTTCTTCGACAGGTTCGATAGAGAAGGGAACGAGCCTCAGGATTTCAGGGCGGTATTTCGGGACGGGGCGGTCAAATGGCTGCGCATCGACTCGACATTCATCAGGGACAGCAAAGGGAAGCCCACCGGCCTTGCCACGGTGATCGACGATATCACGGAGAGAAAAGGTTACGAACAGGCCCTTGTGGAATCGGAAAGCCGATTCCGAACGGTCGTCGAGAGCCTTCAGGAAGGTCTCGGGATCACCGACACCGAAGAGAACATCGTCTATGCGAACTCCGCACTTTCGAGATTTTACGGATATACCCGGGAAGAACTTATCGGGATGAACCTGTCCAGACTGATACCGAGCGAAGAGTTCGAGAGGATGGTCAAGAGGGGCCTCGACAGGAAGAAGGGGAGGTCCGAGGTCTACGAGTCCAAGATAATCCGAAAGGACGGAGAGGCCCTGGACGTTATGGTGTCGGCAGCACCGTGGACAAGCGAGACGGGAGAATATCTCGGATCGATCGGCCTTCTCCTGGACATATCGGAAAGAAAGAACACGGAACTCGCCCTGAGGGAGAACGAGGAAAAATACAGGGCCACGGTCGAACAAAGCGCCGAGAACATCTACATCTACGATATCGAGACCAAAAAGATCGTGGAATCGAATCCCACCCTGCAGGAGCTTTTGGGTTACACCGCGGAGGAAATGAGGAACCTGACCCCTTCGGATTTCATAGCCCACACCACGAAGAACATCGACAACCAGATAGCAAAGGTGATCAAACAGGGAAAAGCGATCGTGGGAGAGCGGACATATGTAAGGAAGGACGGGTCGCTCGTGGAGGTGGAGGTGAGCGCGAGCCATCTGAAGTACGGGAACCGGTCCATGCTATGCGTTGTCTCAAGGGACATAACCGAGAGAAAAAGGGCCAGGGACCAGCTGATAGAACAGAGGAACCGGGCCGAGGAGGAAAAGACCAGGGCCGAATTCTACCTGGACCTCCTGGCCCACGATATCGGCAACCTCCACCACGGGATACTGACCGGCATCGACATGGTACAGCTTTCCCTGGACAAACCCGACAGGAGGGACAGGTCCCTGAAGTTGGTCAGGGACCTCCTTCTTCGGTCCATAAAGCTCGTCGACAATGTCATGACCTTCTCGAGCCTGAGGTCCATGCCGCTCCATAAACGGCCCATTGACCTCAGGGGCATGGTCGAAAAAGGAGTGGCCTCCGCGATGGAGGCACTCCCCGGCAAGGAGCTTGACCACAGCCTTGTCTGGAAGGGGGGGGACATCATGGTCCTTGCAGAGCCCCTGCTCCAGGAAGCTTTCTTCAACGTATACCACAACGCCCTGAAATATCACAGGGAGGAGGTCGTCAACGTGGAGACCTCCGTTTCCGAGGACAACGGCCGGGTCATCATCACGATCTCCGATACGGGCCCCGGCATACCGGATGACAGGAAGGTCACCATATTCGACAGGGTGAAAGAACCAATGAAGCGGCAGCATACCGGGCTGGGGATGGCCATCGTTAAAGCGCTGATTGAAAGATATGACGGGACCGTGGAGGTGACCGACCGGGTGCCCGGGGACCATTCAAAGGGATCCAGGTTCATCATATCCCTGCCGGTCTCCAGGTAGTACGGAACATCTTCTTCGACGGGTTCAGAACAAACCTTTTCTATCTAATGGATTGTTCATAAGACAGGTGATACGTTGCCGGACCAAGCAAGGAGAAGGAGACCGGGTAACCAAAGGGAGACCGAGAAGAAGGAGGAGGACGCTCCTTTGAAGGGGCCGTCCCCCGTGATAATCATCATTGCGGCCGCGGTCGTCGTTCTTCTGATAATCGGAGCGATATACCTCTTCGCCTCATCCGGGTCCAACGTCGAGAGCCTGGCAGTTGGCAATATCGACAAGGATGTGGACCGGATAACCTTCGATGTGATCGCAACGCCATCGGGATTGGGTGAGTATACCGGGGACGTTACGGTCGAGATAACCTTCGAAGGTGTGGAGGAGCCGCTCTACTCCAACAAGGTCCGCATCAATGACGGCTGGGGTTACGAAGAGGTCGCTTACACCGACTTCATCTGGGGGAACGGGGAATACACCGTGACGGCAAAGGGTGACGGAAAGGAATCAAGCAATACCTTCATCATCAGGAACGTGGCAACGGACCTGATGATCGATTGGTATGGCCTGAACTCGGACGTGTCCATGTCAACCCCCGAGGTCCAGGTGGAGCTCAGCATAACCTACATGTTCGGCAACACGACGAGACCCCTGTCGTCCCTCCCCCAGGGTTACGATCTCACCGGCAACATCGAGACCCCTGACGGTTCGGACATCGCAATATCCTCGAGCGAGTTCTCCCCAAGCCTCCTCAAGCTCCAGAAAAGGGTGGACCACACCACCGTGGGAGAGTACAAATTCACAGGGACCCTTGTGAACACCTTCTGCAGATCGGACTCACCCTACAGGACGATCAACGTGGGGGCGGGGGAGACCTTCTATTACGATTCGGACCCCTTCGCGATGGCGGGCGAGGACATCACAGCAAGCCTTGCCAACGGAGAGGCGGAGGTCACATTCGACGGTTCGAACTCATGGGACGACGGGACGATAGTGGAATATTCCTGGGACTTCGGGGATGGTCAGACGGAGACCAGCTCCCAGCCTTCGATCAAGCACACATACACGGAGGAAGGCATCTACTATGTTTCCCTGCTCGTCGAGGACGACTCCGGAAGGACGTCCGAGGGCCAGGGGGGCACCTCAACCTCCCTGAAGGTAACTGTCAACGCATGATCCTATGGGTCGAAATACCGGTCCAGGGTATCCAGTGCCTCCTTGAATGCCGCTGGCTCCAGGTTGCCGAAGGAGATCCGGAAATGGGGGGGACTGTCGGCGCCGAAAGGTCCGCCCGGTACCAGGAGCACGCCGGTCCTGTCAAGGATCTCCTTGACAAGGTCCATCGAACTCGTGCCTTCATCAGCGGCGGGGACGCATGGGAGGGCATAATATGCCCCGTTGGGTTCGGGACACGAGAGAACATCCCTCCTCTTTCTCAGCCATTCTATCAATCCCTTCCTGGACCTGTCGAGGTCCCCCAGATATCCCTTCAGATGGTCCGGATGGTCCCTGATGCAGTGCAGGGCAACCCTTTGGGATGCCCTTGACGGGCATATCACGGTGGTGTCCTGGACCTTCAGGAACTCGTCGTACATCTCCCCGGGCATCACCATGTAGCCTATCCTCCATCCCGAGAGGGAGTAGCTCTTGGATAGGGAGAAAAGGGAAATTACCGGGACGTCCCCTCCAAGGGAGGCGGGGCTGAAATGTCCGCCCTCGTACTCGAATCCCTCGTAGGTCTCATCCGAGATCAGGAACAGGTCCCTCTCGGTGCAGAACTCAAGAAGCTCCTCGATCAGCGAGGCCGGGCAGGTCATACCGGTGGGATTGTTCGGCGATACGAGAACGACCGCTTTCGTCCTGGGTCCGATAGCTCTTTTCAAAGCCTCGAGATCGGGAAGATGGTTCATGTCACAGGCAGCGTGGACCGCTCTGATCCCCAGTATGTCCAGGGTCATGCGGTGGTTGAAATAGAAGGGGTCGAACAGGACCACCTCGTCCCCGACATCGCAAAGGGCGGCCGCCGAGTTGAAAAAACCCAGATTCGCTCCGGAGGTGATCATCACTTCCATTCCGCCCCCGGCCTCCACCCCGTTGTCTCGGGACAATTTCCCGGCCACCGCTTCCTTGAGCTCGGCGTCCCCTCCGTCGGGTCCGTAACGATGAAGTCCGGACAGGTCCTCCATCGCCGACCTGACGGCTTCCACGGGGGGCGGGAAATAGGGCACCCCCTGGGAGAGATCGAGGTACTCCCTCTCCGATGCAGATCCTTTCATCACCTGCATTATCGGAGGCAGGGTCTCCCTCACCCTCCGGGATACCTTGTCGATCCGGGACTTACTCATTCGAACGGTCCTCCAGTTTCTCGAGTATCAGATATCCATCGTATCTGAAGAGCTGGACCTTCCGGCGTCCGGAAAGTCCCTCCTCAAGGTCCTTCCTGACATCCCAGTAGTCCCCGGGCTCCATTTGATATCTCAGGGTGACGGAGCCGGCTCCAAGCTCGACGAGGGCTTCTTTCAGGGAATCCGGGTCCACCGAGGTCCTGAGGACCCTGTATCCCTGCTTCAGGAACGGGCTATCTACCGCTCCATCCGTCAGCAGCAGCGACCGTCTTTCATCCAGGTGAGCCGGACTGTTTTCCACACCTATCCCTGCACACAGGGAAGCCGTTAACCCGGAGCGGACGACCGCCGGATCGAGCTCGTAGGCGTACTTTGCCTCCTTTACCAAAGGCGGGACCTTCTCGGGCCCGGAACGGGGTTCGCCCCTTAACTCCGCACCGAGGGGGAGAACGATCGCAGATCTCTCGCTCCTCATGAGGTCGCCGGTATAGAGGTTCAGGCGGTTCAGCCTGCCGTCCAGTGAAACATATTCGGCCTCGCAGATGAAATCCACTTTATCCATGGAAAGATATGGGGGGACCTCGAAACACATCCCCGAGGATGTGCCCCCGTAAGCTTCCATCACCTTTCTGGGGTCGGGAAATATCTCGTCAAAGGACCTCTCCTCCGATCCCGGAGGCCTGGCGGGATCGCTGAACACCCCGCAGCCCTCATCCGAAAGGGAGATAACATACGGGTCGAAGCAGTCCGCATTGACGATTGATACGTTGCCCACGCCCCGCGACAGGCAGTTCATGAGCGTGACAAGACAGTTCATCGGGTCGATATCGACCGCAACGACCCTTTCCGATGTCCTTGAAAGGGACAGGACCTGGCCCCCTTGACCGCAGGTGACGTCCATGACAAGGCGCCTCCCCAATCTTCTTGCACAGTGGTCCGCTGCCGGTCCCGGGGTCGCCCACCTGAGGCCCTCGGATGTGAAGAACAGGTCCCTGCCGTCGGGATATTTTTCCGAGGCTCTCTTCCGGGTCCTCGCAATGTCGATGACGATCCCCCTCTGAACATCGTCGAACCCCTTCATTTCCAGTGGAGAGTGGAGGTCGCCAGCGGGGGCTCCCTTTAGGACCTTCTTCCATGTCGATCGGATGGCCTCCATGATGACCGCAAGCGAATGGCCGTTGAAGGGTGTAATGGAAATAAGTCCCTCGACCTCGGGATCTTGCTCCATTTTCGGAGATGTTGTGATCATGATAGGGGCGGCCATCCAAAACGACGTAGGCGGGATAAAGTTTTTAAATGATGTGGGCGTAGGCCTTCAGCCCCCCGGTGGGGGGACCACATTCGAATACGATGTCGGAGGAGTCAGAATGGCAAGCCCGAAGAAAACCGACCCGGGGCTTGTTTCCCTCATAAGCGACCTCAAGAAGGCGTCGAGGGAGAACGATGCCCCGATCTGGCGAGACATCGCAAAGCGCCTGGAGAAACCTTCCAGGGTATGGGCCGAGGTGAACATCTCGAGGCTCGCTCTCCATACGGAGAAGGGCGAGACGCTCATAATCCCCGGTAAGCTTCTCGGCGCTGGCGAGATAGACTACCCAGTTACTGTGGCCGCTTTCAAGGCGTCCAGAGGAGCTGCTGACAAGATCACCGCGGCCGGCGGCTCCGTGCTGAGCATTTCCCAGCTCATACAGAGCAATCCCAAAGGGAAAGGCGTGAGGATCATGGGGTGAGCGCATGGTCGAGATAATCGATGCGAAGGGACTCATCATAGGAAGGCTCGGAACCCATGTCGCAAAGAAGCTCCTTTCGAACAAGGAGCTCGAGATAGCGATCGTCAATGCCGAGAAGGCCATTGTATCGGGTTCGAGGAAGATGGTGCTGACCCAGTTCAAGGACAGGAGAGAATTGAACCACCCCAGGAAGGGGCCTTACTTCCCCAAGATGCCCGACCGGATACTGAAGAGGACCATCAGGGGAATGCTTCCCTACCAGCAGCCCAAGGGCAGGGAAGCCCTGAAGAGGATCAAGGTCTACATCGGCGTCCCCAAGGAATTCGAGGGAAAGAAGATGAAGACCGTGGATTCTGCGAAGAACAGAGGTCTGGAATCATACATGGAGCTCGGGGAGATCTCGAGGATCCTGGGAGCGAACATCTGAGGAGGGGTCCAAGATGGGAAAACTTATCAATACAAGCGGAAAGAGAAAGAGCGCCATCGCAAGGGCCACCGTGAAATCAGGGAAGGGCCGCGTAAGGGTGAACCGCAAGCCTATCGAGCTCGTGGAGCCCGAGGTCGCAAGGCTCAAGATGATGGAGCCTCTGGTCCTGGCAAGGGAGAAGGCACTGAAGGTCGATATCAGCGTCAACGTCCAGGGGGGCGGGTTCATGGGCCAGGCGGACTCCGTGAGGACCGCGATCGCCAGGGGTCTCGTTGAATACTTCGGCGATGAGGAGCTGAAGGACAGGTATCTGAAGTACGACAGGGCGCTCCTCGTGAACGATCCCAGAAGGCACCTTCCCAAGACGCCTCTGGGCCGCGGCGCCAGAAAGAAGAGGCAGAAGTCCTACCGTTGAACCGATGGTGATATCGGGGCCTCTCGAAGAGGCCCCTTTCATTTCATCCTCCTCACGACGGGCGCTGTCGTAATGGACGTTGCCATGGTACCGCCGGAACCCAGTTATAGGGCAAAAATAGAAATCACTGTATAATTTGAGAAGGGCCCAAGGTCCTGTTCGCAGATCTGAAAGGGTGTTCCAATGAAGGCAAAGGTCATCGGGATCATCGGAGCCGTGCTTGCGGTCGTCATACTGCTAATAGTAGGTGTCACCTTGCTCATGGGGGGCGGGGAGTCCGGAGCAGCGAAACAGGTGATGTCCATGGATGAGATCGTGGAGGAGACGATCGACCTCGATCCCACCGGCGAGGTCATGGTGGTGAATGAGGGGACCGTTTACTGGCCTGTGCAGGGTCCGGGAAATTCCACCGATGTCATAATGATCACGGGGATACAGGTCCTTGTCTCCTGGAGCGATGACGAGCAGCCGCCCGCTTCCAGGCCCTTCTACGAGAACACGCCGGACCAGATGTCGCTCGATGTGGTCGCCGTCCCGTTCCTGGTAACACTCGATAGTTCGGGGAACTCGACGGCGAACAACACCATCGTTGCTTCCTCAAGGTCGGACACTGGGTCCACGAGGATCGATCTTGACCTCATGTCGACCCCCGTCGTACTATCCGCCGGTGATGGAGATAATGCTTCCTTCGATCCGGCGGGATCCTCGGAGCCGGGAAATACGGGTCTATATATCAGCGTGTCCTGCATCGCGGGCAACATAGAGGCGACCAGACCCGCCCTGCTGATGTATACGGACAGGGGCGACGAGGTGACCCTGACCGTGAGCATCTCCTTCAAGCGGGTCCCCCAGGAAGTCTTCGAGGCGTGGGTCACGGAGCAGTCCGGTTCGGATTGGGTCTGATGACCGTCCCGACGAAACATCGATCCGATAAAGAACCGAAAGACCGAAACCATCAGATGCCAAAGCCTCCTGATCCAACCGCAAATATTACCATGGAGCTGTAATTTCGGGTCATGTAAATATCCGCATGATTTCCCATGAAGGAATGGAAGAAGACAGGGTGGTGACTATGATCGTGAAGAACTCCGAAGATGTCGAAAAGAGCGTTGTGAAGATGGACATGGTGGAAGGCACCCACATCCAGTGGCTTGCCTCCAAGTTCGACGGGGCCCCCCATTTCGCCATGAGGAGGTTCACGATGGAGAAGGGGGGAAAGATCGGCCTCCACGATCACCCTTGGGAACACGAGATCTACATCCTGAAGGGGGAGGGCGTGGCATACAACGACAGGGAGAAGGTCGAGATCAAGGCGGGAGATGTCATCTACATCCCCGGGAACGAACCCCACGGTTATGACAACACGGGAGACGGGGAGCTCATGTTCATCTGCATGGTCCCCAACGAGGGGGACCCTAGGTAATCTTTTAATCGATGTTGCCTCCTAGACCATCAACTGAACCGGGGTGTCCATAGATGGTGGTTTACACGGGTGAGATCGCTTTTCGGACCACAGGCGAGGGTCAGATAATAGACGTAACGGAAAAGGTAGAAGCGATCGTGAAGAGGTCCGGCATCAGAACGGGGATCGTATCAAGCAGCGTTGCCGGGGCGACAGCAGCACTTACAGTGATCGAGTACGAACCGGGATTGGTCGAGGATTTCCCCGCGATGCTTGAGAGAGTGGCCCCGAGGGGGATCGATTACGCCCACCACAGGACCTGGGACGACGGGAACGGGCATTCCCATGTCAGGGCGTCCCTCATCGGCCCCGATGTTACCATGCCCGTCAGGGACGGGAGGATGGTCAGGGGGACATGGCAGCATACGGTTTTCCTGGAGCTTGATGTCCGGTCCGGCCGAGACCGTGTTGTGAATGTGACGGTAATTGGCGAGTGAACTCCCTTCTCTCGATGGCCCTCATATCCTTCGGTCTGGTCGAAAGGTCAACCTGGTCCTGAAAAAATTTGTCCCCGGGAAATAACGAGACCGATCACAGCCAGGCAGTATGCCCACTCCGGACTCTGACCCTTTTCCCGGGGGGTGTGTACGATGCCTGGGTTGTCCATTGCATCATCCCTCGACGTCACGCCTGATCGGTCAGCAAGGGACCCTAATTAAGCACCGAGATTGTATCCCCGATCATTGCCAAGGCGGATCATCGATCACCGCCGTCTTCGAAAGACGGGGACAGGATGTCATGAGCTGCCTGTATATAAATCGTTTTTTGGACCCGGTCCGTAGATAAATGATAAATAATCGAGGCGTTTAAAGGGAGGGAATCCCCATGAGCATCATCACCAAGATAGGTTCTGCATGGAAGAAGTTCTGGCAGAAGAACAAGAGGGGGAAGCTGTTCGTCCTTTCCGTGGCGGGCACCCTGGTATTCTTACTCAGCGCCTGGGAGCTCGCAGTTGAGTTCGAGATCGACCCTTTCACCGACATGGAGATCCCAGGTGTTGCCGAACTCGACAAGGTCGCCTGGCTGACCCTCATGATCGGCGGCATCGTCATGATAGCGGGATGGCTCTACTACAACGACCATGCCAAGAACTACAAGAGGTTCAGGGAGCTCATGGGAACGGATTCAAAGGCCCAGTTCGTCCGCAACATAGACGAGATAGAGGACCTGGCGGTCCAGCTGGGACCGGATTTCGAGAAAGAGGTCATTGATAGAAGACGAGAGTACAAGATCAAAACGAAGTGATCCCCGGCCTTCTTTCCATTTCCTCCAGCGTGAATTACTGCAAAACCTTTTTTTACACCTAATCCATGAATGCCCGGGGTGTGAAAATGGTCGCTTACTGTAACGATTGCAAGCGATACATCAATCAGTACTGCGAGATATGCTCGGGAAACTTCGGTATCAAGACCTGCGACAGGTACGGATGCGGGGGCAGGATGCTGTGTCCGATCTGCGGGGGAAACAATCTTAGTTCCAAAAGGGAGAGCGTATCGACCCCCTACGATTTCGCCAGGGAGAGGGAGAGGCTGTACGAGAAGAAGAATGCGGCTTCCGACTACGAGGCGAAGTATTTTGCCGAGAAGAAACGAAAGGAGCTTGAGGACAAGCAGACGGTGACGCAGACAGCTCCCAGTTCCAGACACTGCCCGTTATGCGGCTATCATCTCTCAGATGAATGGAAGTTCTGCCCCGAATGCGGGGTGTCCCTCATCAAGAAATAGGGGTCAATTCTGCGATCCGGCCCTCACTCGTTCTAATTGACAGGTCCGTCCTGGTCCGGGACCTCACATTCGGAAGCCTCATCCTCTTCATCCTCTATGGATTCGATCATTGCAACGGCCTTGACCGTGTCCCCCTCGTTCAATCTCATCACGATAACTCCCTTGGCGACACGGGTAACGAGCCTTATGCATGAAGCCGTTGTCCGGATGACCATCCCGTCCTTGGAAACGAGGAGAATATCTGAATCCGTCCTCTCGAGCATGAGCTTGACGACCTTCCCGGTCTCCTCGATCTGGTCCCGCCGGATATTGATGACCCCCGCCGAACCCCTCCTGGTCAACCTGTAGTTCTCGGCAAAGGCCCTCTTTCCGAACCCGTTCTCCGCTATTGTAAGGAGGATCGGACCTTCGCCGGTTTCGTCGAACTCGTCGTCTGGCTCCACCGCCTCCTCTTCGTCCCCGTTCTCCTCGAGAAGTTCACCGCCGGCCCCCGGGATCACCGCCAGGGATACCACTTCATCGTCCTCGTACTTCAATCTCATTCCGATGACGCCCATCGAGGTCCTTCCCATGGCCCTGACATCGGAGATCCGGAAACGGTTCGCCATCCCCATGGCAGTCGCAAGGACGGCCTCGTTGTCCTCCGTGCAGAGCCGGGTCGATACCAGCTCGTCCCCCTCATTGAGGATTATCGCCCTGATCCCGGTTGACCTGGGGCGGGAGTACTGCTCCAGGCTGGTCCTCTTGACCAGGCCGTTCCTGGTGGCGAACAGCAGGTACTTGTCCATCTCGAAGTCCGATACGGATATGAAGGAACGGACCACCTCGCCCTCCTCGAGGTTCGGCAGAAGGTGGACCATGGGCCTCCCCTTCGCCTGTCTCGATCCGGATGGTATATCGTACCCCTTCACCCAGTAGACCTTGCCCAGGGAGGTGAATATGAGGATATGGTCGTGGCTCGAGCAGACGAACATGTCCACTATGTAATCCTCGTCCTTGATGGACATACCCCGAAGCCCCTTTCCGCCTCGGTTCTGGATCTTGTAGGTGTCCAGGTCCATCCTCTTGATGTAGCCCGTATTGGTGGTGGTCACAACGATATCCCTTCGAACTATGAGGTCCTCCAGGTCTATCTCCTCTGCATCGACCTCTATGTCGGTCCTTCTGGCGTCCCCGTACTTCTCCCTGAGGTAGACCAGATCGTCCGAGATGATCCCATCGACCCTTTCCGGGCGGGCCAGGATGTCCTCGTAATCCGCGATTGTCTTCACGAGCTGCTCGCCCTCTTCCCTGATGGCATCGGTTTCGAGAGAGGTCAATTTCTGGAGCCTCATATCGAGAATGGCTTTCGCCTGTATCTCGGTCAGTTCGAACTTCTCCATGAGGCCTGCCTGCGCTTCGGCAGCGTCGCTCGAGGCCTTGATCAAAGCGATAACCTCATCGATGTTGTTCAGAGCGATTATCAGGCCCTCGATGATATGGAGCCTCTCCCTGGCCTTCCTCAGATCGTAGGCAACACGTCTCCTGATGACGTCGCGCCTGTGGTCCAGATAGACCGAGAGGAGCTCCTTTAGCGACAGTATCTTTGGCTGCCCATTGACAAGTGCAAGGTTGATCACCCCGAAGGTCGTCTGCATGTCCGAATGCGCATAAAGCTTGTTCAGAACGACCTCGGGGACCGCATCCCTCTTTAGCTCGAAAACGACCCTCATCCCGTCCTTGTCGCTCTCGTCGCGAATGTCCGATATCCCCTCGAAGACCTTTGCCTTGACGAGCTCGGCTATCTTCTGGAGCATGTTCGACTTGTTGACCATGTACGGGATCTCGGTTACGACGATGCGCTGTCTCTCGCTCTCGAGACCTTCTATCTCGGCCTTGGCCCGGATGGTTATCTTTCCACGACCGGAGGAGTAGGCCTGATAGACCCCGTTCTTTCCGTATATCGTGCCCCCGGTGGGGAAATCTGGAGCATGAATATATTCCATGAGCCCCAGGGAATCAAGGTCGGGATCCTCCAGCAGCGCCAGAAGGCCGTCGACGACCTCCGAAAGATTGTGGGGGGGCATGTTCGTCGCCATGCCCACTGCGATCCCCGAGGTCCCGTTCAGCAGGAGGTTCGGAAGCTTTGCTGGCATTACAGTCGGTTCAGATAGGCTCCCGTCGTAGTTCGGAACGTGTTCGACCGTTTCCCTGTCTATGTCCTGGAGCATTTCCATGGCGATCTTCGTGGTCCTGGATTCGGTGTATCTCATCGCCGCGGCGGAATCCCCGTCGATGGACCCGAAATTGCCCTGTCCGTCTATCAACGGATACCTCAGGGAAAAATCCTGGGCCATCCGGACCATTGCATCGTAGACCGCCATGTCGCCGTGAGGGTGGTATTTACCAAGGACATCTCCCACCACCCTTGCGGATTTCTTGTAAGGCTTTCCGAAGACCATGCCGCCCTCATTCATCGAATGGAGGATCCTCCTGTGAACGGGTTTGAGACCGTCCCTTGCATCAGGTATCGCCCTTCCTACGATCACGGACATCGAATAGTTGAGATAGGAGGTCCTGAGCTCCTCCACGAGCTCCTTCCCCACAACGCCCCCTTTCTCTATCTTCTCCGGGGATGAAGGTGTCTCCTCAGATGTCAAGATCGGTCACCTCCATGGCATGGGCTTCGATGAACTCCTTTCTCGGCTGGACCTGGTCCCCCATCAGTATCGTGAACATCTCGTCCGCCTCTATAGCATCCTCCACGGTCACCCGAAGCAGGGTCCTGGACCCGGGGTCCATTGTGGTCTCCCACAGCTGGGAGGGGTTCATCTCACCGAGGCCCTTGTAGCGCTGGATCCCGAGTCCCTGGGAGCCCAGGACCTCCACGAGCTCGTTCTTCCTCTCATCGGAGAAGCAGTAGAACTCCTGCTTTCCTTTCTTGACCTTGTAAAGAGGTGGTTGGGCTATGTAGATGTGTCCCCGCTCTATCAACTCTGGCATCTGCCGATAGAAAAACGTCAGCAAAAGCGTTCGAATATGCGCACCGTCGACGTCCGCATCTGTCATGATAATGACTCTGTGATACCGCAGCTTGTCCGGGTTGTAGTCCTCTCGCCCGATGCCGCACCCGAGAGCAGTGATCATGGACCGTATCTCGTTGTTGGAAAGGACCCGGTCCAGCCTTGCCTTCTCGACATTGAGGATCTTGCCGCGAAGCGGCAGTATCGCCTGGAACGCCCTGTCCCTTCCCTGCTTGGCCGACCCGCCGGCCGAATCTCCCTCCACCAGATAAAGCTCCGATATGGCCGGGTCCCGTGATTGGCAATCCGCGAGTTTTCCCGGCAGCCCGGACCCCTCAAGCAATCCCTTCCTCCTCGTGAGCTCCCTGGCCTTGCGAGCGGCCTCCCTTGCCTGCGAGGCCTGCATTGCTTTCTGGAGTATCTTCTCGGCCTCCCTCGGATGCTCCTCCAGGAACTCCCTCAACTTGTCGTTGAGGAAGGTCTCGACGATGCCCCGGACCTCGGAGTTCCCGAGCTTCGTCTTTGTCTGACCCTCGAACTGGGGCTCGGGGACCTTGACGGAGAGCACGGCTGTGATCCCCTCCCTTATGTCCTCTCCCTGCAGCTGCTCGTCCTTCTTGAAAAGGTCGGCCTTCTTGGCGTAATCGTTGAAGGTCCTGGTGAGGGCCCCCTTGAAGCCGCTGAGGTGCGTTCCTCCCTCCGAGGTATTGATGTTGTTCGCATAGGAGAATATGTTCTCGGTATAGCCGTCGGTCCATTCCATGGCGATATCTATCGCTACACCGTCCCCCTCACCCGTAAAGAATATCGGGGTATCAATGAGCGCGGTCCTGTTGCGGTCGATATAATCGATGAACGAGATGAGGCCGCCGTCGAAATGGAATGTCTCCTTCTTGCCGCTGGCCTCCTCGAGAAGGGCAATGCTTACTCCTCTGTTGAGGAAGGCCAGTTCTCTCAGTCGGTGCTCGAGGTACTCGAACTTGAACTCGAGTGTCGAGAAGATGGTCTCATCTGGGGCGAACTCGGTGATGGTGCCGGATTGCTCCTCCGGCACATCGCCGATGATCTGGACAGAGGTTGTTGGTTTGCCCCTCTCGTACCTCTGGAAGTGGACCTTGCTGTCCCTCATCACCTTGACCTCGAGCCATCTGGAAAGGGCATTGACGACCGAAACGCCGACCCCGTGGAGGCCACCAGACACCTTGTAGGCGTCCTTCTTGAACTTCCCCCCTGCATGGAGTCTGGTCATGACAATCTCCAGGGCAGGAACGTTATATTTGGGGTGGGGGGCCACGGGAATTCCCCGGCCGTCGTCCTCCACGACCACGGTCCCCTTTTTGGTCAGGGTGACCGTGATGTTCTCGCAATGTCCCGCCATGGCCTCGTCGATGGAGTTGTCAACCACCTCGTAGACGAGATGGTGAAGGCCGTGAAAATCGGTGGAGCCGATGTACATTGCCGGCCTTATCCTAACCCCCTCCAGCCCCTCCATCACTTCAATGGCTGATGAATCATAGTCCTTTGTGTTCCTTTTCTTGGATTTGATCACTGTATCTTCGGTCATTGGGCGCCCCCGGGATATGAAGGGAGGGAGCATCTGCCATAGTTCATATATTGCTGAATGCATCCCACCGAGACATTGCTGGTGCTGATATCGAATGGTATCGGCATATTTAAATCCATCGCGCGCGCGTACGCGCGCGCAGTACAATAATTGGATGATAGGATTATATCCGAGGAGGTCATGAAGTGTTCCTATGGAAGAGGAAATCCTCGCATTCGCGCTCCAGAACGCCGTAGACCACGGAGGAAAGGCCAATATCGGCCCCGTCATGGGAAAGGCCATGGCCCTTTATCCCGACCTGAAAAAGGATCCCAAAAAAACCTCCGAGATGATCAGGGGGATCGTGGAGGTTGTGAACTCCCTCACCGTGGATGAACAGAAGGCAAGGCTTGAAAGGATCGGTGGCCCCATCGAACTCGGGAAGAAGGAAAGGAAGACCGGGCTTCCTGAACTTAAAGGGGCTGGGACGGGAAGACTTGTCATGAGGTTCGCTCCCGGCCCATCGGGGCCGCTCCATATCGGCCACACGAGGGCGGCGCTGCTCAACGATGAATACTGCAGGAAGTATGACGGGAAGTTCATACTCCGCCTTGAGGATACGAATCCCGAGAAGATAGATCCGGACGCGTACGACATGATCCCCGAGGACCTGCGGTGGCTTGATGTCCGGATCGACGAGACCGTTGTCCAATCCGACCGTTTCGAGACCTATTACGATGTCACCCGGGAGCTCATTGAAGCGGGAGCAGCGTATGTCTGCACGATCGACACGGAGGTCTGGAGAGAGCTCAAGCTGAGCGGGAAGCCCTGCGAGGAGAGGGACCAGCCTCCCGAGGTGCAAATGGAGAAATGGGAAAGGATGCTGGATGGAACATATGTCGAAGGCGAGGCATCCCTTGTGATAAAAACAGACCTCCAGCACAGGAACCCGGCTGTGAGGGATTTCGTCGGTATGAGGATCAAGGAGGGCCCCCATCCCAGGACCGGGGACAGATACAGGGTATACCCCCTCTACAATCTATCCGTGGCCATCGACGATCATCTCATGGACTGTACCCACATTCTTCGCGGGAAGGACCATCTCAACAACACCCTGAGGCAGGAATACGTCTACAGGCATCTGGGATGGGAGCTCCCGGGCTTCATCCACTACGGACTTGTTTCAATCCCGGAATCCATCCTGAAGACCTCGTTGATAAAAGAGGAGATCAGATCGGGGAACTTCTCAGGATGGGCGGACGTCAGGCTGGGAACGCTCCAGGCGCTTGCAGCGCGTGGCTTCGATCCTGCTTCCTTGCGTGAGTACTGGATAGAGGTGGGGATCAAATCCGTTGATATCAATTTCTCTTGGGAAACGCTCTATGCCAAGAACAGGTCCCTTATCGATGGGAGGGCGCGTCGTTTCTTCTTCGTCCCCGAACCTGCGAAGCTCAGGTTCGAACATGAGGGCGTCCTTATTGCGAGGAGCCCAGTCCACCCGGAAAGACCGGACCTCGGGGACCGCGTCCACGAGGTTCTAAGCAGGGAGGGTATCATCACCGTTCAAGTTCCGGGCAATGACCTGAAGGACACTGCAGACGGGGCTATGGTCCGTTTGAAGGACCTGTGCAACGTGAAGGTTACCGATGCTTCGCATGGTGCCGGCGAATTTGCTGGAAAAGAGGTCTCAACGGCCCGGGGAGAGAAGATCAGGATCGTCCAGTGGGTCTCAGACGGGGCTGAGCCGCTTGTGATCTATACTCCCGAGGGGGGACGGATCGACGGCCTGGCCGAATCCGGGATCGGTAAAAAGGTAAGTGAGGGGGACGTCGTTCAGTTCGAACGTGTGGGTTACTGCAGGATATTCCTCGATAACGGACTGAAGGCGAATATGACGCATCCCTGAGAGCAGGAACTCCATGGGACCTCCCTTGTCCATATTAATATCATGTCGTCCGATGATCTCAACATGAGGTCATACATGCTCAGGAAGGCGGACGGGGTCCCGATCGATCATGAGTTCATAGAGGAGCTCAGGAGGATATCACTGAGAAGGCGTGGTCTCATCGATGATGAAGAGGACCTGCTCTGATCCTTATAGCAAGATATAACTACTTTTTACGGTCCTTTGCGGCCCGTGTCAGACCTTCAGACCCTGTTGTCCATCGGGAGATCGATATCATCCTTCATCCATGAAAGATACCCCGGTGGCGGTGGGGGGAAGGAAGTAAGGATCGGGGCGGACGGCGATTGGTCGAAGGAGATCGATCTTGAAGCCG
>JBLIRI010000032.1:0-22150 GCA_049472235.1 Thermoplasmatota archaeon | reverse complement strand
TAGCGACAGCACATAACACATCCTCCGTATCCTTGGTATGGGATTTCGATTATTGGACTAACGACGAGTGGATGGAGAAGATGAACACAAAGAACGCGACCGTATCGGTGGTCGTATCGGATGGCGAGTTCGAGATCGGTCCGTTTCAGAAGGTGGTCAGCATTTCCCTCAAGGAAGAGGAGATCTACAATGCGCCCCCGGTCATCAGCGGCATAACCGCAAGCGCCGATGAGATCTACGAGAACGGCTTCGTCATATTAGCGGTCGATGTCATGGATCCAGACGGCGACGCCCTGACCATATATTGGACCCATGGGAATGAACAGGGTTTCAATATGAGCGGAGCATCGGTCAATATATCGGGTCTGACTCCCGGGACGTATCAGTTCAATCTGACCGTTCTTGATGGTAAGCATAAGGTAACCGACTCGATCACCGTGAAAGTCCTTGAACTGCCGCCGGAAAAGAAGGATGGATCATCTTCCTTCGGCTTGATCCTGGTCATCGTTATCGCGATCGTCGTTGTGATCCTGATCATCATAGCAGCGCTTTGGTTCCTCGTTTTCAGCAAGAAGAAAAAGAAGGACGAGCTCGAGGTCGAACCGCAGGAAATGCCGGAAGAGACCTTTGAGGGACCACCGACAGGGTCGGATGAGGTGACGATCGGTGATCTGACCGTGGAAGGAGAGGCGCCGCCGGAAGAGCCGGGTATGGAAATACCGCAGCAGCAGGAGCCCCCTGCCGCTCCTCCACAACCTCCCGCCCCACAGCCTCAACAGGCTCCCGCTCAGCCTTCGGAGCAGAGGGCTCCAGCGGTGCCGACGCCCCCCCAGGTGGCGCCCCCTCAACCGCAGGCGCCTCCGGTCCAGCCCCCCCCGCCACAGGCGCCCCCTGTAACACCCCCTCAGCCGCAGCCCCCAGTTCCCGAGTCTTAAAATGAGATACGGGCGAACATATGGTCAAAACAGGGACCACGATCAGGACCACTTCATAGTTTGGGGTTCAAATCCCCCCGTCACCCGAGTTCCAAATCCCGGATGCCGGAACCTTGAGATCGTATTTTCATTGACGAACAACCAGATCTCAAGGTTCGTAAAAATCAGAGATTTTCACTCTCCAGATGTTATGTTGCATTATCAAAGAATTCTTAAACATCTGGATCCAGCTAAAAACATAGTTCGTATTTATTCAATCTATCTAATTTAAAGAAGGATGCCGGAACCTTGGAGTCGTGTTATAATTGACGAGAGGTAAGACTCCAAGGTCCAGCTAAAATCCAGTAGCATTTTATATTTCGATTTTAGCGTGTATAATTATTTTCGAGCACCATCTCTCGTAGCTCTTCATTATTGACGAAAGAGAGATGGTGCGGATGCCGGGACAGTAGAAAAATGAGAGCATATTTCTGGTGTGTGGAAAATCTCCGATTTTCCAAACATTTGATCTCGCAAAATCATAGATTTTGCTTACCTTGAGCATTTCCTATCGGCAATTACATGAACGAAATGCTCAAGGACCCAAGGGTTCAAATCCCTACGGCAAAACAGGCACCATTACTTGAATTAAAGAATAAGTATGAAGTAATGGTGCGGGTGCCGGGATTTGAACCCGAGTAACTAGCTTGGCAAGCTAGAATGATACCAGGCTACATCACACCCGCGTGGATGGGAGAGGGGGCTATGAGATTAACGTTTTTAAAACTTTCATTCCAGCGAGGATATCTTCCCTCTGGCGGCTGCCCGGAGCTTTTTCGCTCCGTCCTCGGGGCCCCTGACGAAGATGATGTCTCCCTTCCTGAGAGCAACATCATGGTCCGGTCCGTACATCCAGCGGACCTGCCTCTTTATCGCAAAGACCCACATCCCGGTCTCCGTCGCGATCCTGAGATCCCCTAGCGTCTTGTCGGACAGCACCGAGTTTCCCTTTATCTCCATCTTGTATATGCCCGCATCGGATTCCTTTATCACTGCCTTCAAAAGAGGATGCGGTTCGATATCGCGAAGGACGACCTCGACTATCGAGTTCGCGGCATTTGAAATATCAATGACGAAATCGGCCATCCTGATGACCATCATGGTAGCATCCTTGGACCTCTCCGCCACACCCTCTATGGCGAGTTTTTTAAGCTCTCCGGAAAGCTCGTCCACACGGTCGCCCAGGTGCTCCACCTCGGCTGCCAGGTCCTTGTTGTTATAAAGCAGTGAGGAATAGGCAAGGTCCACCATCAGCTCCGAGGTGTCCTTCATCTCGAGGAAGATATCCTCCACCTTCCTGATCGGGTCCGCTACCTCTGATATTTCCCCCATTTCACCTCACCTTTTGCATAGGCCACGAGCTCGTTCAGACCGTCCTCGACCCCCCTTGCTATCAGGACGTCCCCCTCCTTGATCCTCTTATCCGGTTCGATATCGTACAGCCATTTCGTCCTTCTCCTGATGGCTATGATACGGGCACCAGTTTCTGACTCGATGCCCAGTTCCGATATCTGCCTGTCGATCACGTCCGAGCCGGGACTGATCCTTATCGCCCAGATCTTCTCGTCCCCGTTCCTTAAAAAGAACGGCGCGAATGGACGGAACTCCACGTTCTCGTCGAATATCCTCATAAGCTGAAGCGACGCATCTCCTATTGCTTCGGTCGCTGAAGCGACCTGAAGGATCCCCGTCAGTTTCTCGGCATCCTCCCTGTTCCTTGCAGCGAGGAGGGCGCCTACCCTGACGTTGTAAAGGAGCTTGTCAAGCCGCTCCTCGAGGTCGATCACCTGCAGTGCAATATCGCTTGAATCGAACAAAAGGGCAGCGTAGGAAAGGTCTATTATCTGCTCGGAGAGGTCCTTCATCTCGATCAGGCTCTCCTTGACCCCGATATTATCATACTCTATCTTGAGGTGCTTTTTCCTGTTGAACAGTCCCATCGTTCTTGGCTCCTTCAGGAACTAGTCCGGGATTCTCTAATAATAAACACATACTTTATAAAACCAAAGGTAAGATCGAGCAGTATCCCTGCGTCCGCCGCATCAGGGCCCCTTCAATGTCTTCAAAAGCGGCAGTCTCTCCAGAAGGTCCTTCCTCGAATCCCGAAGCGTTGGTCTGTGTTTCCTTGAGAGAGTCAAGGAATGGGCGTCGATCCCGCCCTTGATCTCCGCTTCCTTGAAGTAAGGGCCCCTCGCTATTGTCGATCCCGTCGGACCTATCAGGGCTCCGCCACCCCAAAAATTCATACGGGAATCGAAGCCGACCATATTGGAATAGGCAAAGAATATGGTATTCTCGATGGCCCTTGCGACCATCACCTTCTCGAAGAACTTCCGGGTCATCGAAGGAGATGCGGATATGCATACCACCGCATCGGCGCCTGATAGTGCATAGGCCTTGGTCAGCTCCGGGAAGAATATGTCGTAGCAGATCGTCAGACCGATCCTGAATCCCTCGACATCGACCATGACAAGCTCGGAACCGGGAGTGAAGTATGCCCATTCCTCGAACGGGCCGAAATCCACAAGGTGCATCTTACGGTATGTCCCAAGGATCCCTTTCGGGCCCACGGCTGCTGCTGAATTGTGAACCTGGCCCTTGATATCCGCCGAGCTTTCCGGGAACCCGAACATGAGATATTTATCGTTCTCCCTGCAGGCATCAACTATCTCGCCCAATATCTCGGAGTCCTTTCCAAGGGAGTAGGAGGTCACATCACTTCCAAGGGTGTATCCCGTAAGGAACATCTCCGGGAAGACCAGCAGCCTCGAATCGGAGGAGGAGAGCGATCCCTTGATGATGTCGAGATTGTGATCCATATCGAACCTCTTGTGATGCTTCTGGACGATCTCGATGGAAAGGGGGGCCGGTGTCGGATTCATCGACCATTATTGGGCGACTTATTAGAAATCGTTTATCCATGGAAAATGCCATGTTACACACATACCAAAAATTAGAAATACGTTCCCGGGTCTACTTAAATTGCATCGCTGGACAGTGCTATGGGTCCATGAAGGTGAGCAATTGAAAAAAGAGACGGCAGTCGTTAAGACCCCGAAAGGGACCGAGGATGATAAGGTCCTGAAGACCATTGAGGACCTCCGCTCCGAGGTCCGGGAGCTCCGGACCATGGTCAACATGCTCATGGAGATCATAGTCAACATGGAAACCCATGAAGACCTGGACCTTGATATGGAACCCAATATGATGGGGTACGATCCGCTGCTCAAGAGCGGCAGATATTGCATGTGAGCGAGCCTGGTCCTCTCTTATGTTTGCAGGATTATCATTCAGCGTCAAAACTGGACAGAAAAAGTTGCCCCCCGAAGGGGGCGTATCCATCTCACACCCTTTTTTTCCCCCTGGGATTCCAATCCCACTCGAAGATCCATCCATCCCTTATCTTCTGCAAGACAATGGACAGACCCCACTACCCCCGCCCATTGCCAACTTGGCATGGGATATGGACATATATATTATTTTGCGGGCGGGGGCGCCTTTACCGCTTCCTTCGGGAAGTTTTAAATAACTGTCCCCAGGTTCACCACAACTCCACAGGATGTGCTCTTGATGACCGATGAAAAAGAAACAAAGGATGCGAAGGTTAGCAGGGACCAGCTGGGTCCAAAAACATCCTTCTTTATCAGCTTCCTATTCTGGTCGATAGTGATCGTCCCCCTGACCATGGGGGCGTTCTACATGCTCAATGTCATCCCTAGGATCAAGGAAAAGTTCCTTCCTGAGGTCACAGGACTTGGAAACCAGTACTCCGTAGTCCTTGGCCTTTTCATCGGCCTGGCTCTCGCCGGCATAGTCGGATATATCTATTCACTCAGAGCTAGAAAGCAGGCCGAGTGAAGAACCCACGATGTTCTGGCCTTTTTCATTGGCAGACCAAATCATATAATTACCCTTAGCTTAATCCAGGGAAGGTCTCATATATCCAGGACAGGGTGTGAACTTGCCCTTTGATGACGATGAAAGAAGAGGAGGCAGAGGCCCAGCAAGACGCGGACCTTACAAAAAGGATTCTGGCCGTATATATCAAAGGGACAGTACAACAGAGGTGGAGGAGACCCTCGACCGGGTTGTTACCGAGATCACCGATAAAACCCCGGTGTACGGGGAAAAGGCGAGAACTTTCCTCATCGGGACCGGAAAGAGGATCAGGGACCTCGATGAGGAGGCGGGAGAGTACACTCAGAGGATGTTCAAATCCAAACCCCTGGACACCCTCATGGAAACGGTTCTTAACTGGAGGAAGACCGTCTTTGCGATAGTGGTGGTCGGATCGCTGGTGCTCGGATACTTCGGTGTCATCGGGACCGATTTCCTCTCCGAGAGAGAACTCCACATGCAGAGCAAGATACGCGGGGATTTCGAGGTCTACCTGCCGGGAGGGTCCGACGCGGAGAAGGTCCTCTTCGAGATGAAGAAGGACTGGTCGACGGACCTGGCTACCGTCTTCGTGGAGACACAGAACAAGTTCGATCCGACGGATGAAACGAACATCACGGATTATGACGTGCTGAAGGAGATATCCCTGATCGAGGAGTCGCTCAATTACAACAAGACGGACAAGGGCAGCATTGACGGGATCATCTTCTGCTTCTCCATATCCACCCTGATAAAGACCCTGAACCACTCCACGGCGGCAATAGAGGAGGCTTTCTTCAACGAACTCCCCCGGAACCTTATCAACTACAGGCTGCCGGACCAGTACAAGGGGAATTATTCGATACCCCCTGACCAGAGGATGATAGACGAGTTCTTCTACCAGGCAGGACCGAATTCGATAGGCAGTCTTGTAGCTGATGTCAACAAGGACGGGATCTACGATTCTGCCCTAATACTGATGGGGCTCTCCCAGCAGGTGGACCAGATCGAGCTCATCGACAGGATAGAAGAGGTCATCGATCCATATTTCGTCGATCCGGGCGTCAGGCCAGGAAGCGTCGATACCACATATAAGTGGATGGAAAGATACGACGACGGGGAGGTCCACTGCAGGATGACCCTGACCGGGCCCACGCCTCTTGCCAGGATGATATCCGACAGGACGATGAAGGAGATGCAGAAGGTCCTTCCCTGGGCCCTTGCGATGGTTGCAGCAGCACTTTTAATATTCCACAGGACCTGGAAGATACTCATCATCACCCTGGTTCCCGTTCTGTTCTCCCTCATCATTGCCTTCGGCCTTATGGGATTGGTACTGCAGACGCTGACCCCCCAGGTGGTGCTGGTAGCCCCCATACTGATCGCGCTTGGTGTAGCTTACGGCCTGTACATCGCCAACAGGTATGCCGAGGAGGAAGCTATCGAGGACAGGGAGAAGCGGATACGATATGCGCTCAGGACCACGGGCAAGGCCATTTTCCTCTCGGCAATGACCACAGCATTCGGGTTCGGGGCCATGCTTACGGTGGACATGGCGACCATGCAGGTCCTGGGGTTCGGCCTGTCAACGGGTATCCTTGCCTGTTACCTGACCACTATATTGATGACCCCTTCCCTGGTCATCTGGCTTGATTACAAGAAACTTACGAGGAGCAAGGACAAGAAGCCGAGGTACAAGAGCTCCGGCATACGCAGGCTCGGGAACATCCCCATGAACCATTCGAGGAAGATCCTCGTGGGGGGCGTCCTCTTCGCCCTGATGTCAATGGCCCTTGCCCCCCCGTCCTCGGTTCCGGGCACCGACTTCAAAGTTGGCGGGTTCTCCGTTGTCAAGGCGAACATGGACTATATTGCGCTCTCCCCTGCCGACGAACCGGTGGTCCAGAAGATGGCGGAGCAGTCGGATACCTTCGGATCAGGACAGATCGGCCTCATGATCGTGAGAGGAAATCCTGCGACGGATGAGGACCATGATGGGAGAGATGACAGTGTAGATTACAGCATGAAAGATTACGAACAATCTCTCCAGTTCATAGATGACCTCATGAGATTGATCAATGGAGATGGTATGAATTACAAAGGGATCGAAAATGCAGATGCCATATCCGTTATCGACATCATGAAAATGGTGGAGATACCGAATTTCACATCTTCGGAAGCTTATCAACAATTCATCGGAAGGTTGAAAGAGCTGATACCCCCCACACCTGGACCAATTATCGAGGATCCAGTTGCAGAATTCGAGAATTGGATCTACAATAATCTTATAGGGAAATCATTTTGGGAAGTCATACAGGATGTACCGGATTATGGACCCATCAACCGGTATCTCGGCGAGGACCTGGACATATTCCTGATGAACATCTTCTATAATTCCCTTGGCCAGGAGATCAGCGGGATGCTGGTCAACGACACCTACGGCAAGACCATCATCTACATCAACATGCCCAATATGGACATCGTCGATACCGAAGTCGTGGTGAGAGAGGTCGATGATGCGATCGATGAGGTGTATTTCGTAACGGCTGACGAGAAGAAGGGGGAGGATCGATCCGCTTCACCTCTTTCCGGTTTCGGAAAGGTCCTGGTAACCGTCAACGACGTCATCGTCGACAACGCCAACCAGTCCACCTTCATGGCTTTGATCCTGGTCTTTTTACTGCTATTCATCGTCTTCAGATCCTGGAGGATCGCACTGATAACCATCCTCCCCGTCTCCCTTGTGGTATTCTGGCAGTACGCCGCTATCTGGGGGATCGGACTTCTTGGGGACGTCATCGCTCCGGGAGAGATGATGTTCTCCGGCGACCTGAACCTCTTCACAGCCCTCATCGGGTCCATCATCATCGGGATAGGGGTCGATTTCTCCATCCATATCACCGAAAGGATAAGAGAGAAGAACTTCACACTCGAGGGCGTGATGTATGCCGCCGACACCTCGGGATGGTCCTTCATAGAGGCAACGACCACCATGGTAATGGGCCTGACAGCGGTATTCCTCGTGAACATCCCGTCCATCAGGGAATTCATCCTGCTCATAATGATCCTGCTGGTATTCTCGGCCTATTCGGCGATCTTCATCCTGACATCTGCCTACCGGCTGTACCTGCCAAGGTACAACAAGCTGAAAAGCCTGAAAAAGATCAAGGGCTGACATGGACGTTTTTCACAGTCCAGCATCGTGCGTTTCCGGATTCTGTTACCCTATAATTAAAATAGGTACAAAGTAATTGGAGCCAAGTTCGGTTTACCGGGACCTGATACAAAGAGGATTTCGGCCTAAATGGAGGAGTTTCATGAACAGAAATCAGGGGATATTCGTAGGAACATCGGCCATTCCCGCTGCAATAGGAATCCTGGCCCTTCTCGTAATAGCATTCTTGATGGGGCCGGGCAATGTGGAGGTGAGCGGGGCCAATTTCTACAACGTCCAATCCGCTTCTGGAGAGAAAGTCGTTGGTCTATACAAGGGACCGATATGGAACGGGGACATTGTTGCCAATGGCGATGTTATCAACATCACCGCCATAAATCAAAGCACACCGTCCCCCGTCCCGACTTTCGACACACTTGTCATAGACCTCGTTGTCAACGACTCGGCAGGTGCCAACAAATACACTAAGTCATGGGGTCTTACCTACGAGGGGGTCGGGGCTGAATTCACCGGGAACATAACCCTAGACAAGGACCTGACCCAGGATACAAGGGCCGAGACGGACGGGATCAGGATCCGCGTTGCTGACGGATACAAGGTGAGCATAAAGAGGAGCAATTCGAACAACCCTCCATTGCTCTATTTCACGGCTGATACCTCCGGACCGGTCATCTCCCCGGTCGAACCGGGAGCTTCCATAGCCGTTCATAAAGGAGTGACCTATGCAAAGAAGGGGGGCGGCATGAACCTGCAGCTCACCGACACCTCGAACGACCAGGCCTGGTTCATCGCCAACAGCAAGGTGACCTACAAATGGGACCAGGGAACCCCGGCCACCTGGACCGGGAGCAGCATCACGATCCCTTCAACAAAGGGAGTACACACCCTGAACGTATCGGCGACCGACAAGTTCGACCAGAAGACCACCTGGACGAAGAAATACAACGTTACAGATTTCCTTACCGAAACGTCCATTTCAAGCGATCGTACCATATCGGGTGGGATCGTTTTCGCCTCAACCTCCACAATAGAGGATGACGTGACTGTGAAGCTTTCAGATCTGGAAATCGTATTTTTAAATTCGGATGACAAGCTCACAGTCAAGGACGGAGGTGAGCTTTCGATAACAGGATCGACGATCAGGAGCAAAGGCGATCATTATACCATCATCTCCTCCCCCGGATCGAAATTCTCCATCAACAACAGCGAGATGATTGGTGCAGGCTATGCGGACCCTACAAGTTCACTTCTTGTCATGAACACGGGGGACATCTTCAACGTGACCTTCACCAACGTACCCAACAGGATCACCATCAGCTCGGCGGGAGTGAGCTTCATGAACTCCTCCCTTACATTCTCCGGGATGGGGTCCATAGATATCGATTACAACCACAGGTGGGGACCCATACCCACAATGCTGGTGAACCTTTCGATCAACGGTACCACCAGGACACCGATACAGGTGAAGAACGTATCGACCTATCTCCCTTATGATGTCACAACGAGATACTACGAGGATGACACCTCGGGCTCTGCAATGATATTCCTGGACACGACCAATGTGACCGACCCCTATCTCAAACTTCCACACTTCGTCGATGCCAGAGACCCCTCCGCCACCTTCGATATAAAATGGAACAACAGCGGGACCTGGGAAAGCCTTCCCGGATTTCCAGCATCGAACATGATCTACGATGAATGGTGGAGCGGGGAGACGGGAAAGATCGACCTCTCCGGTCTCCCGAGGGGAGGGCATGAGCTCAATGCAAGCTGGACCGCAGATGGGGACAAGGAGGGCTGCGTTCATCTGGGCACCCCTGTGGTCGGAGGCTCCAACATCCAGGAGAGAAGACCAGGGAACCCGTCCCTCAACATAGATTACAGCAAATTCGGGCGGACGGCGTCAGGTGACGTACTCCTCATGAAGAACATCACCGTCAAGAACGCCTCGAGCCGATTCCTGTCCATATCCTCTTCCGGCGGCATCGACATATCCGGGATGCATTTCGGAAAGGCCGGTACCCCTATGCAGGCCACCGAATTCATCAGATCGGTGAATTCGAGCTTTGCCCTCTCGGATACCGAACTCGTGGGGGGCAATAAAACCACGACGGCCATCTCGGTCCATGTAACGGCCGGAAATGACTGGCCCCTTTCCACGATCAGCAATGTCAGCATATCAAAAAGGGGAACCAGCATATACGATGCGGCGCTGGACCTCCTCGGCGGACGTGTGAACGTTGACACAATGATCATCGAGAACACGACGATCGGCATCAGGATGGACGGCGGCCTCATCAACGTGGATTCGACCGATATCCACCCCAGACAGACCGGGATCAATGTGACTCTTCCGGATACGTTCTACACGGACATGGTGATGTCGGTCAACGACCTTCTCATTGGTAACAGGTACTCATATTCGGCATTCAACCTCGAGGGGGCAGGCCTGAACTACGGCTTCGACCTGACCATGGAGGGATACGAGTTCTATTCCAGCTCGACAATGGTATACACGAGAAATGATATGGTCGGCGGCATCACCCTCGATCTGACCTCCACGAGAGCTGCCACCGCAACCCTTTCGGGCAATGTCACGAAGGGGCCGGCACACGGAATTGCAATTCCGAACTGGCCGTCAAATGGCAAGGTCCTTATGGAGGACATCAGGGTAACCGATGTCGACCTCGACGGGATCTACCTTGGCAACGATATGTCCGTGAACATAACCCAGGGTTATCTTTCCCAGGCCATGCTCATGGGTATTTACGCAAAGGATGGGGCGAACTTAGGTATCGACAGCACGGCTCAATCGCCCGTCATCATCCAGAACATGGGCTCGGGAGGGATATGGCTTGGCAAGGATTCGGAATTCAGGTTCAGGAGAGTGAATATCTCGTACTGCACAGGCTGGGCGATAGAGGCGGGCACCGGAGCCGTCGGAACGGTCACCGACACGGAGACCTTCGCCTGTGTCCAGGGTGTACGGATCGATGAGGGCAGCAATGTGACCTTGAACGGACTCGAAGTGGATTCGAACTCCATGGGAACAGGGATCTGGGCAAGGTCATCCGATATCATTATCGGAAGAGGCGCCCAGAACACCCTCGTCAAGAACAACAACGGGAACGGGATATTCATCGACGGAGGTTCCCTGCATATCTCAAGGACATGGGTCCAGATGAATTCCGGCAAGGGGATGATCCTTCAGGGGGTCGACCTGAAATCCATGAGGAACGTGAAGGTCGAGGAAAACGGGGAGGAGGGGCTAACGATCCACATTCCATCGACTTCCCTGCTGGACAGCAATGGATATTACGCCACCATTCAGGAATGCGACATCATGATGAACTCGGGCGTCGGGCTGCCGATCACGGTCGATCCGGCCCAGGTCTCGGTTGAGGTCCAGATCCTTCTCCTTGACCCCAACATCGGCGGCAACTCTGGAGGGGACATCATTGCCACGAATCAGATCCATTTCATCTGGAAGTCCCTTGTCTCCAGTGCCAACCGGAACTCCCTGGGGAGCAGTCAGACATCGGGGGTCATAAGAGCTAACATCGATGTGGAGGTTGGGACATCGGCATATGCCGAGATGCTGAACCTTAACGTCACGCTTCGCGGCTCGAACAACAAGTTCAATGTCCTGGAAAGGGGGACACTTCGACTGGAGTACTGCTATGTCAGACCGAGCCAGACCACCAAGGGATTCTCCATCCAGGGCAGCGACTCCTCGACGGTCCAGATCGTGGGCGGGTACTTCGGCCAGCTTTCGAAGCTTGAAATGAACAACGGCGCTTCCTTCTACATGGAGGGCACACTGGTGAGATACGGAGAGGGGCCTCTGGCGCTGCGGTCCACAGAGTTCCAGATATTCGACAGCGAGATATCGGACATAGAGGGGACCGGATTGATGATCACCGGCGGTGGAGGCCGGATCGAGGGGACGAAGTTCTCTTCGAACACGATCGGCGTTATGGTAGAAGGTTTGGAGAGCGACCTCACCATCGTAGATTGCGAGATCATCGACAACAAGTGGGGGATATCCCTCTTCAACGATTCAGGAAAGAAGGTTTCCATAGATGAGTCGTATTTTGCCGGCAACAGCCCTGCTCCGATATGGACGGCCACATCCAATGCCAATCTTCTGAACACATATATCGATCCCTACAAGATCCAGGTCACGCAGAACGGGTACTCCGTCCGCCTGCGTTACAGCCTGGACGTGGAACTTCTGAACGAGGTCGGCCAGGATGTCGAGTTCGATCTGACAGTCGACAGGGGCCCGGGCAATGACATAGACGTCTACAGGGACCGGACCGCAGGTTTCTCGGGGGCATTCGAATCCTATATCGTCAGGTACGGCGCGGTAGCGGCGGACTGGGTAAATGTCAAGATAACCCTGGAATACGAAGAAGGAAAGAATGCCGACGGGACCTCCATCATGAAAAGGATCACCGACACGTTCACGCTCGACGAGGGGACCTCCATCACCTATTACGGCTACCAGGCTCCAAGGAAGACCGTTAAGTTCCCCGGAAAGCTCGATGCGCTCGAGGACCGCGGCCTGAAAACCGGTACGGTGGATATCTCCACCTGGTTCACGGACATTGGGACCGACAAGGGCAATCTGACATATTCGACAACCACATTGAGCAGCGAGATCACCCCGCATCTCGAGGGGTCGATACTCACGATCTCACTTCTCAGGGACTGGAACGGCATGGGGAACATAACGGTGACCGCGACCGACCCGCACGGTGTTTGGTTGACACTTCTGGTCAACATCAACGTCCTTGGGACGAACGATCAACCCTACGTTACCAATCCGAGGATCATAGCGCTCAACAGCGACAGCCCGACCGTCCCGAGGACTGATGACACCATCATGGGGGTCTGGGAGTGGTTCGATGTCGACGGCGATGAGGAGCCGCAGGGCCATATAATCCGCTGGTTCCTCAACGGAACCCATGTGGTGGAACACGACAACAGGATCCAGATAGACGGGGTCTTCGCAGGGCAGATCTGGAACTTCACCCTTTATCCAGCCGACAATGTCGGGATCAGCTCCGGGACCTACGGCACTCCCGCACATTCACCACCGGTGATGATCGGGAACCTTCCCCCGGTCCTTTCTTCGGCCACGATAACAACGAAGAACGCGTTCACCACAACGGACCTGATGGCATCACCCGGGTACTGGGAGGACCCCGAGACCGATGTGGTCACCTTCAACTATCTCTGGGAAAGGAAGACATCCACCGGATACGAGGCCCTCGGGGCCCCGAACTCCCCGATCCTCGATCACAGGTTCACCACGAGGGGGGACACCATCAGGGTGAAGGTCTGGGTCTCGGACGGGATGTCGATCAGCAGGGTGAGGACCGATGAGGTATTCATCAGGAACTCGGCACCCTACGTCGTTTCTGCCAAGCTCATGCCCGAGGTGGTGGATGAGAAGACCGAGCGGATCTACGTCGACGATCTGGTCGTGATCGATCCGGACGGGGACATGGTTACCATCACCTACCAGTGGTACGTCAGGGGATGGCCCATTGCCATTGCTGACACGCTCAGCGTGCTGCAGAAGTCCCAGGGGAACTGGAACTACCCGTCTAACATTTCGGTGAGCATAACACCTTACGACTCGAGCAACCTCGACGGGAACCCGTTCGAACTCTACATTGACGTGACCCCGAGGGATACCGACGGGGACGGCCTTCTCGATGATGCCGACGGCAACGGCAGGAACGACCAGAACGATGACGAGGACGACGACAACGACGGATACCTGGACGAATGGGAGGAGTTCATGAAGACCGACCCCAAGGACTGGCTCAGCAAACCCCTGGACACAGACGGGGACGGGCAGCCCGACGGGGACACCGGCAATACGAAGGACTGGATGGACCTGGACGATGACAACGACGGTGTCTGGGACATTCACCCCTCCAACGCGGACATGACAAAACCCGTCTGGTACGACACCTTCCCGAGGACCGCCTCCATGCCCGGGGACCTCGATTTCGACGGTATCGGCAACGATCAGGACCCCGACATCGACGGCGACGGCGTCCCCAATGAGGAGGATTACGCCCCGTACGATCCCGGCATCTCAAAGGCCCCGGAGACCAAAGAGACACTTTGGATCCAGATCCTTACTCTGCTCCTGGTGCTGGTCATCTTCATCGCCATCGGGGTCTTTGGCTACCTTGTCTACAACGGGACGATCACGCTGCCCACACAGGCGCCCCCTGCCGTGGAAGGTGCGGAGGCGATCTACGACGAATCACCGGGACTCGCCAAGCTACCACCGAAGGAGGAGGAGGATCTCGAGGAGCTCGAGTCCATCAGCACATGCTCGAACTGCGGGGAGCTCGTGTCCGTGGAGGAGAGCGAGTGCCCGAACTGCGGTGCGGTCTTTGAGGATGTCGAAGAAGACGAGGACGAGGAAGAGTTCGATTTCGACGATTACGATGATGATTGATCCGTCGGGATACAGCATCCGGGTCAAAGCCGGTCTTCCTCTATCGGGGGGGCTTCGACAGAGGCCTCCTCATCGACCTTTGTATTTCTGATATTGCGGAGGGTCCTCTTCCAGAGGAGATGCTCCCGCAGTTTAACGATCCCCCATATCCCGAGTCCGATGAGCAATACCAGTATCCCAAGTCCCACCCACAGGTAGATGGGGTTCTTGATGAACCGTTCGATAACATCGATGTATGCCTTATCGACGTTGAGGGTCAGGGAAGCCTCCGTATCCTCCTCCGTGGGATGGCCGTTCCTTTCCGACCAAACTGCCACCTGGATGATATAGGACCCGCGGTCGGTCCCGCTGTCGACCTTGACCCTGACATCGATATCCTCCTCACCGCCCTCATCGACATATACCCTTGATTCGGGGAACTCCACCTCTATGCCCTTGGATGCCAGGAACTCATTGTTGGTCACGGACAGAATGTAGTGTTCCCCGGCGTTCCCCGTGTTCTGGATGGTAAGGATGAAGGTATCGGACGATCCCGTATCCATGCTGCCCGTCGGATTAGGGAAGAAGATGGTCGCCGAATAGTACGGAAGGATGTCTATCTCGGCCGAATCCGTTCTGACGGTCCCGTCCGTCCCCCTGTTGGTCCTCGCGGTTCCTCCAAGGACCAAACTCGGATTCAGCGTGGAGGAGGTCCTTGGATCCACGCTGATGTTCGCCGTGAACTCGTAGATCGGGTCATCAGGCGTGAGCCGGACCTCGTATTCTTCGAGAACCACGGAGATATAATCGGGAAACTCGGGCTCGATGTAGAGGTCGACATACTCGATGAATATGCCAAGATCGTAGATCAGCGTCGCTGAGCATTTCAGCTGGCCCTCCGATGACCCGTTGAAGCTGATATCGATGGAGATGCTCTCCTCCTCGATCTCCATGACGACCAGTTCCACAGCCTGCTGAGGGCTCGATACATCGCCATCGGCTTGTTCCCCATTGATCAGCAGCAGCATCAACAGTGAACTCGTTACCAACAATGCTAGAGGCCGGTATCTCACAGGGGAAAATCCCATTACTTCCCTTTTTAAACTTGTGGAGAAAAAATGGCCATGGCGGCCCGGGAGGCTTATTTCCTGAATGCCCAAAGCTTGGAACCGATATAGTTGATCAACGTCACTATGGCGATCACCGCGACCAGGGCGATATGGTAAAGGGGGACGCCCTCGAAACCCAGCCTCTCCACGGCTAGATAGAGGAGAGCCGAGCGAACAGCCAATGCAGCGATGGCCACGGTAAAGAACCTGGCATACTGCCCGGTGCTGGACCCCTTCCTGGCATCGAAGGTCCAGTACCTGTTCCAGACGAAGTTCCATGTTACCGCGTAGAAGAAGGAAACGCCCTGGTACAGGTGAAAGAACCGGACATCATCGAAGGAAAGCAGATCGAACCTGTTGTCACCCAGGGTGAGGAGCAGGACCGTCACCAATCCCAGGTCCACTAACATTCCGGTCCCCCCGACGAAGAGGAACTTTATGAAAGGGGCAGATCCGGGGTAAAGATAGAGCTTGAAAAGGTGCTGTAGATAATTGATGATCACCTTGCTCCCGAGCTTGGATTCGCCATGCTCCCGGTCCTTGAAGGTAATGGGAACCTCCGCCACCTTGTCGTACTTCCCTTTCACAAGGACCTCGAGAAGGATCTTGTAACCCTTGGGCTTCAGAGGCGCTCCCTTGATGACCTCGGGCCTGACAGCGAAGAAACCGGACATGGGGTCCGAGCAAGAGGTCAGAGGCCTTGCCATCGAGGCAGCCCCCCAAGAGATGAAGCGCCTCGAGAACGGCCAGTTCTCTATGCCGCCCCCCTTGGTGTGCCTTGAGCCGACAACGATGTCCGCTCCGTCCTTCACTATCGCATTGTACATCGAGGGAAGGGCCTCTACCGGGTGCGAAAGGTCCGCATCCATTACAAGCAGTATGTCGCCCTTTGCTTCGCTGTATCCATGGATGACAGCGGGAGACAGGCCTTTCCCGGTCTTCCGAACGATGCAGCGGGCCTCGGGGTATTTCCTTGAAAGCTTTCTCACGGCCGATGCGGTGCCATCGGGCGAGTCATCATCCATGACCAGTATCTCATGGGGTATGCTGGCTTTTCCGAGGACCTTCGCCACCCTTGGAATGATCAGCGGCATGTTGTCCTTCTCATTGAAGGTGGGTATGATCACGGATAGCACTGGATATCTCTGGCTTCTTGGATTACCCATTCGAACAGCCCTAGCAATGGGTCGGATATAAACCTTGCCGACCCTGAAAGGTCATGAGCTGTCTCATTCCTTGGGCTGGATCGGTTTTGGCACCGGCGGGGCCGGCGGAGCGGCAGGGGCCTGGTCGGCCGGAGCGGCCGGAGGTACCTGTGGTCTTGGAACCGGCTGTCCCGCAGGCGGCCGGGGCACCTGGGGGGCCGGGGGGGCCGGAGGCTGCTGCTGCGGGGGTGCTGCCGAGGTCGGCGGACCCTGTACCGCAGGGGGCGGGGGTTGCACCGCAGCCTGAGGCTTGGGTGGGACAGGAGGCTGCTGCTGGGGGACCTGGGGGGCCTGTCCGGGTTTGGGCGGCTGCGGGGGCTTGACCTCCTGGGGTTTGGCCGGTGGCAGTTCGGCCTGTTCCTTTCCGGGAAGCTGCCCTGTCTCAACGTCTTTGCCCTGTGCCGCTTTCAGCTCTTTGGCGAACTCATCCTTTCCCTTTTCACCGCCTGAACTTTTCAGATAGGATCTGGAATCCTTGATCCGCCCGCCTGTGAACTCGTCCTCTATGGCGGAGCTGCCCTTCTCCTTCTCCTCCTCCTTCCTCTTCCTCTCCAGAAGTTCCATCTTCTTGTTCTTGTCGTCGTTGTTCTTCTTCTGGACCATGAAGAACATCACCGCGAAGGCGAGGATCATGATCACGAGGAGCGTCGGTGAGATCACGACCATCAGGGTGCCGGGCAGACCGACCTTCTGGCCGAATATGCCAAGTTCTTCGGGAGGTGGATCGTGAGTGATCCTTATCTTGAGCCGGAGGGTCGATTCCAGGTCCTCCTGGTCCTTGCAGGTTATCAGCAGGGTGAATATGCCCTGCTCTCCCGCCTTGACGTCCGTGACGTCGAATTCGTGTATGAAGCCCGCTCCCTTGCTCTCAGGTCCGAAAACGACCTCCCTGTTGCCCTCGGGGTCCATGACCTCCACCGTGAACCGGAGGTTCGACCAGGAACGGTCCTGGATCGGATCGTTTGACCAGAGAGGATCGTCACGGTCCGATGAATCCGTGAGATTGAAACGGGCAGTGTATATGTGGCTTTCCACGGTCTCTACCACGAAGGATTCCTCGATGAACTCCGGGTCCGTGGCCGGTCTAATGTTCGGTTCGATGTACATATACACCCAGGGGAAGAAGTCGAAGAACAGATCGAAGAACACCCATTCCTCGTTCGATATGAGGCCGCCGTCATCCTCGACCCAGAACACCGCCTTGTACTCTCCCTCCGGAAAGGGCTCGTCCAGGCCGGGTCTTTTATTGGCGTCGACCTCGAAGCTGAACCCGTAACCACCGCTGAGGTTGATCTTTTCGATGTCGTCCTCCCCTATGACCTTGTCGTTGAGGATCACCGCTCCGGAGGGGACATGGATCAGGTCGACCGTAGCCTTTATCACCTTGATACCCTGACCAAGCAGGAGAATGGTCGAAAGCATATCCTTTTCAAAGACCTCGACCTCAAATCCGATGGTGGATTCGTCCTGATTGACGTGTATGTCAGCCTTTTGCCTTGGCTCAAGCTCGTAGGAGCCGAGCCTGTCGTGTATGATCACCTTATCAAATAATGGCTTGTGGTTGATGGAATCCTGGTCAACTTCGAAATTTCTCCTGAACCTTACCTGGTAGGCCGAATCTATCCCGATGACCAGGAGTTCGTGATCCCCATCGGGGACGGTGGTCGAATCCCAATCTTTAAGCTCCCAGAGGGAAAAGGGCGGGGCACCCTCCTCGGACACGTCCACGCCGTATCCAATTACCTCCTGGTCCACATAAAGGGTCACGTTCTGGACAGTGTTCTGGGGATTTCCAGGAACGGCTGTCCCCCTGAAATCGACGGGACCGCCAACGGGTTTGGTCAGGTCGGGCTCGACAACCCCGATCGTCATACGGACGATCTCGATGGGGATGTCCAGGTTCGAGTTGGAATCGAACCTGTACTGGTCAGATGTTCCCACGGCACCCCCGAAATCCTCAGCCTGAAAGGTGTACTTGTTCCAGTCCTGGTTCTCCCGGGCCACGATCTCGAGGTCGATCTTGCCATCATCGTCCGTTTCTATGATGGGCCCTTCGCGGGGATAGGGGACGGGGTCGGGAGCGATCGTGTAGGTTATGGCGGCGTTGTTGATCGGTTCGTTGTATTTGTCCTTGACAGTTATCCTTGCCCACCAGAAGACCTTCAGGGATCCCGCGCCAAGGGGCTGGGGGGTGATTAAACCGGTATCGACCTGGTGCAGCTCAGCCCCGGTCCTGCTGTCAACATTGAGGGTGTCCGCAACGACCTGGGAGAGGACCTCCATCTTCTCCGCCTCAACCTTCTGGTGGTCCCAAAGTACCTTCCTGTTATCCGATTTGAGAATGATGAAGGACTGCTTGGGGGGTTCATCGTTGGTATTGATCCCCACATCCGACTCCATGTAGGTGGCATAGATGTAGTTATCATTGCCTGATCGGATATCGATGAAGGAGTTCCCGCCGAAGTTCCCGGGATTGGCCTCGCTCCGTGCGCCGGCCTTTCCTCCTTTTGTGATAAGTTCCGAGTTCTTTATGTCGATGACCTCGGCGTTGATGTCGAAGTTGGCCTCACCGCCCTCTCCTGCGCCGGAGCCCCTCTCGAAACCGTTGCCGCCAGCCCCACCCTCGATCTGGAAATCCGATCTGGTCACCATCACCTTGTTGGATGGCTTGGCTCCCAGGAACATGTATGCTTTTCCACCCTTCCCGCCGTAGTTGGATATGTCCCCGAGGCCTCCGTCATGACCTCTTACCATGAACTCGGAATCCGTTATTGTAAGATCCGAGCTCTCGGCAAGAAGTGAGATCTCGGAATTCCCGCCGTTGGCACCGTTGGGTATGGTGGTCGTCCCGTTCACGACGGATATCCTGGAACCGAGGATCTCGATGGTGTCCGCTTTTACGTTCAGGATGCCCTCCGTTATCGAAAGGAGGCCCTGGGTCCCCTCGTGGTTGATTATCCGGAGAGCGGTGTTCACCATCTCGTCCCTGCAGATGACCTTTTTTGCCTTGAGGGTCGCTCCCTCTATCATCAAGGTGGCGTTGTCCCGTATGTAAACGGTGTCCCATTCCTCCGAACCCGTCAGATACGAGACCTTGTATGTCCTGTTCTCTATCTCGAGGTTCTCCCCTGCAGCCCTGGTCGGTCGCGCGGATGCCGTGGCATCATGCCCGCCGACAACAGGAATGGTACTGAAGGAGGTCATCAACAAAGCCGAAAGGATCAGAAGAGATGTTATCACTATCTTTTTCGAGTTCATTCTGTTCACCTCCTAAAGCCTCCTTCTCATGGATATGTCGCTAGCCTGGCTCCTGCTGGATTCGTACCTTCTGTCCCACAGGAGCATCAGCAGGAAGAATGTGAAACCGCCGCCGATGAAGACGAAAAGCATCACCCAATGGAGGACCTCGAACGGAACGCTCAGAAGGACTGGGATCGCAAGCACGAAGGATACTATCATGAATACGATCGAGAATTTCTTTCGCGCCTTGTATATCTCCATATCGGTCCTAAGTTCGACTATCATCTTTCTCCTGATGTAATCCTCATCCTCCTGGGCTACGTCTACCCTTCTGAAGGTGAAACCGCAGAACTTGCAGGTCATGTTCTCCTGCTTGGTATCCTCCAGCTGCTTGTGGCAGTTCGGACATTCTAAAAGACGTGTTCTCTGGACCATGCTAATCATCGTCGGTAGACCCTTTAAAAATATATACGTTTCTAGAAGGAAAGGGCGCCTTCCAACCATTCGATAGAGTTATCATCAAGGTCGAGGGTAAGGGTAAAGGGTGAGATCGATGGAATTCCGCAACCTCCTTTTCGCCGGCGAGCACAGGGTCATCGACAGGCCCGTGGACCCCTATCTGGAGGCGGCAAAGGTCTCCATGGAGGACCAAAGGAAAGCATGGATAGCTCCTGCAAAGGGTCATGATGGCTTCCATCTTGCGGGAAACGTCCTTTCCACAAGAGGGTCCCTTGCCAGGGCGCTCGGGACTTCCATCGGGTCCATCCCCGATATGATGATCAAGGGGATGGAGGACCCGCTCCCGGTCGAAACTATCGACAGACCGGGGTCCTACAGGGAGGTCCCTCCGGATTCAATACCCATCCCGACATATTTCGGGACCGATGGCGGCCCGTACATAACCTCAGGCATATTCCATGCGGGCTTCGGCGGGAAATTCAATCTCTCCTTCCACAGGATGATGTACATGGGAGAGGGAAAGTTCGCCGTAAGGGTGGTTCCCAGGCATCTCAACGCTCTGCTCAAGGAGGCGGAACAGGCGGGAGAAGGTCTCAGGGCCGCCATCTCGATGGGGACAGATCCCGCCGCACTCCTCGCCGGTTCGGTTTCCCTGCCGTTCGGGGAGGATGAGATGGAGGTTGCCTCTTCCCTGTCGATGATCTCGGGTTCCGGAGCTTTGAAGGTCTTTTCACCCGTGGACGATCCCGCAGGCCCGAAGGCCCCGGTCGGCACGGAAGTTGTCCTTTACGGGAAGTTCATTGGAGAGAGAGCAAGGGAAGGACCCTTCGTCGACGTAACCTCCACCATCGACCTTTCGGGAATGGACCCGGGAGAACCTGTTTTCCAGGTCGAGAGGGCACTTGTCCGAGAAGAGGCCATAGTACACGTTCTGCTCCCGGGGGGCTTCGAGCATTACATGATGATGGGGGTCCCCAAGGAGCCCTCCATCCTCCAATCGGTCCGGAAGGTCGTTCCGAAGGTCCATGCCGTCAGATTGACGGAGGGGGGCTGCTGCTGGCTTCACGGCGTGGTCTCGATAACCAAACAAAAGGAGGGCGACGGGAAGAACGCGATAATGGCCGCCTTCAGCGGGCACCCTTCCATGAAGAAGGTCGTTATCGTGGATGAAGACATCGATATCTTCGATGACACACAGGTGGAGTGGGCTCTGGCAACCAGGTTCCAGGCAGCTCGTGACCTCGTTCTGATAGAGAAGGCAAGAGGCTCGACGCTGGACCCTTCGGCCGATCCCGATGACAATACGACCGCGAAGCTCGGACTGGATGCGACCATGCCCGTCAAGGGAAGGGAGCCGTTTAAAAAGGTCCAGTGACATTTCGCCGGGATATTGAAACCTTTTATAAACGGACATGCTCTATACCGGTCCGTGAAGGGAAAGGGCAAGGTTGCAACGATGCTGTTGGGGGCCATTATCCTGTTGATGTTATCCAGTTCCGGATGCATTGACATCCACTCCACCAGGCGATTGTTCTTTCCCGGAGAGGAGGAGCCGCCGGAATTCACCCAGGGAACCATAGCAGAGGTCAGACATAATTTCACCGGAGGCTTCGGGGACAATGTCCAGGTCCTTACGCAGGAAGAAC
>JBLIRI010000031.1:0-22415 GCA_049472235.1 Thermoplasmatota archaeon | reverse complement strand
TACGGGGGGAACGAGGATGGGTTCTCTCTGAGATTGAGCTCATCGGGGAATTCCCTGACGTACTCCTCGTTCCTGGGCGGGTCAAGCTATGATCGGGGATTGGGGATAGCGATCGATTCCCAGAACAGGGCATATGTCACGGGGGAGACCGGGTCCAATAATTTCCCCACGACCACCAATGCCTACGATACTTCATACGGCGGAAGCAACGATGCATTTCTGAGCGTTCTATCTTCATCTGGAAACTCCCTTATCAATTCGACATATCTCGGGGGTTCCGGACAGGATGTCGGAAGGTCGATCTTCCTGTCTTCGAGTGGGGAAGCCCATTTGACCGGAGAGACCTACTCGAATAATTTCCCCACGACCTCGGGAGCGGTGTCGAGTTCAAGGTCAGGGGGATCGGATGTATTCGTGACGAAACTTGATATCGGCGGAACGGGCATGATCTATTCCACCTATATAGGGGGAACCAACAACGACGAGGGCATGGACGTGTTCGTGGATTCCCTCGGTTTCATCTACCTCACCGGGGAGACCAATTCCAACGATTTCCCGACGACGTACGTTGCCTTCGACAGGACCCATAATTCAAATGACGACGTCTTCTTCACAAAGTTCTACCCCGCAGACTTCTCTCCCACCGGTCTGACGGCCAAGGCGGGATATTTCTATGTGAACATCACCTGGAGCCCGCCGACGACACCCATCGTTACTACCAATCCCGTCATTGGATACAACATATACAGGGGAACTTCACAGACCAGGCTTAACCAGATCGCCTCGATCGGGAAGGTCGAGCATTACAACGATACCATCAACGACTTTACTTCGAGGACCTATTACTATTTCGTCTCCGCCATTCTCCAGAACCTTGGAGAGAGCGGAGAATCCAACATGGTCTCGGCCACCCCTCTGGTCACCCCCCTCCCGTTCGATCCCGTTGCGGTCCCGGGGGACCTTCACGTGAACCTGACATGGACCACCATAGACCAGGTGTACCTGGACCTCTTCGATATTGATTACCACGTTTACAGAGGCCTGACCTCATCTTCCCTGATCAGGGTCGCCTCGGTCGGGGAGGCCGGGTTCTACAATGATAGCGACGTCCCCCCGAGGCCGTCCAGGTTCTACTACATGGTAAGCTACAACGTCAGAGGGGTCGGGGAGAGCAACCTGACGAACATCGTCCAGGGGATCCCGAACACCCCGCCGGGCGAGCCGGAGGATACGACGCTTGAAGGGCTCGACATGGCGATGAACGTTTCATGGCTTCCCCCCGCCAGGGACGGGGGCTACCCCCTCGAAGGCTATTCTTTGTACAAGGGCCTTGCACCCGGGTCGATCTCGCATCATACCGACCTTGACGCCTCCACAACGACCTATATAGACCGGGATATCGTCCCCGGAACGACGTATTTCTATGCCGTGAGCTCGTCCAACAGGCTCGGCGGTTCAGGGCTTACCGAACCCATCGAGGGCATGGGTCAAACCGTCCCTTCACCCCCGAAGGACCTGAATGCCCTCCCTCTGGACCAGCGGATCTCCCTCGAATGGAAGGCGCCGGAATTCGACTGGGGGGTTTCGGTCCTCGGCTACAAGATATACCGTGGAACGGATCCGGACCAGCTTGTCCACCACAAGGACCTTGGCGGGGGTGTTAGGTCCTTCACCGATACCGTAAGCAATGGTGTAACGTACATGTATTCCATCACTGCCTACAACATCCATGGCGAGAGCGGCCAAGCAGGACCTCTGGAGGCCATGGCCACGGGGATCCCGGGAGTCGTTACGAACGTGACCTTCGGGATAGGCGACAGCTGGGTAAGGCTCGATTGGTCCCCACCCGTGAGCGACGGAGGGCTTCCGATCACGGTCTACAAGGTCTACAGGGGGCTCCAGATAGACCAGCTGGACACGGAATTCGTCCTGTCATCAGGGGCCAGAAGCTTCAAGGATACCGATGTCGAGAACGGAGTGACCTATTACTACAAGGTCTCGGCATCCAACAGGAAAGGGGAAAGCGCTCTTTCCGCTGCCGTGATCGCCACCCCGGGAAGGGTCGCATCCAGGATCACCCAGCTAACCGTCGCGGGGGGATTGGAGAGCGCCACCATATCCTGGACGGAGCCAACGGACCTCGGAGGCAGGGAGGGGTTGAACATCAAGATATACAGGGGGGCCTCGATCTCGTCACTGGCACCACTGGACCAGGTACCTTTCACGACCCGGACCTACACGGACCAGGGGCTCTCGGCCGGCAAGGTCTACTATTACGCGATGACCGTGATCAACCCCCTGGGTGAGGGGGCAAGGTCCCCGGCGGTGTCAGCCATGGTCTTCGGGAGGCCGTCCGCCCCATTGATCTCCGGCGTGGATGCCAGCTCCCACATGCTCAACATCACCTGGGAGCCCCCGGAGGAGAACGGAGGCGTGCCTCTGACCGGATACAGGGTCGAGATCCGCCAGGAGGGCGACCTGGAATGGGAGGGGTTCATCGAGACGGACCTCTACCACGAGTTCTTCGGTCTGACCTCCGGCGTGACCTACGATCTCAGGGTGAAGGCCGTCAACACGCTTTCGGACGGCGAGCCCACCGAGATCGTCAAGGTCCTCGTCGGCGACCCACCGGAGGAACCCAGGGACGTCAGGGTCGAACCGTTGAAGCCGGAGATCCGGGTGAAATGGAGCCCCAGGCCCCAGATCGCCCTCCCCGTGCTCGGATACAATGTATACATGGCAATCGGGGAGGGGGAGCCCTTCCTGTTCAGAACCGTTGACAGCGATGTCTTCGAGATCATTATCGAGGACATCATCCAGGGGGAGGAATACTCCTTTGCCGTGAGCTCCTTCAACATCATAGGAGAAGGAAAGGCCACTGCTTTCAAATCGGTCATATCGACCTCCGGCCCCACACCCGTCCCCCTCATCTGGATCAGCGACATAGGGGATACGAGGGTCGAGATATCATGGATCCCGCCCGTCTTCAACGGCGGGGCGGAGGTCACAGGATACACCCTCTTCAAAGGGACGACCCCCGAAGCCCCCAACCAGCTGGCGACAGCGGTCCAGGGACTCAGGTTCATTGACGAGGACGTGATCAACGGCAGGATATATTATTACAGGGTCAGGGCCGAGAACGGAGAGAGTTCGGAAAAGAGCTACCCGGTCGAGGCCCGACCCGCAGGCAAACCCGGGGCCCCCCAGATATTCGAGGGGGACGCAAGGACCGACCATGTCGTCCTTACATGGATACCCCCCTCGAAGGACGGGGGGGATGTCGTCACGGGCTACCTGCTCTACCGCGGAGGGTCCCTCGATGATCTCACCGTGATAGCTCACCTGACGGGGAACGATTCGGAATACATCGACAGGGAAGTTTCCGGCGGAAGGTACCTGTACCGTTTACAGGCGGAGAACGACAACGGCATAGGGGTCCCGGTGGACATCTACGTGGATATCCCTTCGAGGGCCCTTTATGCCGTCATGGCCGGCGCGATCGGTCTCACCCTGCCACTCATCATCATTCTTCTGGTCCTGTTCCTGCCGGGTTATCTCCAGAAGAGAAGGGAGATCAAGGAGAGGAAGAAGAAGGAGGCCGAAGAGGAAGAGTTGAGGATCAGGCGCATGCGGGCCGAGGAGATGGCGGCCAGAGGTCTTCCGGGAAGGATCGCCGGCGGGATCGGTCTGGGCGGCCGTGCTCAACACCCCTCAATGGCGCCTCCACCGCCGATACACGACCTCCCGCCTGTCCAGGAACCCGCGGGAGAGGAAAAGGGGTATATCAGGCCAAAGGAGATGAAGAAGGAACGCAGGGACAAGAAGAAGGTCCTAAGGGCGGACGGCAAATCCCTCGAGCACAGGGAGAAGGAGGAGGACCTGAGGCATTCGCTGAGGTCCAGGGACGATCACAAGGGAAAGCACTGGGAAGAGGAGAGGAAAAAGGCGCTGGAAGAGGAATCCAGGAAGGTCTTCACCGGTCAGCAATTCGAGGAGCCTCCTGCCGCTCCCGCACCCAGGGGTGAGGAGATGCCGGAGGAACCGGAGGATGACGGCATCGTTCCAACGGTGGAGGATGTCATGAAGGAAATGCCATCCATGTCAGGCGGGGCGCTCGAGTTCGACGAGGACATACCCACCTGGGGCGAGGAGGAGGGAGAGCCCGTTGAGGACATACCAATGGCGAAGATACCCGAGGTGCGCCCGGGCAGCGCGGAAGATATCGAGGAATATGAGGAACTCGACGAACTTGAAGAGCTCGAGGAACTGGATGAATTGGACGATTACGAGGAATGATCAGACCTTCTGCCCCGTCCAGCAGTAAAGGCAGAGGTCTTCCTTCGGAAGCCCGATAGCCTCCACCATGTCATCCAGCCTCTGGTACCTGAGAGTGTCCAGATCGAGGTCCCTTCGGATCCAGTCGACCATCTTCCCGTATTCTTCCGAATCGGGGTTCAGATACGGCGAGATCTCGTCATCCTCGAGGTCGCGGCCTTCCAGGGCCATTATGGCCTTTCTCGCCGCCAGCTCGCCCTTGCTCCGCGTTGAGAGCATGTACCTGCAGGGGTACATGAGAGGCGGACATGCAGGCCTTACGTGGACCTCGCTCGCCCCGGCCTGCCTCAGCTTGTTCACAGTGAAGTTCTTGAGTTGGGTTCCTCTGACGATCGAATCCTCGCACAGGACTATCCTGTTGCCGTTTATCGTTTCCCTGTTGGGGATAAGCTTCATGAGTGCGACCCGGTCCCTTTCCTCCTGGGTCAAAGGCGTGTAGCTCCTGCCGTAGCCGGGAGTATATTTCATGAGCACCCTTCTGAACGGGATCCCCGATTCCATTGCATAACCGATCGCATGCGCCGTTCCGGAATCAGGCACGCCCGCCGCAAGATCGGCCTCAACGTCGTCCCTCATCGCAAGGAACCTCCCGCAGTTCTCCCTCACCACCTCTGTGTTGATCCCTTCGTAGCTCGATGCGGGGAATCCCGTATAGATCCATAGAAATGCGCAGATGCTCCTGCCCTCCCTTCCGGGATTGATGGTCTCCGGTCCTTTATCGGTTATGTGTACTATCTCACCCGGTGCGAGATACCTTTCGACCCTGAAGCCCAGGTTCGTGAAGGAGCTGCTTTCGCTGGCCACCACCCACTTCTCACCGTCTGTCCCTATCACGAGAGGGCTGATCCCTTTCATGTCCCGGGCCGCGTATATTCCCCCGGGGGTCAATATCAGCAATGTTGTGGACCCATCGATCGTGTCCCACATGCTCTTAATACCGGCTTCGATGGTTCCTCCCTTGTTGATCAGGTTGGCAACCAGGTCGGACTGGTTGATCTCACCGTGATATACCTCGGCGAAGTTGGTCCCCTCGCCGATCATCCTGTCCTTGAGCTCGTCCTTGTTGACTATCAGTCCGTTCATGCAGACCGCAAAGGGCCCGAACTTGGAAACGAAGGTCAGAGGCTGCGGGTCCTTGTCGGAGATGGCGCCTATCATTATCCCGGACGATACATCGCGGACCTCGTCTGCGAACTTCGATTTGAACTGGGTATTGCTGATATCATGGATCTTCTTGATGGTATCGCCGTTGCGGTCGACGTAGGCGATGCCTCCGTATTTGGTACCGAGGTGGCTGTGATAATCTGTCCCGTAGAACAATGCAGATACCGTATTCACTTTTCCAACTACTCCGAATAGACCAGTCATAGGATCCGAACCCCTTATGAGGAACGTGATGAACATAGATTAAACTTGCCAAGTGCAATGGGGAGGTCAAATAATGTATACCTCCTCTTCCTACCCTGACCTGCCCTGTATCGGGCGGGGAGAATATCCAACGAGGCGTTGCACATGTCCCAATCGAGGAGGATCGTTGTCATAGGGGGATCTGCGGCCGGCCCGAAGGCAGCCGCCCGTGCGAGAAGGATGGACGAGAATGCCAGGATCACCATAATCCAGAAGGGACCCGACCTTTCCATGGCCTCTTGCGGATATCCTTACTATGTCGGGGGCATTATCGAGGACCGGAGCAAGCTTCTGTGCACGGCGACAGGGGCCGTCAGGGACCCCATCTTCTTCATGAATGCAAAGGGGATCATTGCCAGGGTCAGGACCGAGGCCTTAGGGATCGATCGTGCTGGAAAGGTCGTCCACTGCAGGGACCTCGTGTCGGGGGAAGAGTTCGATGAGCCTTATGACAGATTGATAATCGCAACGGGCTCGGTTCCGAGGATGCCGCCCGTTCCCGGACTCGAACTCGAGGGCATCACAACGCTCCAGTCCATGCAGGATGCCGATTACCTGAGGCGGATAAGGGATGAGGGGAAGATCAAAAAAGCGGTTGTGGTCGGCGGGGGTCTTATCGGAATAGAGACATGCGAGGCCCTTCACCTTGCCGGGATCGAGATCACGGTGATCGAGATGATGCCGCAGATCCTGATGTTCCTGGACTGGCAGCTTGCCAAGCTTCTTGAGGATAACGTCAAGGCCTGGGCGGCGAACGTTATCACCGGCAACGCGGTGGCCGAATTCCTGGGATCGGACGGTAAGCTCACGGGGGTGAAGCTGAAGAACGGGACCGAGCTCCCATGCGAGCTTGCGGTTGTGGCGATAGGGGTCAGACCGAACTCTGACCTTGCCAGAGAGGCGGGGCTCGAGATCGGAGGACTTGGAGGAATCCGTGTCGATGAAAAGATGACCACCAGCGATCCCGACATCTTCGCCGTTGGCGACTGCATAGAGGTCCCCCACCTCATCACCGGAAAGAAAGTACTGGCCCCATACGGGGACCTGGCAAATCTCCAGGGCAGGGTTGCCGGGGAGAATGCTGTGATGGATGGTGAAGCGGCCTTCCCGGGAACGGTTCAGACAGGGGTGTGCAAGGTCTTCAACTACCAGGCCGGGTCCTCCGGCCTCTCGGAGAGGATCGCCAGGGAACACGGTTTCGATATCGAGACCGCAGTAACAGCCGGACCTGACAAACCCGGGTTCATGGGGGGGCTGCTCCTGATCAACAAGATGGTGGCGGAAAAGGGTACCGGAAGGCTCCTGGGATTCCAGTGCGTCGGTCCCGGGGATGTCAGCAAGCAGGTGGCGATCGCGGCAATGGCAATACAGGGCGGGCTTACCGTCGACAGGCTGGTGAACTCGGACCTCCCCTACGCACCCCCCTTCTCCCTTGCGGTCGATAATTTCATAGCAGCGGCACAGGTGCTTCAGAACAAGATGAAGGGGCTGTTCAGGGGTATCTCCGCCGAGGAAGTGAAGCGGAAGCTGGACAACTGCGAGAAAACCTTCATCGTTGACATGCGGGGCCCGGAGGAGTACCAGGCGATGAGGCTCGGAATCGGCGAGAGATTGATCCCCCTCGACGCCCTGAGGGAGAGGGTGAACGAGCTTCCATCGGACAGGGATGCGGAGATCATTTGCTTTTGCAAGATCTCCATGCGGGGATACGAGGGGGCCCGTTTCATTCAGTCCCTGGGATATACCAACGTCAAGGTAATGGAAGGCGGCATCATGGCATGGCCCTATCCGAGGGAGAAGTGATCGGAAGAATACCAATTTATGGAAAGTCGCCGATGCCCAAACATGGACAGCAGCACTATCCGCACCGTGCTTCGAAGGATAGGGGAGGAATATCCCAGGTATAGGATGCCTATAGTGACCGAGCTTGTCCAGACCGGGAAGGACCCTTACAAGGTCCTGATCTCCTGCCTTCTGTCTCTCAGGACCAAGGACGAGGTGACAGCCCGGGCCCAGGAAAGGCTGTTCAGGGTGGCAGGCACTCCCGGGGAGATGGTCGAGCTGGAAGAGGCCAGGATAGAGGAGCTGATATATCCCGTGGGTTTCTACAAGAACAAGGCAAGGGTACTGAAGGAGGTATCAAGGACCTTGATCGGCGAATACGGCGGTAGGGTTCCCGACGACCTTGACGAGCTTCTCAAGCTCAAGGGGGTCGGCAGGAAGACCGCGAACCTGGTGATCACCATGGGCTACGACAAGCCCGGCATCTGCGTGGACACCCATGTCCACCGGATCTCGAACAGGCTTGGATATGTGAGGACCCGCTCCCCGGAGGAGACCGAGATGGCCCTGAGGGAGAAACTTCCGCCGGAGCACTGGATAGAGATCAACGACCTTCTGGTCACATGGGGTCAGAACGTTTGCAAACCCATCTCGCCACTTTGCAGCGCTTGCGTTGTGAACGACCTGTGCGAGAGGGTCGGCGTGGAAAGAAGCAGGTAGTGGTGGAAATGGCTGCGAAAGTGGTTTTGCTTGGGACCGGGAACCCGAACCCGGACCCGCAAAGGTCGGGGCCTTCGGTGGCGGTCGTCGTCGAGGACATGGCATACATCGTTGATGCGGGACCGGGGGTCGTCAGACAGGCACAGGCAGGATACCTGAAGGGGATCGAGGCTCTGAAGGCAGACAGACTGGAAATGCTCTTTCTGACGCATCTGCACTCGGATCATACCGCCGGCCTCCCGGACATCATGTTCACCCCCTGGGTGATGGAGAGGAAGGAGCCCCTGAAGATATTCGGACCCCCCGGCACCGGGGACATGGTCAAGCACATGACCTATGCCTTCGAGAAGGACATCAATATCAGGAAGAAAGGGCTGGAGAGGGCGAACGATACCGGATGGCGTTCCGTGGTGAAGGAGATTGCTGAGGGGAGGGTCTTCAGCGATGAAAGGGTGGATGTCGAAGCGTTCAGGGTCAAACATGGGGCCTGGGACCGTGCGTTCGGATACCGTTTCATCACCGACGACGGGTGCGTGGTGGTCTCGGGGGACTGCTCGCCGACCCCGGGTCTGGAGGACAACTACAAGGGCGCGGACGTTCTTGTTCATGAGGTCTATTCCAAGGCCGGATTCGACGGCAGGCCGGAGGGGTGGAAGGCATATCATTCATCCGCCCACACCTCGTCTGTCCAGCTTGCAAGCATTGCGAAGGCGGCAGGACCGAAGCTGCTCGTGCTCTACCATCAGCTTCTGTGGGGAAGACCCGAAGAAGAGCTGGTCCGGGAGATATCCACCATCTACGATGGGACTGTTGTATCAGGCAAGGACCTCGATATCTTCAAAGTATGAGCGGGAGGGACATCAAACCGTATTCGTAAAATATTTATATTCCAAATACATTACACAACTACAGGTTGTAAAGTTAAAGGTAACAACCCAAAGGAGTGTGATATGATGAAGGACGATCGGAACATCATGGTAAGGAACGACAGGGCGAAGATGGCGGACCCATTCTGGATGTGGAGGGATTTCGACGACATTTTCAATTCTTTCAGGAGGGACATGGACAGGATGTTCCTGGAACCATCCCTGGGATTCGTTCCCACGCCGAGGGTTCAGGTGCTCAGGAGAAATTACAACATGCCCATGGACCTCGAGGACAAGGGGGACAAGCTGCTCCTGACGGTCGAGATGCCCGGAGTGAAGAGGGAGGACGCGAAGATCACCATCGAGGACGGGGTGCTGTCCGTTCTCGTCGATTCCAGCGAGGAGAGAAAGGAAGAGGAAGAGGGCAAGTACCTCTACAGGGAAAGGTCCTCATTTTCCTGCACCAGGTGCATCAGGCTTCCGGAGGAGGTCGACGAGGAGAACGTTTCGGCGACCATGGTCGACGGGGTCCTCCATGTAGAGATCCCCAAGGCGAACCCCAAGGAGAAGGTCGTGAAAGAGATCGAAATAAATTGAGAAAAACGATCCCCCAGCAAATATGATCCCTGATGAAGGCCCCGGCATCTGGTGACCGGGGCCTTTTTTTTATTTCCAACAAAAACTAATATTCCTACCCTCCATTTCCCGTCCATGGACGGTGAAGATTTCGAAAAACTGGTTAGCGATGCATTGGGAAGGCCTCTGGCAACCCGCGAGGTCCATACATTCCAGGTCAATGTCGGACTGAGATGCAACCAGCAGTGCACACACTGCCATCACCGGGCAGGACCCGACCGCGACGAGCTGATGTCCTGGGAGACCATGGCCGAGGTCATCGAAAAAGCAAAGGAAGCCCGGATACCTGTGATCGATATCACCGGCGGGGCCCCGGAGCTGAACCCTCACATCAGGGAGTTCATCAGGGAGCTTAAGGAGAACGGGCACCATATAATGCTCAGGACCAATCTGACCGCCCTTCTGGACGAGGGGGCCGGGGACCTTCCCGGGTTCTATCGCGACAACGGCATCGAGCTGATCGCTTCGCTCCCCTGCTACGAGAAGGACGAGGTGGACTGCGTCAGGGGGGACGGGGTCTTCGGGAAGAGCATCGAGGGCCTCAAGCTGCTTAACGGACTGGGCTACGGGACGGAACCGGAGCTGAAATTGAACCTTGTCTTCAATCCCATGGCGGATTTCCTCCCGCCGCCCCAGCAGGCCCTCAAGGAAGAGTATCAGCATATCCTTCATCGGGACTTCGGCATAAGCTTCACGGACCTCTTCACCATAACGAACATGCCCATGGGAAGGTTCCTCGAGGACCTGAGAAGGGACGGGAAGGAAGAAAGCTACATGAAGCTCCTCAGGAGCACCTTCAATCCCTCAACGGCCTCCAACCTCATGTGCCTTTTCCAGATCAACATCGGATGGGACGGCAGGCTCTACGATTGTGATTTCAACCAGGCCCTGGGTATCACGACCATCCCCGGTTTTGCACGGACCGTAACCGAACTGGATGCATCCTCCATACCAAGAAGGAAGATCGTCACCGGGGACCATTGCTTCGGCTGCACTGCAGGAGCCGGTTCCTCGTGCGGGGGGGCTCTCGTGGAGTGAAAGGTGCCCATCCATGAAAGATGCTGTCATTATCCCCCTGGTCAGGTCCCCGAGAAAGGGCTTCGTCAAGAGGAGACTGGCAGCTGACATCGGTGACGAAGCGGCACTTGAGCTCTACAGGAACATGGTGTTGGACCTCATGGATTCGATCGAAGGGGTCGAAGCGGACATGATGATCGGATATCATCCGAGGGAGGACCTGGATATGGTCAGGGATTGGATAGGAAAGGACATACTTTTCATCCCCCAGGCCGGAAGGGACCTCGGGGAAAGGCAGGCCTCCCTTCTCGAACATGCATTCTCGATGAAGTATCTCAAGGCAGCCGTTATGATAAGCGACTCCCCGGACATACCGGCAGGTTTCATAGATGACGCCTTCTGGACCCTGGACTCCCGGGACGCCGTCCTCGGTCCATGTCATGACGGCGGCTACTACCTGATAGGTTTCAAAAGGGAAAGCTTCGCACCCGGCCTCTTTTCCGGGATCAAATGGAGCGAGCCCTCGGTCGCAATGGGAATGAGGAAGCGGATCTTGGACCATGGCCTCGTGCAAGGGGACCTTCCTTCCTGGTGGGACATCGATACATTGGAGGACCTCAGGGAATTCCGGGCGAGGGCGGCCGAAAGCGGGCCAGGAAACAGGACGCTTTCTTTCATAGCCTCATCGGGGGTGTTTGATGAGAATTGACCCCTCCATTTCGGTGATAGTCCCAGTCCTGCACGAAGCGGAGAATATAAACGGGCTCATCGATCATCTGAGGGGGCTCCCCGGAGGACCGGGGACAGAGATCATCGTGGTCGATGGCGCTCCTGAAAAGGATACACTTAAAGCTATCAGAAGAAGCGGGGTCAAGAAGCTCCGGTCCGAGACGGGGAGGGGGACGCAGATGAACGCGGGTGCGCGGACCGCCATGGGTGATATTCTACTCTTTCTGCATGCCGACACCTATCTCCCCCACAACGGGTTCGAGCTGATACGAAGAACGATGGAAGACCCCCGGATCTCGGGCGGTGCGTTCAAGATAAGACTTGACCGGCTGAATCCTATCCTGAGGTCCCTTATCTTCATCCACGACCTGAGGGGGGTCATCACGAGGGCCCCGTACGGGGACCAGGGGATTTTCTTGAGAAGGGAGGTATTTGGGAAGCTTGGGGGGTACCGGGATCACAGGCTCTTCGAGGACGTCGACCTCATGGTGAGGATGAGAAAGGGGAGGTACAGGATCAAACTGCTTTCTGAGAATGTCATATCCTCCGGCAGGAGGTTCGAGCGGGATGGGGCGTTCAGGAGACTCGGTCGGAACCTGCTCGTGATCTTCCTCTACCACATGGGGGTCCACCCGGACCGACTTGTACGATTATACAAATAATACGGATTAACATCTTAATCTCAATTGATTTATACAACAAATCGCGTGGGGGCCATACAGAATTCCAAGGAAGGGGAACCTATGAAGGGGAACGAATTGGAAGACAGATCGATTTCTACGCAGATATGGGTAAAAGCGGGTGAGGTGGTGGAGAAGAGAGCTGTGTGGATCGTAATTTTCACTATCGCGGTAACAATGGTGCTTTTGGTTCCTTTATTGTTCATGGCTCCCGACAGGCAGGCAAGCGGAGAGCCCGGTGGGGAGGTCTTCGACATCGCGGAAAAGATCGATGACAGACTGCCTCCGGCGAACCTCTATTCGGGTTTCATACTTGAAGCAAAAGGAGGGGATGCCCTCACGCAGCAGGTCCTCTGGGAGCTCTACCAGAACGAGGTGGAGCTGAGGAACTCAGACCTTGGACGGAAATATCTGGTGTCAAGATATGATGTCGATCTGCAGACCGTAAGCGTCGGACTATATACGGTAGCTGATGCGGTCCAGACCTTTCTGACCACATCCATGGGAAAGGGGCTTGATGAAGCCACCGACGACGAGGTTAAGTTCGCCGTGTATCAGATAATCTCCACTCCGGACGGAGAATCTCTGAAGGATTCCTTTTCGGTCAAGGCGGAGAGCGAGAGAAGGTCGGTCCTCGGCATGGAGATAGATTACTGGACATCGCCCGCTATCATGATCAGCATCATTTCGGACACGAACCTTGTCGAGAACCAATACTCGGAGGGACTACCAGGAAAACCGAACGATGTTCTGACCACGGAATACTACAACCGGGAACTTCAGGACTTTCTGAGGGGCGACCAGAACAATTACAAGGTCTGGGGAATAGCGATAGACCTGAGCCTGGAAGCGAATGACGAGGGGGCCCTTTCTTTCCCGCTCATAATTGCAGCGGTCATCCTCATTCTGATCATCGTAACCGTCATCTTTCGGTCACCCAAGGTATTGCTTCTCACGATGACAGGATTGATCATGCTCATCATATGGCTAAAGGGACTTTCCAATCTCGTCGGCCTGAACAGCTCGCTGACCATCGACATTCTTGTCCCCGTTTCCATACTTGTGCTGGGTGTCGACTACGCGATACATGCGGTTCACCGTTACGAGGAGGAGAGGGCGAAGGAAAAGGACCCACAGATATCACTAGGTCTGAGCGTGGCCGGGGTGGGTGCGGCACTCTTCCTCGCAATGATCACTACCGTTGTGGCATTCGCGTCAAATGCAATATCCGAGATCGAGGAGATCGTAGGTTTCGGGGTTTCCGCATCCCTGGCGATACTTTCGGCTTTCTGGATCATGGGCTTCTTCCTCCCTGCGGCAAAGATGTTGTGGGACAGAAGGGGTTTCAACAAAGGCAGATTGGCAAACAGCGGGGTCAAGGAAGGAGGCGGATCAAAACTGTTAGGGAGGGTCGTGGTAGGTCTGGCGGAGAAGAGGATCATACTTCTTCCCATCGTCGTTGTCATTTCAATCCTTGCAGGTTATCTCGCCTTGCAGCTGGATGCAAAGCTGGATGCGAAGGAATACTTCGACCCGAAGTCCGATTTCGTTGTCTCCCTGGATAAGCTCGAGGAACACCTGGGAGAGAGAGGAGGCGAACCGGCTATCATCTATATCGAGGGCGACCTCACCGACCCGGAGGTCATCGGAGCCATGAAACAGCTCGAGGTGAACTTCGAGGATAACGAGAACATAGCACGGGACCCGGATACGGGGGAGGTCCTGATCTACGCGGATATATTCCATGTTTTCGAAAGGGTCTTCGAGAACAACTACACCATCAATATGATCGAGAGCAACAACCCTGGTGTCAATATCACGGATAACGATGGGGACAATGTACCGGATGACGGGGAGCAGATTAAGGCCATGGTCGGTTACATGTACGATCACGGGCTCCCTCTCAACGAGACCGTCATGATGTACGATATTGCCCAGGTCAGGGAGATCGTCTGGAGAGACCCGGAGGATGACTCGAGCTATGCTACCTTCATAATGACCGGCGTCCCTGATACCAGGGAATTGGCCACGGTCCAGTCTTCGGCAAAGGAGCTTAAGAAGGACATGGACGTGCTGGATATGGAAGGCATCACCTACTACGGCCTTACGGGCAGCGGATACATCAGGGATGCCACGCTCACGGCGATCACCGACTCGCTTTCCTTTTCGATAATCCTTGCCGTGATCCTGTGTTTCGGAGTCCTCGTGATCCTGTTCAGGTCCTTCAAGTACGCTATCGTGACAGTCATACCGGAGATACTTGTGGCAGCGTGGTTGTACGCGTTGATGTTCGTCTTTGGCTATCACCTGAACGCGGTAACGGCGACCATTGCGGCGATCTCCATTGGGGTCGGCATCGATTACTCCGTCCATATCACTGCGAGGTTCCGCCAGGAACTGATAAGATACGAAGGGAACAGAAAGGAGGCAATGGACCATGCTGCCCGTCATTCCGGAGTGGCCCTTCTGGGATCTGCCGCTTCCACGATGTTCGGGTTCGCCATAATCGCCTTCGCTCCGATGCCGATGTTCTCTTCCTTCGGGATCCTGACAGCGATAATGATACTGATGGCATTCGTGGCTGCTTTGCTGGTGCTGCCTTCATTACTGTTCCTGGTCACTCCCGAAAGGAAATGAATCCTCAACGAGAGCGATCTCGGACATTTGTGGTTCGTGGGAGCCATAGGTTTCTTCACCCTCGATCCCGCCGCGGGACCTTCTCCGGATGACGACGATCACCACGATCAACATCAGGACTAGGGAAATGGAAAGCATTGAGAATGCCACGGTCCGGAGTGTCCCCCATATGCCCTTTTCGACACTCTCTTCCTCGGTCACCTCGATGGAGAGGAAGTCCGTCCTGGGGCCCTCCCCGATCTCGTTCTCGGCGATCACGTAATACGAGTAGGTCCCCGGCTCCTCAACATCGATGTCATCAAAAGCACGCATTGAGCCGCTCACCTTTGCCAGGAGGATGAAATTCTCTATGCCGACCTTCTTGTAGATGTGGTAATGAAGGATATCCGCCCCGCCAGTGTTTTCAGGCTCCCCCCATCTTATAAGGGCCCTCCCTTCCTCCAGAACAACGGAGAAGTTCGAAGGGGAACCGGGATATCCTTTGGGAACTCCCTTGACGAGCAGGCTCCTTGGAGAATTGTACAGGCCGTTGAAGGCCGTTAAATAGTAGAAATACGGGAGCCCCATGACCACATCCTCATCCCTGTAGCTGGTGAAGGAGTGATGGACCTCCACAAGCAATGTCATGTTCCCCGGATCAGGGCCTCTGAATATCAGGTACTTCACGATATCGATGCCCCCGTTATCCGAAGGCGGACCCCAGCTGAGGTCTATGCTCTCCTTGCGGGATGTCGCCACGAGGTTGACGGGATGCGTCGGGATCCCGACGGGCATGGCGGAGTTTTCCAGGCTGGGCCTGGATTCACCCTTGTCGTTGACCGCCGTTATCCGGTAGAAATACAGTTTCCCGTTGACCAGGTTCGTATCGTTGTAGGAAGTGAAGGATGACTGTACCTTGTCCAGATAGGTGAAGGGACCGTCTTCCTCCATGCGGTAGATCTTGTAGGACCGGATATCGCTGAAACCGGTGTTCGCCGGAGGGGACCACTCAAGGTTTATGAAATGATTTCCGCGTGTCAGGACAAGGCCCCTTGGAGGTGTCGGATAGCCTTCGAGCATGACCTGGACGGTCTCGGAAGGATCGCTTACACCAAGACGGGAGGCGGCGGTTGCAAAATAGAAGTAGATCGAGTTCGGCTCGATCCCCCTGTCGAGATAAGAGAATGTCGACCCGTCGACCTCGAACAGCATGTAGGGATCGATACCGGGCTGGTATCTGTAAAGGGTGTAGGTGTGGATGGGGGAACCTCCGTCGCTGAACGGGGGCTCCCATGATATCAGCACTCCGAGGGGATCCTCCTCCGCTGTGATCTTCCAGGGCGGGTAAGGAGGCCCCAGGGGTTCAGCATCCGCATTGTTGCTTGGACCTGATACTCCGAACCCGTTTGCGCATCTCACGTAATAGGTGTAGAAAAGACCGTTGGCGACCGAGGTGTCGTTGAAGGTCGTGTTCGTTCCGGCCAGGGTGGTCATGAGGGTCTCGTTGCCCCGCGATATCCCCCGGTATATGTGATAGCCCGCGACCCCTGAGCCTCCGAGGTCTATCGGCGGATCCCAATGAAGGAGCGCATATCCGCTGCCGGAAATCGCCCAGAGGTTCCTGGGAGGCGAGCTTTCCGTGATCGGTGTAATGGCTCCATCTATCGAAGGGCCCCAGTGGTATCCGTTGAAGGCGCTTATCCGGTAGGAATAGACAGTGCCCTTCTCGAACTCGCTGTCATGGTAGAAGTTATCGTCCATCCTTGCTTCGAGTGTAACGGATGAGCTCCCCCCCTCCCACTCCTTTTCAAGGGAATAATTGCTGATCGGGGACCCTCCGAACGAAGTGGGGGGATCCCATGAGATGTTTATCACTGGACCTTCGTGGAGGAGCCCGAGGTTCCTCGGCGCCGAAGGAGGTCTGTAGAATTCCAGTGAATGAAGCTCAGACATGTTGCTGAACCCTGCCTGGGATTCGGCCACGACGCCGTAGATATACGTGCTACCGAGATCGACGTTCTTGTCCTCGAAGAACAGGGTGCTGCCGTCAATTCTGAATTTCTCGTACGGTCCCGATAGGTTCGTTGTCCACTTGTGGATATGATATCTTTTGATCGGATAATCATAGTCCAGGACCGGAGGCTTCCATGTCAGATTGTAACCGCTCTCGAGCAGTTCTCCTTCAAGACCATAAGGTTCGGACGGTGATAGTGCGAGATCGAAACCCATGGAAAAGCCATCGGAAGATCCTTTGATGTAAGCACCGAAACCGTTCGTGCGATGGGGGAAGGACCCGGAATCGGTCCATCCGCAGATATAGACCGCTCCGTTATCGCCAAGGGAGAGCCTTCCCGTCATGTCGTAATCGCCTCCCCCGACAAAGGTCGAATACACCAGGGAGGCCGCATTCGGGTCGAGGATCGTTACGAAAAGGTCCATGGTACCGCCCATTTCCGTTTGAAGGACACCCCAGGTGACGGGATAGGCTGATGATCCCGTGCGCCCATAAACATAGGCTCTTCCAAGATCGTCAACAACGATATCAGCAGAGGTCTCGATACTATCGGTCCCGATAAAGGTCGAGTACTGGAGAGCGGAGAGGTTGCGGTCCAACTTGCTAATATAAACATCCCATAACCAATTGTAATCCTCCTGGTACGAGCCGGCAGTGGTCGGAAAATCGATGGAGAGCGTATGGCCCGTCACATATATCGATCCGGAGGCATCGACGTCGATCGCGAATGCGTAATCCTCAGAAGCACCCCCCAGGAAGGTTGACGACAGGAGGTCCTTCCCGTCGCCCGAGAACCTTGCGACGTAGATATCACCGAGATCATCGTAGTTCGGATCGAAGGAGCTGGATGTCATCGGAAGTTCGAAGGAGGAGGTGTTGCCGCAGATGACAAAGGAACCGTCGGAGAGTTCTTTGATATCGAAGCATTCCTCGATGGCGGGGCCCCCGAAGATGAAAGAGAAGTTAAAGCTCGAGCCGTCGGGTGCGATCCTGGAAACGAAGGCATCCCTGGTGCCAATGAACTCGAAGTAATAGGAACCATCCGTTGTGAACAGGTCGTCCGATTCCGTGGTCCCGCAGATCAGGATATCACCGTTGCGGGCCGTGATGAGTGATGTCACCTGGTCCTTTCCGGTGCCTCCGACATAGGTGGAGAATAGAAGCCCGCCTCCGGTCTCGTTCAATTTCAGGACGAAGCCATCGTACCCGATGCCTTCAAGCGTCCCGTTGAGGGCGCCTGGTGTTATCGGGAAATTGTATGATTCGGTATACCCCCCAATATAGATATTTCCAGCATCGTCGGCGGATATTGAAGTAGATACTTCTTTCCTGGTCCCTCCCACGTAGGTGGCAGCGAGAAGGTGCTCACCGAACTCGTCGGTCATGACCACGAACACATCGGTGTTCCCGGCATAACTGCTGCTGTAGGCTCCGGGGGCGGTCGGGAAATCTGTCGAAGTGGTCTCTCCGGTAACGTACTGATTGTCCTCGTCATCCAGGTAAATGTCCCTGGCGTATTCCCATCCGAAACCCCCAATGAAGTTCCCCGATACGAGCGGATCTATGACCAGCTCATCGGCGATATCGTAACCCCCGACCTCGAACCCGAAAACATTGTCCCCCATGATCTTGAAGCTCGAGGGGATAGGGATGTCCGGGTTTTTCTGGTAGGTCAGGAGTCCGCTTTCCAGCGGAATGGTTTTCCCATCCATGTGAACGTAGAGGTCCGGTCCATCGGTCTTCAAAGAGTTCACCCCTTCAAGAGAGAACCTGATGGAAGCGATGTCCGCTCCGGGCTTCACCATGAGATCGTACTTGACCCCTTGACCGTTGGAATAGAGCCTCATATCGATACCGGGCCAGATATCATCGAGCAGGACCTCCTCGTACGCCCTTGCACCGGAGACCCATTTCGAGGGATCGTTCCCACGGAAGTAATTGTAGACCGTCGACAGCTGTTTCATTCCGATCGTTTCGGGATCAAGGGCATCTATGAAGGTGTAGCCTATCACGTTCAAGTCGCCATCATCACCGACCAGGCCGTACCTTATCCCGTTGCTGGCAACGGCCGAGAATCCGAAGGACGTCTGGGCGAGATAGCGGATGTCTTCCGGCCACTGCCCCTTGTTCTCTATGTAGCAGACTTTCCCGGTCGTGAGCGGCTCCGGTCCTTTATCGGTCATCCTGGGCTCGAACGAAGGTCCTTCCGCCTTGGTAAAATCACCCGGTACCGTTACCACGGCCGCTGCCGGTGTGCTCATAAGAAGAAGCATGGAAAGGGCAATAATTGCCGGTCTCCCCCATTTCTCTCTCATGCTTCTTCTTGGTCGCCAACATATTAATTGTATAATGGTACAGATTCGTATTGAAAGGGCCCTCACCACCGTTGGCGGCCCCTCGATCTTTCGTCCCAGGGATGTCCCAAAATGTTTTAATATAACCTTGAGATACTATACCGACCGACGGTCGGTCGGTAAGACTGACGGAGCACTGATCCCATGTCCCGAACTGTAAAGGAACACGATGTCCGCAAGAAGGAGATCGTCGACACTGCTGAGAGACTATTCCTCGAATTCGGTTACGAGGAGACCCCGGTGGAGATGATCATAAAAGAGATCGGGATAGCGAAGGGAACGTTCTATCACTATTTCAGGTCGAAGGACGAGCTCCTGGATGAGCTGGTCGATGAGCTCATAGAGGAAGTGACCGAAAACATCAAGAGGATAACAGAGGAGGACGGCGGGAACTCGATCGAGAAGATCATCAAGGTCAGCCAGTTCTTTCGTAATCTCGCGGTGAGAAAGCAGAGGCTTACGGACTACCTGCACGAGGACCGGAACGTTCACCTGCACCACAGACTTGAGATGAAGGTCCTGCCGGTAATGGCTACCTGCTATTCCGTTCTTATCGAACGGGGCAATCACGAGGGGATATTCAACGTGAAATATCCGTACGAGACAGCCGTGAGCATCATCGGTGCAGCCAATTATCTGTCAGAGGACCACCACCACAGTCTCGGGAGGGACATTCCGGAGGAGATGGTAATTCCCGCGATCATAGATGTAATGGAAAGGCTGCTCGGCATGAAAGAAGGCAAGCTCATCGAATTCATGAAGAATATGGAGGGAGGAGAATGAGAATGAAAAAGGAGCCATTGATAAGAATAAGGGAAATGTCGAAATCCTACCAGATGGGAGAGGTCGTCGTCCACGCACTGAACGGGGTTACCCTGGACGTATATCCGAACGAGGTCACGGTCATCCTCGGACCTTCGGGGTGCGGGAAGACCACTCTTCTGAACCAGATCGGCGGTATCGACAGCCCCACCAGCGGAACGATAAGGGTGAACGGCAGCGAGATCCAGGACATGAACCAGAAAGAGCTGACGAGGTACCGTCAGGAGAGCATCGGCTTCGTCTTCCAGTTCTTCAACCTGATACCGAACCTGACGGCCAGGGAGAACGTGGAATTCGTCCTCGAATATGTCATGAACCTGCCCTCCAAAGAGGTCCACCGCAGGGCGGAGGAGCTCCTTGGAAAGGTGGGATTGAAGGGGAGGGAGGACCACTATCCCTTCCAGCTCTCCGGCGGGGAGCAGCAGAGGGTCTCCATCGCAAGGGCGCTGTCCAAGGACCCCCGGATACTTCTCGCGGACGAGCCCACGGGGGAGCTCGACTACACCACCGGCAAGCTGATCCTCAGCCTCCTTGTGTCCATAGCGAGCGAGGGAAGAGGGGTCCTCATAGTGACCCACAACAAGGAGCTGGCAAAGATCGCCAACAAGGTCCTTTACCTCAAGGACGGGGCGATAGTCAGAGAAGAGACCAACAAGAGACCGATACCGGTGTCCGAACTGGAGTGGTGACCATGAGAACGACCTTCCTCAAGAAAGGGATGAGGGAGATATGGGCGCACAAGTTCCAGTACATCTTCCTCATATTGATACTGGGTCTTGGGGTCGCCTCCTTCGGCGCCCTCAACGACATGCAGGCATCAAGGTTCACCACTTTCGACGGCAACTACGAGGATGCCAGGTTCCAGGACCTCCGCATCCAATTCCAGTACGGAGTGATCAAGAACATCTCCGAGGTTGCCGAACTCCTTTCATCGGAAACTGTCAGGGACGACATCTCGGACGTTGAATACAGGTTCGCCTTCAACGTGTTCATCAATCATACTGTCGGTGGCGAGGCGAAGATCACCAAGGGCATCGTCATGGGCTACGAGTACTTCGATGCATCCGGTGCTCAAAGGGAGATCAACGTGAACAGGCCTCTCCCGTACGGGAACTATCAGATCGAGTTCAGCTCCGGGAAGGGGAGCGAATGCTATATCGAACATAATTTCGGCAAGGCCTACGGGATCGATAACGGAAGCAGTATCGAGGTCATCAAGGGCAACGGAACCTTCCCGCTTTCGGTCCTGAACGACGTGGCGATACCCGAATACTTCATGGTTTTGAAGGAAGGTAGCCTGATGCCCCAGACCAGGAATCTGGGTGTTGTAATGGTCCCCATGGGAACTGCCCAGAAGATCCACGGGTTGGATGACGGGGAGACCTATGTCAACGATATAGTGTTCCTCCTGAAGGACCCGGGGAAGCTGCAGACCTTCAAGGAGAACATCACAACGTTGTTCCAGACCAACGGGATCCCGATCAAGACCATCGAGAAGGAAGAGGACCTTGCGAGGTATTTCATCAAGGACGACATGGAAGGGGATACCCAGGTGATGAGGACCTTCCCCGTTGTGATATTCCTCGTTTCGGGTTTCGGGCTCTTCATGGCCCTGAGAAGGATGATACAGACCCACAGGGTCCAGATCGGCATTTTCAAATCCCTCGGGGTTCCCAACAGGGTAGTGATGCTCTACTTCGCATCCATCGGAATGATGGTCGCCCTGCTCGGGATCGTTCTCGGATTGGCACTCTCCGTTCCGCTCAACATCTGGTTCCTGGGGATTGTCAAAACGTACTTCGGTTTCCCGGTAATGTACTATTCGGTCTCGTGGGGATACTATATTGCAAGCGCACTTCTGTCCCTCGGGATATGTCTTGCCTGCACATTGCTGCCGGCAGGCAGAGCTCTCAGGATCAAACCCGTGGATGCCATCCAGCAGAGGGAAGGCGTCAGCAAAAGGAAGGTCGGGAGAATTGCCTCGAAGGTCGGCCGTAAAAGCGTTCTTCCGACATCGTTGAAACTGACCATCAGGAATATTCTGAGGAAACCGAGCCGAAGCGTCACCTCGATCCTTGGCGTTGGACTCTCATTATCGCTGTTCCTGAGCTTCATGATAATAATCCAGACAATGCTTGTTATGATCGATGACTGGAACAGCGTGAACCGCTGGGATTACGAGGTCGAGGCCGAGGAGTTCTTCTCCGTCAACAGTACCAACGACTGGAAGGAGGGCAATCCCGAGATCGTGGACGTGAACCCCTGCATCTTCCTGCCCACGAACCTTTCCTTCGAAGGGGACGAGAAGCTCGCTCTTGTCTATGCTCTTGAGAACATCGAATCTGCATTCAACGTCGTTCTCGATGAAGGGGATATCAGGGAAGGCCAGCTGGTCATTTCTTTCTACCACCGGGATGCTCTTTCAATAGACATAGGC
>JBLIRI010000030.1:0-22497 GCA_049472235.1 Thermoplasmatota archaeon | reverse complement strand
GATAGAGATAGATCGAGATCGCCGTGGGTCCAGGATTGTATGTCGCTTTCGATGCGAGGTCTCCCTTCTTTTCGACCTCCAAGTATAACCCGTAGTTCTGTCTGCTCATTGTATAGGTATTTAGCCTGATCTCGTACGTTATCACCGAAAGCGCTTCCAGTGTGATCCTCAATTCATGGTATGGAGGGATCTCCGTAATGAAGAAGTCTACATCATCCCCGTGGGCGGGATCTTTATCGACACTATCGTTAAAATTGCCCTCGTCGATCATTTTCGCAGAGGAGAAATCATCGTTCCCGTCCACTTCATAAGCCGCTAGGTCAAGATCGATGATGTAGGATCCGGACCCTTTGACAACAAGATAAAACCAGGTCACTCCCTCTCCCGAGTAATACCAGGTGGTGCTCCTGTTATGTCCTGCATAATCGACCCGAAGCGTACCTTGGATCGGTTCTCTATGCTGGGTGTAAAAATAGAGAGCGATCGAAGACCCCTCGGTACCGTTTTTTCCCAGTGTTACGAAGATATCGTTCATCGGGGGTACGACGGTCTTGTAATAGTCGACATCATCATCATGTTCATCGTAGGTCTCGACGTCCCCTGTCGTTCGCCCCTTGATCAGCGTCCGGGCGGTTTCGAAGGTGTCGTCCCCATCTCTGGGGTAGGTCCTGATCCTCATTGAGATGTTGTAATCCCCTTCACCCGATACCATGAGATATTTCAGAACCTTCGTTTCGCCGCTGTTGTAAAAAGTCTTATCTTCGTACTCGCGCGGATTCCTGAAGGTGTAGCTTCCCTCGTAATGCCGTTTTTCCCCAAACCAACTGAATCTCAGGTCCTCGCCGTTGCTGTCCGTTTTCTCCGTCACAAGTATGACATCACTGTCCGGAGGGACGTCGAACCTGTAGAAATCCTGGTCGGAATCATGGTAAGGTATGTATCCCACAGTTCCGGAATAGTTGCCCTCCATCATCCTAGTGGCGGTATCGAAGGAATCATCTCCATCGGTCGTGTAGTTCCTTATCTGGAGCGTGAGATCGTAGCTGCCGGTTCCACCTACGCTGAGATAGACTGCCCTTGATACAATGTCCTTGTTGTACCAGATCGTGCTGTCGGTCTGGAACTGGCTGGCCACTGAAAGGGAGACCCCCATGATCTTCCTCTGATGGTCGTACCCCTGAACGCTGATTGACCTCGTTCCGCTGTCCATCTTCTCGAGCTGTACGAAAAGGTCCTTACCCGAGGGGACCGTGATGTTGAAATAATCCTGGTCCACCACAGGGCTTGAGTTCACGGTTCCATTGATCACACCGGGCCCTACGACCTCTGCTTCGAAAAAATTGTCATTCGGCTCCGTCTCCGGGATCCCAGAAGATATCCCGGGCGCTGAACACAAGGTCACAAGGAGCAGAAATACTATTACCGGTCCATTTCTCCTCAACATTGTTATCCTCCCCACATTCCAAGTAATGACGGTCGATATTACTTATTTTATTGTTGGTCCGTTCCCGTGGTATTAAACATTGCCCGGCTGTATCAATTCAGCCACGTCTTACAAAGCTTTAATACACCCTCAAACGAATATATGATTCCGGAGAAGGTGACCATGCATGGTTCTCGGCTACGTGTTGATCAGCACCCGGACGGGCGTTGAAAAGACTGTTTTTGAAAAGATACAGAAATTGCCGGAAATAATCGAGATGTACCCCCTATTCGGGGAATACGACATCATAGCGAAGGTCGAGGCGAAGAACTACAACGAGATAGGAAGGATCGTCATCTACAAGATAAGGTCGATAGACGGTGTTCTCGATACGAAGACCCTGACCGCAGTGGATTTCCTCAAGTGAGAACGGTTTCATTGGACACCCCTGTCTGAAGCTCAATATAGAATGAACCCTATCGGGGGGCACCCTGTTTCGGGGGAGTCAAATTCAGGTCGGTGTGGGATTTGGGTCTGTTCGATCGTTTGTTTGGCAGGAACAAAGATAAGAAGGTCAGATCGGAGAAGCCGGAGGGGGACGAGCGGGCAGAAGGACCGGACGGTCAGGGGAAAGAGATGGAGGAACTCCTTCACCGGATGAACGAGATGAAGGGACTTCAGAACCAGTACATGGAATACAGAGAGCAGTTGAGCAAGACAGCGGAAGAGATCCTGGCGGATAAGGACCTCTCCCGTGAGGAGAAGGACAGGAAGATCAAGGAATTGGAGGAGAAGCTTTCGGAGGTCAAGGAGCGCGAGGCCGAGTTCAGCGAGAGGATGGCAAAGCTCAGGAAGCGGGTGGAGGAGATAAGACGCAGGGTGATGAGGTAGACCCACATAGAAAAAAGTATCCTGGCGTAAACTTATTATTGTCCTGATAACGATCAACCGACCGGATTGCGATGGGGGGCCAGAAAGCAGATAACGAGTTCCATATAGACGAGGATATCCTGTCAGAGTTCATCAGGAAGGGCATCGAGGTAGAGAAAGAGGAGAAGAAGAAGGACGACGAGTTCTTCAAAGGCCTCAGGCAGCCCGATGAAACCATCTACAAGGGAAAACGGATCCGATCCATAGAGACCGAGAAGATAGAACCCGTGAACTTCATGATCAGGGTCATGGTCTGGTCGGTATTCGTGATGCCGATCATGCTCGCCCCGATGATCATATTCAAGACATACGAATGGAAGTTCGGGATGGAGCTGACCGAGTTCCTGGTCATCTTCTCCATCGGCGGATTCTTTGTCCTTATATTCTTCCTGTTGCTGTATTCCACCGGTGAAAGGAGGACCTATGTACTTCTCGAGGGGGGCATCATGGTGATCCATGCCTGGTCACGTGGGGGGTACGGGAGTTCCAGTCTCAGCCGCGTATCCTTCATGCTTTCGGATATCAGGTCAGTGAAGAGAGTGAAGAAGATACTTTACCTCCACCTGTTCAATAAAGAATTCAGGGGGACGGACTCGTCCGTGTCCTCTAGATATGCATACGACCAGTATCTGATCACTTTGAGAAGGGACCATATCGTTCTCCCGTTGTTCGACAGGGAGGATTTCAAACTCAACTACAAGAACGCGGGGATGACTCCAAAAGGTGCGAATTCTTACCTATTGAAAAAGAGGTTCACTGTGCCAAAGAGGATCTTCGACGATATCATGAGAAAACACCTGATGGAAACCGAGGAGGATTGATCTTTTCACCTTCGTTTCTCTGGATGCGGGAGACATCTTAATTAGCGGATGATCGATAATAGCTTGGAGGGGAATGGAACCGAAGTTCCCTCTAAAGGAACATCAAAGAAGAGTGAAATGAAAACAAGGGGATCCGATGAACATCATTCTATACGAGATCTTTCTCGGAACGGCCTTGATAATTGGATTTACATCATTCATTGTATTCATCTATTGGGTTGCCGAGGTTCATAGAAATTACAGGGTCAAAAGAGATGAAGAATTCCAACAATTCTCCACCAATATGAAGATCAACAACCAGCTGCCCAAGACCGTGGTCAAATTTGGCACCATAGACATCCCCGGAGAGAATGAAGTTGACGATATGACCAGGCATAAAATGGAATATTGCTCATTTAAACTGAAGAACCTTGTTTTCAATTCCAAATTGTTCGAGCAGGGGATCAAGCACACCAACGAGAAGATCAAGAAAATATCTCCGGAACGGAATGAAAAAGAGGACATATACAGTATTGCGGCGGCTTCGTATGCCAAACAGAAAGAGCGGTGGTTGAGGAAACAAATGCCGGCATACAGAGGGATCCGAAGGAATATTCGAGGGGATGCTTACAAGATGATCCATTACTTCAATAAGAATGATATCGATGTTAGATGGTATGAAGAATTCTTTAAATATGATAGGAAAAGAAAAAAATATAATTTCTTGATAAGGCATGGAGTATCCAGACCGGAAAATTTACTGTTATATTCTTCAATTGCCACATCATATATCCTGATCCTGTTGATGATGGTCCAGGTGATCGATATGTATCACTTTGTTTTCATTCTTATGATATTGGGAGCAATAGGGATCGTGGTAAGTATAATAGTGCGAGCTTATTTTCTGATAGTCAACAATATATGAATAGATAATGAATGATGTAGTGATGATGAAATATCCATGGAAATATTGGGGTCCGTTCGTGATATTCTGTATCGTTACAGTGATCCTATGGGCCATATTACGCATGTTGGATGTTTTCTATGATGTGCTGGCGATCGTCTGTTTTTTCATCGTTATCATTGGCGGGATACTCTTCATCATCGCACTGATACCCCCGATATCCTGGATCAAAGAGGGATTGGCACAAAATAGGAAAAATGGGAAAGATAAAAGGGAAGATGTAATCAATACTCAGAGGGAAAGGAAATAAGTCGAGCCTAATGAAAAGACTGTAATCCCGCTATCGTATTAAATCACTTGGACCTGGCCATGAGGTCCTCTCTTGCGGACCTTACGATGAAACTCAACCTGTTGTACAGATTGACCTCGGAAGATCCCGCGTCCATATCCAAATATAACACGTTCAGGTCCGGATACTTCGCTTTCAAAGCCTTCTCCACACCTTTCCCTATGATATGGTTCGATATACACCCGAAGGGCTGAACGCAGACGACATTGTGCACGTTCTCCTCGGCGAAAGCCCCGATCTCAGCCGGTATCAGCCAGCCCTCTCCGAACTGGTCCACCATGGCCACGACGTCCCTGGCGTTCTTTGACAGATGACCGATATAGTGGTTCCTGCGGTAATGCTTGAACTTCATCCTGACCTTCTCGTACCTCCTCATCTGGTACTTTGCATACCACTCCTCGGGGTAGCTTATCCAGTATTTGAGGTCCCTGCCCTTGGTATTGCTCTCGACATGGAAGCGCTGATTGAGGTACTCCTGGGCGAAGAAATCCGCTATCGGAGGAACGATCACCTCTATCCCATGCTCGACCATCCAGTCGACGACATAGAAGTTAGCAAAGGGATTGTACTTGACATAGATCTCGCCCACGAATCCGATGGTCGGATACTCCCTGTTATCGGTCTCCACCTTGTTGAACTCGAAGACCGCCCGATCCAGAAGATCGATAAGCTCCATCTCGTGGCCCCTGTCGATAGCCTCCGAGGCAAGATCGATATACTTCTTGGCGAGGGAATCCGCCTCCCCCTTCCTGACCTCCCTCACTGCCGTCGCATAGTACATCTGCATGATGGAATCCGCGAAAAAGACCCCCTGAACTCCCATCCGAAGCAGTTTCATCTTGTTGATCTTCAGCCCCGGCTGGTAGTTCAGCGGCAGGTTCGAGGTCGTGATGGTTAATATCGGCACATCCTCGAATCCCGCAGTTACCAGGGCCTTGTTGAGAAGCGACAGGTAGCTCGAGGCCCGGCACTGCCCTCCGGTCTGGGTTATCCCCGCTACCACCTCCTTCGGGTCGTACTCTCCCGACAGCAGCGCTTTGAGGATGTCCCCGATGACGATGATGGCAGGATAGCATATCTCGTTGTTGCAGTACTTCAACCCGATCTCCACCGATTCCCTGTCGGCCGGGGGAAGGATATCTATGTCGTACCCCTGCTGCCTCATTGCGGAGGTTATCAGAGGGGAATAGAACCTTGAAAAATCCGGAGCGATGATCTTTTTCGGCCGGTCCTTTGCCATATATGGAGGCGTCGTCTTTCTCTTTATGGGCTGGAACCTCTTTCCAAGACCTCTCATCTCTATGGATTCCATCATGGACCGGAGTCTAAGGTTGATCGATCCGGGGGAGGAGACCTCGTCTATCCTGATCAGGGTGTAGTTCTTTCCCGCTTCGGACAGGATGGTCCTGGATTCGTCGCAAACAAGAGCATCAGGCCCGCACCCGAAGGAATTCAGCTGGACGACCTCTAAATTATCCTGCAGGCTTGCCCACTGGACCGCTTTGTAGACCCTGTTTGGGTACTGCCACTGGGTCAAAACCCCTACCCCGCTGAGGCCGTTCCCGGAGATCGGGATCGAATCCTCCGTTATCACATCAGCTCCGAGGTTGGCTATCATCTCCGTGATCTTGTGGTTGATAAGGTGGTCGACATGATACGGCCTGCCGACAAGGAGAACGACGAGGCGCTTCTCTTTCCTTGCCTTATCGAGTATCTCCGCCGCTTTCTCCCTGACCTTCTCCTTGTACTCCACCTGGGAGCTCCTTGCCCTGTTGAAGGCGGAGTTGAAGACCCCCTTCTGAACACCCAATCCGCCGAGATACTCCCAGCAGGCCTTCTTCAAAAGAGATTCCTTTCTGAACGTGATGGTGGGGGAATCGAAGGGGATCCCGTACTTCCCCTTGGGGTCCACTGCGCTCCTGACAACGTCCGGATATCCGGAGACCACGGGACAGTTGAAGGTGTTCAGGGCGCCTTCGAACTCCTCCTCCTCATAGACCACTATGGGAAAGAATATCCTGTCGACACCCATGGTCGCAAGCTTCTTGACATGTCCGTTCACGAGCTTGGCGGGGAAGCAGATGTTCTCGGACATCACGGTCCTTGATCCAAGCTCCTGAAGCTCGGTCGTTGAGGGCGGTGAAAGAACCACCTCGAACCCGCTCTCCACCAGAAGAGTGCTCCAGAATGGAAAGTTCTCGAACATGTTGAGGACCCTTGGGATCCCTATCCTGCCTCTAGGCTTCCCCGATGGAACGAGTCCCCTGTTGAACAGAAGATCGAGCTTCTCATCCGCCAGGTTCTCCCCCTTCCTCGCATCCCTGCCCTTGTTGGTGAAGATCCTCTCGCACTTGTTCCCGGTGTAGAACACCTTCCCGGAGGGGAAGGTCAATTGGGTCACCATGCAGTTGTTCTGGCAGCCCTGGCACCTGATGTACCTTGCCTTGTGGTCCGTCGCCATCTTGAGGCTGTCGAGACCGATGAAGGTGGAGGTCGACGCCTCCTTCTTGCAAGCATCCATCGCAGTCAGCGCGGCCCCGTAGGCCCCCATGAGCTCGGGAGAATCCGAACATATGACCTTCGTCCCGAGGACCAATTCAAGGGCACGGTGCACGGCCGGGTTCCTGAAGGTACCCCCCTGGACAACGATCCTGTCCCCGAGTACCTCGGTGTCCTTGATCTTCAACACCTTGTACAGACAGTTCTTGACCACGGAGAATGCAAGCCCTGCGGAGATGTCCCCGACGGTCGCCCCTTCCCTGAGGGCCTGCTTTACCTTTGAGTTCATGAAGACCGTACATCTCGTACCGAGATCGTAGGGCTGCTTCGCATAACAGGCATCCCTGGCGAAGTCCTCCACCCTCTCCCCCAGATTGTTGGCGAAGGTCTCTATGAAGGACCCGCAGCCGGAGGAGCAGGCCTCGTTGATCTCGATATTATCGATGTAGCCGTCGCGCACGAAGATGGCCTTCATGTCCTGGCCGCCGATATCCAGAATGAAGGTGACGTCGTCGAGGAACTCCCTGGCAGCCCTGAAATGGGCAAGGGTCTCCACCATCCCGATGTCCAGTCCGAAGGCCGCTTTTATCAGATCCTCTCCGTATCCGGTGACCGCGGTCCTGGCGATCCTGATACCGAGACCCTTTACCTCTTTCCTCAACTCCTCCAGGCCGTCCCTTGCGGCCTTGATCGGGTCCCCCTTGTTCCCGCTGTAATACCTGTAAGCGATGTTGCCCTTCCCGTCGATGAGAACGACCTTGGTGGTCGTGGAGCCCGAATCTATTCCCAGGAAGCATTCCTGTCCTCTCAGCTCCTCGAGGGAAGAGGTCCTTCCGATGGGGGTCATCCTCTGAGAATCCCATTCCAGGAACTCCTTCTCATCCCGAAATAACGGGTCGAGGCGGTTCCCCAGGAACTCATTTGTAACGGCCTCGCCCGTCAGTATGTCCTCGAGCTCGGTCATGGTGACCTCGAGCCGTCTGATATCGTCGTAGATGGCCGTACCTATTGCGGGCACGAGCTCCGGGTTCGCCGGATCGCGGATATCATCCTCCGTAAGCTCCAGGACCTCCATGTAGCTCTTCTTCAGCTGGGGCAGGAATGCGAAGGGGCCCCCGCAGAACAGGACCTTGGGTCTCGGATCGTACCCCCGCGAAAGGGTGGAAACGGTCTGAAGGGCCACCGCATGGAAAACGGAGGCTGCGATGTCATTCTTCCCGATCTTCCTCGCCATGAGGTTCTGGACATCGGTCTTGGCAAAGACCCCGCACCTCGATGCGATCGGATGGACGTTCCTGCTATTCCTGACCATATCGTCAAGGTCGTCGATGGGGACGTGGAGAAGCGTCGCCATCTGATCAATGAAAGCCCCTGTTCCTCCGGCGCAGTTCCCGTTCATTCTGATGTCGACCCTCATCTTCTCATCGAAGAAGATCATCTTCGAATCCTCGCCGCCGACATCGATCAGGGTCCTCACGTCCGGATAGAGCTTCCTTACCGTTTCGGCTGCGGCGACCACCTCCTGCACGAAGGGGAGATCGTACCTCTCGGCCACCCCGAAGCCGGCCGATCCCGTGATCGTTACGCTGATGTCGATGTCCCCGAGCTCCCTCTTGGCGGATTCTATCATCGATTCGAGCGTTCTTGCGACCTGAGCGTTATGTCTCCGGTAATCCTTGTAGACAACCTTCGTATCGGCCCCCATCACCACAAGCTTCGCCGTGGTGGAGCCTAGGTCTATCCCAACCCTGGACCTGGTCCCCTTATCTGCAGCCAATCGTCAACCTCTACCGAAGCGAACCAGGGTTTTGCTTTTAACATTTATGGTTATCAAAGAGTAGTGCGCATACGGAGAAACCATATAAACCACCAGACCAATGATTAGGGGGATTCGGATGAAGAGATACCGCAACATTCTGGTACCAGTGGACGGTTCGGAACTTTCGATGGACGCCTTCGAACAGGCTGTCTCTCTTTCCTCAATGACAGGAAGCAAGATAACAGTGCTTCATGTGATCGAGTTCATTTACTCGGATTACACCATGCTCGAGGGTGCGGAGATCATATCCGCCTCCAACCTGATACAGTCGGAGACAAGAGAGCAGGTGAAGAGCTCGCTGGAGGAATTCGTCAGGAAGGGAGAGAAGGAGGGGGTCGAGGTACGGACCCTCATCAAAGAAGGACCTGTCGCCCAGGAGATAATCGAACTATCAAAGCACTATGACCTCATCATTATCGGGACCCATGGGAGGCGGATGATCGCCTCCTTGATCATGGGGAGCGTGGCAGAGAAGGTGAGCAGGCACGCGAGCTGCCCCGTGATGCTCGTGAGGAAGCCTCCGGAGCAGAAGGAAGAAAATTAAGAAATATGAACAGGGAGATTTCCCACGGGGAGCCCGCCGATGGACGCTTTCAATTGGATAGAGGGATTCAGTCCGGTAGCACAGGCGCTGATAGGCACCCTTTTCACGTGGGGCATGACAGCTTCGGGTGCTGCAGCGGTCTTCTTCTTCAGGAAACCCAACCGGAAGCTACTGGATTCCATGCTAGGTTTTGCAGGGGGAGTGATGATCGCCGCGAGTTTCTGGTCGCTTCTTGCCCCTGCACTGGAGATGGCCGATAACGACCCCATGCCGGGATGGCTTCCTGCCTATGTTCCCGCAGGTATCGGGTTCATGGCGGGAGGGTTATTCCTCTGGGGAGTCGACAAGGTCCTTCCCCACGTCCACCCCAACCTCAAGACGGCAAACCCAGAAGGGATCAAGACATCATGGCAGAGGAGTACGCTTCTGGTCCTCGCAATAACCCTTCATAACATCCCCGAGGGCCTTGCCGTCGGGGTCGCCTTCGGGGCTGTGGCGGCCGGTTACCCCAGCGCGACCGTCGCCGGGGCCGCCGCACTGGCCCTGGGGATAGGGATCCAGAACTTCCCCGAGGGATTTTCCGTGTCCGTCCCCCTGAGGAGGGAGGGGGTCTCCCGATTGAAATCGTTCTGGTACGGACAGCTATCAGGTATCGTAGAACCTATTGCTGGAGTTTCGGGGGCGCTTCTTGTCGTAATCATGAAGCCGTTGCTTCCCTATGCCCTCGCCTTCGCGGCCGGGGCGATGATATTCGTTGTGGTGGAGGAGGTCATACCGGAATCCATGAGCGCGAAGAACACGGACCTTGCGGCGATGTCTGTTATGCTGGGGTTCCTCGTGATGATGACGCTCGACGTTGCTCTTGGATAAGGATATCAATACCAATTCGAACCAATCCAGCCCAGGTTCATCCTGACACGATGTCATCTTCCCAAATTATCAGGTTCGATTCTCTTCTGACCATCTTCACGTTGTACTCGATTCCCGGTTCAGGGTCCCATTCTCCCTTGGCATCCCTGAATATCAATACATCTCCGTATCCTGTCCTCTGGTCCCCCTCCGCGGAGAGTTCGGTTCGGTTTGACGTATCATCGATCCTGCTGACGAGAATCCGATGCTCACCCCAGTCCATCCTCTGATCGTAGCGGTAGTCGACAATAAGTTCGTCCTCCTCGGACGAGATGGTGATCACCATTTTCTGTTCAACGTGACCTTTATCGCCATCATCTCCTGATAAAAATAGAAGACATCCTACCGTGATACCCGATGCGATAGCGGTTATGATCACAGAAATGATGACCGTTCTCTTTTTCACGATATCCCGCCTCTCGCTCCGATCAAATAACGATATCCCATCCTCTTTCAAAATATTATATATTCGCTCTTGACAAACACCTCCGATCGTGATCCACTGACATTTCAGGACCGCTTCCAGAAAGTTGAAATAAATATCATCGCCTCTTCACCCCATGGAAGGGGAGAACGTGAACAGGGGGATCATTGTGGCCGTCACAATGGTCTCGGTCTTTGTCTTCATTGCTATCGGAGTGATCTTTCTCGGGAATGACGGTACCAAACAGGAGGACCTCTATGTTTACAGGGACCGCTCCTCCTGGAACATACATGACCACTCCATATTCAGGGGTCTGACCCCGGTTCAGATAGCAAACCGTATAGGAACCGCCCTGGGTGGAGCGCAAGTGGTCGGCGATGAGTTCCTCTTCAACCTGTTCTTTGAAAAGGAGATCAAGTACGATTACGATAACGGTGCCTCACTTTATCTTACAGCGGAATATTATGATTCAGAACCGTGTGACTACTACATGTCGATCGACATATCCGAACAGGGAGACGGGGAGCTGCAGTACGATCTTCCCCATGCGATAAATAAAACGGTTGAATTCTTCACTGTCCTGCTGGATAACTTCGAATACGAGCTGAAAAAGGACTTCGTGACGGAAGTGGACGGGGCGAACAATAACTGGGTCGGCTGGAGGGTGAATCTAAGACAGACCTTTCAGGGAACTCTCCTTGAAACCAGCGGAATGAGAGCATTGGTCGATTATCACACCGGCAAGGTCTGTCATGTCTGGATAGGTGAATGGATCTACATGGACGAGATAGAATATCCCAGTTATGATTGGGACCATTCGCTGAACGAGGTCCTATCAAGTCTTGATAGGATCAACTACACGACCATGGTACCGCTCGAGTCGAATCCCTATCCGAACTTCCATTCGAGCTGGATGGAATTCGTGAATGAACCGGTTGATGCTATGAGGGCCCAACATCTTGGATATGCTTCCACCCTGGGAAGGTTTTGTGTGATACTCGGGATCGAATACTGGGTGCAGGGAAATTTCTCCTGTCAATACATAAAGGATGGAGATCGATCCAAAACCTATACTACCTGGGTAAACGACACGATCCACTGCATCCATAAATGGTACTTCGATACCGAAACCGGTAAATTGATCTACTGGACGCTTTCGGATGAATACATCCGGACAGAAAAAAAGTTCTTCGAGAACCTCTTCGGTGGTAATACCACCTGGGACGTGTACATGATGGAATACTATCCAAGTCTCATCAAATGACGGATCCAGTGGTCCTCCGATCCTGTATACTCTCTCCTTATCACAGATCAGGTCCGGTCCGGCTCAATCGAAAAGTCTCTTTCGCTTTTCCCTGATTATCACATATGCCACCAGAATGACCAGAAGCGCTATCGCGACCAATATCACTACAACAGGTATCATGAAGGCCAGGGGTGAGATGCCCGTATCTATATCAGGATCCCCGGACCTTTCCTCGAGATTCCCCACGACCCATGCCCCCGATCCGGCATAATCCACATTGTAATAGGCGATGACATGATCAGGGTCCGTAATGGGCCCGGATATCGCAGCGTCGAAATGCAAGACCTGGACGAAGATCTCGAAATCCGGTGTCAGACCGTCCTCCATCAGCGATTCAAGGGACCATGTGGCGGTGAAGCTATTCCCTAACCTCTTCTCCTCTATCCAGAAATTGAATAGATTTGTATCGATATGATCTCCCGGCTTGCTATCCGGAATATCGTCCCCGGTCTGCGGGTCCAGGTCAAGGGGTGCCTGGTGATAGGTATCATCCGGGAGGATGTAGATGATCACGGATGTCCACTCATCGATCGTATCGAAGGTCGTGACGGTTATTACCAGGTCATCCCCGTCCCTTCTGGATGTCACCTGTTTGATGTCCACTCCGGGCATCACTCCCTTCTCCACACCGGCATCGTTATTATCATCAGCCCAGTATCCGAGATCGTCCCCCTGTTCATCGACATAGGTCCTTTCACACTGCTGAGCGGTCAGCAATTCAATTGGCTCTTCATCATCATCTCCAACAGGAGGTTCTTCATCGTCGTCGACAGGTGGCTCGTCATCGTCATCCGGCGGGGGGTTCTCTTCAACGGTGAACCAGTAGACACCCGAAGAGTGTGAGTTCGCACCATAATCGGCTTCCCACCTGAGAACATGTTCACCAGGTGTTCCCTCGAAACCGGGAACGGTGAGATAATGGTAATCTGTGGCTCCATGCATGCTGTAGAAATCTTCCACCTCTTCCCACGGTCCATCATCCACGCTTGCCCGGAAATCGAATTCCCATCCTGTTTCATTTAACCAATCTTCGTCCCAATCGAACTCCTCGAATTTATTGATGAACTCCACGAACAGACCATTTTTCCCGGAATCCATAGTCTCCTGAACGAAAAGTGGTTCGATATAGGTTGAAACGCCTGCGTATTCCTCTCCAAGGTGAATAACAACATCATCATGGCCATTCCTCATCGACCACCTCATGGAGAAATGCCTGAATCTCTCATTGGTGTATCCGTCGGTATCGAATTCAAGGGTGAAGGTCACCGGTTCGGGACCGACCTCCACGTCTTCCAGAATGATGGGATCAACAGCCGGATTGCTGGCGACGCAGAAGGATCCAGACAGGTCCATAGTAATTGTTTCCGGACAGGAGAGTGTTATCCAAATCGTGGAAATTCCCCTGATCACGATGGGATCGGCATTTACATAATCCGAATCAATGGAACCGGAATCCCATTCACCCAGGCGGTACCACTGCCACGGAACCATGGGAAGATTTGGCCATCGATCATCGGACCTGTTGAATTCCATGGTCGTTTCATTAACCTTCTCGGGGGTGAGATACATATCATCCTTGGCGTACATTTCCATATAGGATATCCCGTCCTCCAGAGCTTCAACCGCATCAACGAATAATATCGCTCCGAAGGATGAGATCATCAATATCCCGACCATAAGAAATACTACTCTCCCCATGTTATCCCATTGTCGAATGGAGGATTATGGATTAAAACATTATCATCCCTGGCTCACGCTATCATTAAAAAAAAATGAAAAGAGAAGCGAACCTACTGGTGCTCTTCCCTTTCAAGTACCCTGACCGCGTCGCCCTTGATGGTAACGGGTATCGACACCATGGCCTCGAAGAGCTCCACGGTGATCTCTTCCTTGGCCGTATCGATCTGCTTCACACGGGCCTTCTCGCCCTTGAACGGACCGTTTATGATCTCGACGATGTCGCCCTCGGTGATATCGGCGACGATGGGTTTGGGCTCGAGGTAATGCTCGATCTCCTCGAGGGAGATGTTCTTGTCCCCCCCCACGAGGCCGCGTACATACTGCATCCCCTTGAGGAGCTCTTCCATTGCCTTTTCGTTCTTCTCCCCTTCGATGAGAACGTACCCCCGGAGCTTCGTGGGGGCGACTATGGAAAAGATATTGGCCCCTTTCCTCTTCGCTTTCTGCCCGAGGTTCTCCGCTACCGTCTTCTCGTGGCCCAGGGCTGTCTTGATCGCGAAGATCGTGTGTGGGAACTCGGGAGCGGCGCCTTCCCCGCCCTCCTGTATTTCTTCTTCCAAAGGATCACCTCAAACGTTGAACACCCAGCTTACCAGGTCGGGAAAGTATTCCCAGATCAGATAGATCCCGAAACCCATTCCACCGATTATCACGATACCTATGCCCGTGATGATGAGGGTTTTCGAATACTCCTCGCTGGTGGGCTTTCTGGCCATCTTGAGCACCCTGCCGTACTTGCCCTTGCCCACATGTCTCGTCTTCTCCTCGATCTTGGACTGCCATTTCACACTTCTGTTCCACCAGGTGGTGGCCCAGGTCTTCCTGAGAAGGTCCATACCGGATTTTCCTCCTGATCGCTCATCGGATGAAATCTATCCCGAAACGGTCGCTCCCGACCTTTTTGAGGGATTTCCCGAATATCTGTTTCGATTTCACACCGGTTATGACCAGCATGACCCTGATAGTGTCCCTGAGCTCCGGATCGATCTGGGCTCCCCAGATTATCCTTGCCATGGGATTGATCCTCTTGTGGATCTCGGAAGCAACGAGCTCGGCTTCGGAGACCGTCATGTTCTCCCCGCCGGACACGTTGATAAGCGCACCCGTAGAGTCCTGGATGTCCACTTCGAGGAGCGGTGAATCGAGGGCGGCATTGACGGCCTTCATGGCTCTATCGTCATCATCGGACTCGCCGATGCCTATCATCGCGACCCCGCCGCCCTTCATGATGGTCTTCAGATCGGCAAAGTCCAGGTTGACCAGACCGACCTTTGTGATAATCTCCGTTATTCCCTTGATGGAGCGCATCAGGATCTCGTCGGCCACCTTGAATGCCGCGTTAAGCGGAAGCCTGGGGACTATCTCCAGAAGCTTGTCGTTGGGTATCACGATAACGGTATCGGTGAATTCCTGAAGCTTGTCCAGCCCATATTCCGCATTCTGCATCCTGACAACGCCCTCGGCGGTGAACGGCTGTGTGACGATGGCTATGGTCAGGGCGCCTATCTCTTTAGCGACCCTTGCCACTTCCGGAGCAGAGCCGGTTCCGGTCCCTCCGCCAAGCCCGCAGGTGACGAACACGATATCCGACCCCATCAACGAAGTTCTGATCTCGTCCTCCGCCTCCCTCGCAGCCTCTCCCCCTATCTGGGGGACGGAACCTGCTCCGAGCCCCCTTGTGGACCTGCGGCCGATGAGTATCTTGTGAGGAGAGTGAACCGTTAGGAGATGCTGCGCATCGGTGTTCATGGCATAGATGTCAGCTCCGACGATCCCTTCCTCCACGATCCTGTTGATGGTGTTGCATCCAGCACCGCCGCATCCAACTATCTTGATGTTGGTCCTGAGGCTTGCTAGGACGCGCCTGAGTTCCTCATCCTCGGGATTGGCACCTACCATGTTCTCCTCTACCGGGACCCTCTCAGTCGACTGGACTGCGGTCTCCCGTTGCATCCTGGAGGCAAAGCCACTCGCAGGCGGCTGAGGAGCTGCTGCTGGAGTGGTGGTCTTGGCCTTCTTTTCCTCACGTTCAAGGACTCCCTTTATGATGGATTTCATGTTCCTTCCCCCGATATTTCCCGTCTATTGGAAATGCCAGATGAAACTATCTTCTCCTTAATATTGAATCTATATAAAAATGTTGTCGGATTGGTTCATTTTGATACATCTGACCCTGACACTCATCCGAACAACCCTGCCTTCACTTCGTATCTCCCTTCAATGCGAGTATGTCCGATTTGCCAGCCTCGATGATCCCCAGCGTCGATATCGAGAACGGTTTCCCGCTGGATGCTCCCAGGTCGGCATTCGTTCCATCGAACGTGTAGATCGGGACCTTGAAGTTCTTTAGGTCCTTCAGGTCCTCTTCCGGACAGTTCTTCGCCACTATCACAAGCTTTACCTTCTTCGACTTCAACTGTTTCATTGTCTCCCTGATCCCCACGGTGACCTTTCCGGTCTCCTGGACGTTCCTCAGTGCCCTCTTGATATCCATATCATTCCTCCTTAAGGTCCACTGGTCTGTAGATAAGCTCGACCGCTCCTGTTCCCAATGTTATCGGCTGACCGATAATGATGTTCTCCGCGACGCCAGCGAGAGGCTCTATCTCACCGGTGATACCGGCCGTCAGCAGATGATTGGACGTGATCTCGAAGGCCGCCCTTGCAAGTACGGAGGATTTCTCCCCGGATACGCCATGCCTTCCGATCGCCCTTACCGTTCCGCCGACCGACATGACGTCGGCGACAAGCATGAGATGTCTTGCATCCACCGTAAGACCCTGTTCGGACAGGGTCTTCTTGGCTTCCTCGAAGATCGCCCTTCTGGACGCCTCGACACCAAGGACCGTGGATATCTCGATGATGTTGTTGGTTGTGGTCTTGGCCACATCGACTTCGGAGAGTTCCATTATCTTCTGGAGGTCGGAACCCTCGGTGTAGAGGATGTACTCGCTTCCCTCGTGCCTGATGATGACCCTCTTGATCTCATCGATGCCCTTGATCTTCGAGGACTGGATGGATTCCCACTGGTTCAGGAGCGTCTTGAAGTTCATCTTCTTCTGACCCATGAAATCGATAACGAAGTTGCCGTTCTCCTCTTTGACCTGGTTCTCCTTGATCTTCTTGTTGGTCTCCCTGATCCTCTTCAGAAGCTCCGAGGTGGACAGACCGCGCTTGCTCAGGGCTTTCTCCCTGGGTATCACGGTGATGGTCATCCTGGCCAGGTCAACCTCGGTGTCCGCGATGTCGCTCACAATGGTAAGCTCGATCTTGTTGTTGACGAAGGCCTTGATATCCTCGATGCCCATCTCGAGTTCCGGTTTCAGGTGGATCTCCATCATTGGTGTCGACGGGAGTTTCCTGGCATCCACGATCTCGATCAGCCTCGGCAGACCCAGGGTAACGTTTATCTCCGCAACACCAGCGTAGTGGAACGTCCTCATGGTCATCTGCGTGCCGGGCTCCCCGATCGACTGCGCAGCAACGATCCCGACGGATTCGTGGGGGTCCACAAGATTCCGTTCGTACTGCTCGATGGCAAGCTCGCAGATCCTCTTGAGGAAACGATCCTCGACGTTCCGTTTCTTCACATGCTGGGAAAGATCGTAGATCATCTTCACAGGAAGCGGGGCCTTGATCAGGTCCTTTTCGAAATCCTTGATGATCGGGGCGACCCTCCAGATGTCCGTTATGACATCCGCCAGGAACGACGGCTCCCACTTCTCACGAACAGCCTTCTCAGAGAGGAAGAATGAGATATCCGGGGGAAGCTCTATCTTCAGTGAAGAGGCCGCATTCTCGACGGCATCGGTGGCGAGAGGTTTGAACTGCTTGACCTCGATCTCCTCGATGACCTTCTTCTTCGGTTTCTCTTCAACGACAGGTTCAGGTTCCTGGACCTCTCCTTCCTCCTTCTTTACAAGTTCCTCGAACTCCTCGACCCATATCAGCGTATACTGTCTAGCGCTTTTAACGGGCGTATCGTTCACGGTCGTGAAGGCCTTGAGGGGAAGCGGCTTCGGAAGCGGTGTGATCTCCTCGATAGTAAGGTAGGCCATGGCCGTTTCAAGGGGGACCGCGGTCACCAGACCCTCAGGCATGAGGTCGGTCTCCTTCGATGGGGGCAGCGGCTCCTTGTCCGTAACGATATCCGTGATCCTTGCCTTGTAGGAAACGGATCCCGATTTCACGTAGATGAAACCCTCGATGGGGAGTTCGAACCTCTTCAAGTTCACGTAGAACTTGCAGGGCCAGAGCATCTTCTTCTTCTTCTCGATGATCCCAAGCGCCTCCTGGACGGAGGGCTCGTCGGGAGATGTCCAGATGAAACCCATCTGCTTTTCTTCCTTTTTGGACCTCTTCGAAGGGACCGCTTTTTCTTCAGGGGCATCCTCATCGGCCGCCTCTTCAGGGACCTCCTCTCCGGATGGCTCCTCGGCCGCTGCGACCTTGTCCTTCTTCTCCGCCTTCGGTTCGGCCGCGCCTCCCTTGTAATCAACCCATGCGAAGGCCCTTCTGAACCTTTTACCGGAGATGCCCGAAATCCTCTCAAGCTGGGCCGGTCCCATCTCCAGGACCTCCTCCACGGAATGTTCCGAATTCGGCCCCACAAGCTTGAAGACGGCTTCCTCCGGAAGATCCCTCTGGAGGAGGAAGTGGATCAGGTCCTTCCGGTCCTTTATCTTGATCTCACGATCGACCATCTACTGCACCTCCCTCATGGCCGTGTTGATAATGTCCTCGTAGTCAACAGGGTCCGACCTCACGGACCTGGCCGGGTCCACCCCATCCTCCCCGTACACGAACTGGACTATGATGCCGCTTGTGTTCCTCACGGTCCTGTCAGGGAGCACCTTCAGGTCCTCAAGGGCGTTGATCAAACGCCTCTGCATGTAACCGGACCTCGAGGTCCTCACCGCGGTGTCGACCAGACCCTCTCGACCTCCCATCGAATGGAAGAAATACTCGGTAGGGGTCAGACCTTTCTTGTAGCATGATTTCACGAAACCCTTCGCAGCAGCTCCCAGATCATCCGGCTTGAAGTGGGGAAGGGTCCTCTTCTGATACCCTCTGTGTATCCTCTCCCCCCTGACCGCCTGCTGTCCGATCGAACCGGACATCTGTGACAGGTTGAGCATCGAACCCCTTGCACCGGAGCGGGCCATTATCACAGCGGAGTTCTTCAGACCGAGATACTTAGAAGCTATCTGGCCCGCAGTATCCCTCGCCCTGCCCAGGGTCCTCATTGCCTCGACCTCAAGGGTCTCTTTGAGCGAGCGGCCGGGCAGGTGCTCCAGATATCCGGAGTTGAACTTGTTGACGTAATCATCGACCTTTGCCTCCGCCTCGTCCAGTGTTTCGGCGATCCGGAGCTTGGCCTCTTCGGGAATATCCTCCTCGTCTATGCCGGTCGAGAAGCCCATCAGGGTGATGGCGGAGATCCCGATCCTCGTCGCGTCGTCCAGGAACTGCCTGCCGACCTCGGAACCGTGGTCCCGGACGATCTTCTCGAGGAGCTTCCCCTTGAAGGCACCGATGGACTTCTCGTCTATGGGGCCGCTCAGGATGTAGGACCGTCCGTCCTCGTCCGTATCGATCTTCAACCAGGTGTCGTCCGCGGGATCGTCGTCCGGACCGCTGTAGATAGCAGCCCCGTACTCGACGTGGAGTCCCGGGGGCAGGATCATGGAGAATATCGTCTTTCCGCCCCAGTACTCCACACCGTTGTCATCTACCATGTCCGGCTCCGAAAGGCCTCCCTTGTACGAGGTCCTTGAAAGCATGTGGTATGCCTCTTCCCTGGTGAACATCGGGTTCTTGTGGGTCAGGAGGAAATTGCCGGAGATATGATCGTGGATGGCCCCAATGACGGGTCCTCCGAACCTCGGGGAGAGGATATGTTCCTGGACCCTCATGATTATCTTGGCCTCTGCTCTCGCCTCCTCTCCCTGGAGGCAGTGCAGGTTCATCTCGTCGCCGTCGAAGTCAGCGTTGTAGGGCGGGCAGTCCGGTAGGTTCAACCTGAAGGTCTTGCCCCCCATTACCCTGACCTCGTGGGCCATCATGGACATCCTGTGAAGTGAAGGCTGCCTGTTGAAGAGAACGATATCTCCGTCCATCAGGTGCCTCTCCACCACATAGCCCACCTGGATCTTCTCCACCAGGGTCTCCTTGTTCCGGTCGGTGATCCTGAGCCTCTGGCCGTCCGGCCTTATCACGTAGTTTGCGCCGGGGTGGTATTCGGGGCCCTTCAGTACGAAGTCCCTTGCGATCTCGAAATTGAACTCGTTGACCCTGATGGGTACGGTGAGCTCCATGGCAACGGGCAGTGGTACGCCGACCTCGTTGATGGATATGTACGGATCGGGAGAGATCACTGTCCTTGCGGAGAAGTTCACCCTTTTTCCGGACAGGTTCGATCTGAACCTGCCCTCCTTCCCCTTCAGCCTCTGGGCAAGGGTCTTCAAGGGTCTCCCGGACCTGTGTCTTGCCGGCGGTATGCCGGAGGTCTGGTTATCGAAGTAGGTCGTCACGTGGTACTGCAGAAGCTCCCAGAGGTCCTCGACTATCAGCTGGGGCGCTCCCGAGTCCCTGTTCTCCTGCAGCCTCTGGTTGATCCTCAGAACATCGACCATCTTGTGGGTGAGGTCGTCCTCCGACCTGTCCCCTGATTCAAGAGTGATGGACGGCCTGACCGTCACCGGAGGCACCGGCAGGGATGTAAGGACCATCCACTCGGGCCTGGATACCTCGGGATTAAGACCGAGAAAGGGGAGATTGTCATCGGGAACCCTCTCGAGCCTTTCCCTTATCTCCTTGGGGGTCAGCTTGTGGCCTTCCTCCCGGAAGGTGGTCGGTTTGTCCAGTGTGATGTTCTTTGACATCTCTCCGCAATCGGGATAGGGGCACTGCGAGATACCGACGGCCTCCGACCGGATCTGAGATGAGAGGGCCTGGAAATGGAACGGATTGAGGGCAATATTGCCGACCTCCTTCAATCTATCCTGGTACTGCTGCACCCTGTCAAGGGGAAGTTTCACCCTGCCGCAGGATCTGCATGTGGCCGAAAGCATCTCCTTGATGAGCTTGGTGTATCCTTCGTGGATGACCGGCATGGCAAGGTCTATGTGCCCGAAATGTCCCGGACATTCGTCGACCTTCTTCCCGCACGTCTTGCACTTCAGACCGGGTTCGATCACACCAAGCCTAGGGTCCATGAGCCCCATATCGATGGGGAACCCGTCATCATCGTACGTATCCGCCGTGATGATCTTGGTGGCTGACATCTTCCTTATCTCATCGGGGGAAAGGAGGGCGAACTGTATCTTGCCGATCTTCTTTGGTATGTACTGGTAGCTGACCATCATCACACCTCCCTATTTCAGGTCCTCCAGGTGCAGTCTCATGGCGACGCACATCGACTTGAGCTCATCCATGAGCAGTTTGAAGGCATAGCTCGTCTGGACGGGATGTATGTTCCCGGTCTCGCCGCAGACAGGGCAGCGAAGGGCACCCCTCTTGTCCAGCATGGCAACATTGCCGCACTTGGGATTTCCGCAGACGTACTCTATGGTCCCGTCGGACTCATCGAGCAGCCTGTCCTTTATGACCATAGACACGCCGTGGGCGATAAGGCAGTCCCTCTCCATCTCACCGAACCTGAGACCTCCCTGCCTCGAGCGGCCCTCTGTCGGCTGTCTGGTGAGTATCTGAACAGGGCCTCTCGACCTCACATGCATCTTGCCGGAGACCATGTGATGGAGCTTCTGGTAGTATATCACTCCCTTGAAGACCTCGACCCTGAGCTTCCTTCCTGTGAAGGGATCGTACATTATCTCCTTCCCCGTGGGTTTGAAACCGACCTCGAGGAGCTGCCTCCTGAGATCTTCCTCCCTCTCCCCGGAGAAAGCGGTGCCGTCTATGGTCCTCCCCTGCATGGAGCCGACCTTGCCTCCTATCATCTCGAGGACGTGGGCGACCGTCATACGGGATGGAATGGCGTGCGGGTTGGTCACGAGATCGGGCACGATCCCGTCCTCGTTGAAAGGCATGTCCTCGGGATTGGCGATCAGCCCGATCACTCCCTTCTGTCCATGCCGGGAAGCGAACTTGTCCCCGACCTCGGGTATCTTCTCGCTCCTGACAGTGACCTTCACGAGCCTGAGGCCGTTCTCCGACTCCGTTATCATGACGGTATCGACATAGCCCGATTCCCTGGGCCTGACGGTGAGGGATGTCTCCCTTCTCCTCCTCGGGGTGAGGAAGTCCGTATGCTCCTCGAGGAACCTCGGGGGGGACGTCCGTCCGATGAGGACATCCTTGCCCAGGACCTCGAACTCGGGGTTGATGAGCCCGTCCTCGTCCAGGTTGTTGTAGGACAGGTCGGCCCTTGCACCGCGAACGTCCGGCGGAGGTATCTCGAAATGGTCCTCCTGGCCTCCGGGGTAGCGCCTCTCTTCGGCCTTGTAGGTCCTGAAGAATGATGAATGACCCAGACCCCTTTCTATCGAGGCCTTGCTCATGACCAGGGCGTCCTCCATGTTGTACCCGTGGTACGACAGGATGCCCACTACGAAGTTCTGCCCCGCGGGTCTCTTGTTGAACTCCACGAAATCCATTGGCTTCGTCGTCGTCAGGGGCTTCTGTGGATAGTGCAGTATATGGCTCCTCGTGTCCGGCCTTATCCTGTAGTTGGACGAGCTGAGCCCGAGCGACTGCTTGGCCATGCCAGAGCCCATCGTGACCCTGGGGCTCGAGTTGTGCTCCGGATACGGCACGAGGGCCGAGCAGACCCCGAGTATGACCATCGGGTCGACCTCGAGGTGCGTGTGCAGGTCTGTGAGCATCGAC
>JBLIRI010000003.1:0-43967 GCA_049472235.1 Thermoplasmatota archaeon | reverse complement strand
TGTATGTCTGTGCGAGCACCACGTCCGAATCGGGTGTGACCGTGACGGTCACCTGCTGGTACCCGTCCCTTGCCATTGTTATCGATGATGGCTCCACCGACGTGTCCTGGAAACCATCCGGATAATCAACATTGAAATCGAAGGTGTCTTGGTCGTTACCGGTGTTGGTCACGTTGAACTTGAAGGTGACGGTTCCATCCGGATTGACCGTCTGAAGTGACGCCCCGGTGTTCAAGATCCTGACATCGTAGAACGGCAGGACGACGCAGGAAACCTTCACGGTCCTTTTTATCGCCGGGCTACCCACGGAGGTCGCGTTGATGTAGAACTCTCCCTTGGAGTTGACCGCGGGTCTGAGTGATTTCGACGGAGGATAAGCGAAGAAGGTCACTGTCGTGTTCTTGTCCGCACCTACCTTGGAAGTGGTGGTTGTGGAGAGGTCCCCGCCCCATCCGGCACTGGTATAGACCTTCGGAATATAATATTCAAGGTTGAACTGGTCCTCTCCGTTGCCCAGATTTGTAAGCTTGACGTTGAAGTTGACGACGGTCTGGGAGGTGACGTCCACCTGCTTGACACCATCGGACTGGATGGAGAGCTTGTACGTTTGGTTGACGTTCGTGGTGACGGTCCTGGTAGCCGATGTATTGGTATCGGTAATGGACTGTGCCTTTACCAGTATCTGGTAGGATTGAGCCTTGGCATCCGACGGACCCTGGACCGTCATGGATGCCCCCTTTGTCGCGCCGGGGTTGATCCTTCCGGTATCAAAGTCCACGGAAGCTGACCATCCGGTTGGTATGTTGGTGGCCTCGAGTCTGTATCCATCCCTGTCGTTACCCTCGTTCTTGACATCGAAGGTATACACGACGGATCCACCGGGATTGATGGACTTTATCCCGGGGGAGCTTATGGATACACCGTAGGACCTCTTGATAATGGTTGAGATGAGAACGGACTGGGAGGAATTTGGGGCGTCCGTCTGCGAGACGACCCTGATGGTGGCGTAACAGTAGGCTGAAATATTTGCCCCTGACGGCGCTCTCACAGAAACAGTGAAGGTGTCGGTACCGCTGCTCGGGATATTCGAGGTCGTGGTCTTGGACAGCGTAACCTGCCAGCCGGTGGTCGGCGATGCCGAAACCGTGCTGGAGATAGTGTACCTGTCCCCGTTGTTGCCTTCATTCGTTATTGTGAAGCCATAGTTCACCTGACTTCCTGCACTTACTTCCTGGCTCGCCTTGGTAACGGTCAGGCTGACATCGTATGCCTGCACGGACTCTCCGGGAGGCATGTAGAATAAGAAGACGCCTAAGCCGCTCGTTATCAACATGACGATGATGAAAATCTGGAAGAACCTTTTCCATTCGGACGCATTTACGGATTTCATGAGCGATCCCTCTGAAGCGAGGGAGCATAAGGATGTTATTTAATACTTGTTGCGAATTACTCTAGATGATCGCATTTTTTTGTAATAATATTTTGTATAAATGTAATAAAAAAATATTACATACATAATATAAAAAAATTAAAATACTCTTCATTACATACTCAGTATATAAGTAAATAGTGCAGGTGAGGGAACGATGTCGGAGCTTTTGACTCTCAGAATGGCCGAGAACGAGAAGGAAGCACTGGCCCTGAGTTCGAGATTGTCGGGGATGCCCATATCGAAGGTCATAATGCCCTTCATCTCGGAGGGCGCCAAGGTCTCCCTCGGGGCGGCCCTCCTGTTCCGGATAGACACCAACGTTTTCAAGAGGGACCATTTCGAGGATTTCATCGATCTCCTTCAGGGAACCATCAAAGGCGGGGGCAGCATTTTCCCCGCTGCAGTCCTCGACGAACATCCAAATCTCATCCCGAGGATCATATGGGATTTCTTCGATCTACTCGTCTCGACGAAGGCGGTCCAGAGGATGAACGCCGCCCTGGAAGACGTCCACATCGACATGGATACCGGATTCGTCAATCCCGAGTTCCTGAAGGTCCTTTGCCATTCCATAGGTGATTCCTACCTGTCGATGGGGGGCGGCCTGGATTCCATGAACTACCAGCTGGCCCAGGAGCTTTTCTTCCACCGGATGCTCCATTTCTTCTACCGCGCCAATGCCAAGGGCACGGCCAGGGCCCTCAGCACCCAGTGGTACTCGAAGGGCGATCTCGTCTCCAAGATAGTCGGGGACATGAACGACCAGTACAACGAGAGGACGGAGTCGAGAGTGGTCGAGGCAATAGTCGTTTCCGCACCGCAGAAGAAGAGGGGGAGACCGCGGAAGAAGGCAAAGAGGGCGCTGCCTCCGGTCAAAGGGGTCGTGGCAAAGGAACTCCAGTAGGATCCCGAGCCTGAGGCGGTCTCATTCTATCCGTACATCGAAGGAGAGGGTATGGTCTTCTTTCCGCCTGGCTTGCTGATCCTCTGGTAGCCCCTCATCTTGGCTTCCAGGAGATCTGCCTCGGCATAAAGCGGGGCCAGGTCGATCTCGAGGTAGGGTATGATATCACGGAGCACTTCTATTATTCCGGCCGCAGCCCTTGCATCGGGTATATTGTCCCTGGCCTCTGCCAGAAGACAGGTTACCTCGAAGTTCCTCTTCTTGCCCTCGTTCAGGAGGACTCCGGGGATGCCGGAAATGAGGCCTTCGGGGAAGATCGGGATCTTGGCCTTCTGAAGCCTGTCCTTGCCGGATGAGGTCGAGGAGAGGCCGTAGACTTGTTTATCGCCGCTAAACTGGGCGGGAGGAACGTTCATGACCGGTTCCGGAGTGCTCTCGTCGTCGGCGTCCTCGCCCCCCTGCTGCTGGCCCTGGTTCTCTCCCTCGATGACCAGACCTTCCGGGGAGATCAGGCAGGAGCACTTCTGGTCCTGCGCCCAGTCCAGCATCGAATTGCATATGAGCTTGATCAGGTTCGATGGGGGCTGGAACTCGGAAAGGAAAACGACGAGCCTTGTCCAGTCGCCGTCGGGACCTTCGAGGTCCCCCGCGTAGAACCTTACTGGGTGGTGGGGCTCTCCGTCCCGGATGACGGAGACCGTGGGGAAATAGACAGAGTCCATGACTCCGATTAGCTCCATATCCAGTGCGGCCACGATATAGCTGGCGGTTATGGTGCTGACAAGCCCAACGCTGGGAAATCCGTCTATTATGAAGGAGTCCCTGAGGTCCAGTCGCCTGTACTCGTATATCTCTATGTCATCCATATCGACTACCCGCCTCTGGCTGGGGGTCTAGCGCATAATGGCCTTTTAACAATTACTGTCCGATGGAATGGAGGAGGGTATAAATCGGCAGTTGGCCATGCGCCATCATGGAAAGGCCATGGGTCCATATCAACTGCGCCTCGACCCTGGACGGCAAGATCGCGAGACCGGACGGCTCGAGGATCCGGATATCGGGGCCCTGGGACAAGGAACGTGTGCACAAGCTCCGGGCAGAGCTCGGTGCCATTCTGGTCGGCGCCGGCACCATCATCGCTGACGACCCGAAGCTCATCGTGAAGGAAGAGTTCGTCAAGGACCCCCCTCCCCTCACGAAGATAGTGGTGGATGGAGCGGGAAGGGTCCCGCCCTCTTCCAGGTTCCTCAGGACGGGGGGCGGATCGATAATACTGACATCGGACGACTGCGATCCCTCCTGGTACAAGACGATGGTCCGAACCGCTGGAGCTGAGGACCTGGACATCCGGATGGTGAGGATGCCGGCCGTCGAGGGAAGGATCGACATGGGGGAAGCCCTGAAGTTATTGTGGGAGAATGGGGTCCGGAAGGTCCTGGTTGAAGGGGGCTCCCTTATCATTTCGGAGTTCGTCCGGACCGGCCTCTTCGACAGGTTCACGATCTACTTCGGTCCGCTCATGATCGGCGGGCACGGGCCCACCATAATGGGAGGGGGCGGTTTTCCAGAGCACTTGTTCCCCGCGGAGATCAAAAAAGCGGAGATCACCCCCGACGGAGGGGTCCTGGTGGAGTTCGCTCCTCCCCGAAAGCGTCAGTAATTGAACTTGATGTTCTCACCCTGGACCTCTGCCAGCTTCTTGATGGCCTTCTTCTCGAAAATACCAGGGTGCTTGGGAACATCCACCCTCACGTTGACATAGAGATCGCCGATCCGCCTTCCGCCCCGGAGGCTTGGCATACCCTTGCCCTTTATCCTCAGGGTGCTGTTGGGCTGTGTCCCGGATGGGATCTTCACTTCCACCGGGCCGTGGAGCGTCCTGATCTCGACCTTGGTCCCCAGCACCGCCTGGGGGTAGTTGATGTTTATATCGCACTTCACGTCATCTCCGACCCTGTCGAAGAATGGATGGGGCCTGACCTCGACAGCGACGAAAAGGTCGCCAGGCGGGGCCCCCCGCTCCCCGGAATCCCCGAGGCCGGCGACCCTGAGCCTGTTCCCGGTATCGACCCCTGGCGGTATGGTTATCGACTTGTTTATCCTCTCCCTGACCCTCTTCTTGCCCTTGCACTTCTGGCAGGGGTCCTTGATTATCTGACCCTCGCCGTTGCACCGCGAGCAGGTCTTCGTGGTGACATACTGCACCGGTCCCAGGTTCTTGACGAGCCTCTGGCTTCCGGATCCGCTGCATTCCGGGCATTCGATGGCCTCCTCGCCCTGGGCGGAACCGGAGCCGCCGCAGACCGGACAGTTGATGAGGTGGACGACCTCAAGTTCCTTATCGACACCCGCCACCGCTTCCTCGAGGGTGATACGGACCGATGTCAGGCGGTCATCCCCTTTAATGGGCCCTCTGCGCCTGTAGGACCTCTCCTCGAAGGGGTCCCCCCCGCCGAAGAAAGAGCCAAAACCGCCGCCGAAGGACCTCATGAACATCCTGAGGGCCTCGTCGAGGTCCACATGCTGGTACTGATAGTTTGGCATCTCGCCGTCCTCGGTCGCAAAGCCGAACTGGTCGTACTGGGAGCGCTTGTTCTCGTCGGAGAGGACCTCGTACGCCTCGGTCACCTCGGTGAACTTCTTCGCGGCCGAAGGATCGTCCGGGTTCCTGTCCGGATGGTACTTCAGGGCAAGCTTCCTGTAGGCCTTCTCGACCTCGGCCTTCTGCGCGTCCTTTGCGACACCCAGGATCTCGTAGTAGTCCTTCTTCATCCTTGCACTGCCCTTTAAGGTGATGGGAGGGGCGGAATGGCCCCTCCCTTACTTCTTATTTACTTATCCTCGGCATCGACGTCTATGTAGTCGTCGTCGGTTTCCTTCTCAGAGGATGCGGGTTCCTCATCCTCCTCCTCCATCGAAGGTCCTGCGGACTTCGATGCCTGCTGGTACATCTTGGCGAACAGCTTCTGGGAGGCCTCGGAGAGCTCTTCGGTCTTGGACTTCAGCTCGTCCACGTCGTCTCCCTTGGCGAGCTCCTCGACCTCCTTCATGAGGGATTCTACCTCCTCGACCTCGGAGGCGTCAAGCTTGCTGCGGTGGTCCTTGATCGCCCTCTCGGTGGCGAACACAAGGGAGGTCGCGTTGTTCTTGGCCTCCGCGATCTCGAGCTTCTTCTTGTCATCCTCCGCGAACCTGTCAGCGTCATCCATCATTCTCTCTATCTCGGTCTCGGAAAGCGCCCCGGTCCCCGAAACGACAATATCCTGGCTATTTCCGGTCGCCAGGTCCTTTGCGGTCACGTGGACTATGCCGTTGGCGTCGATCTGGAAGGTCACCTCGATCTGGGGGATGCCCCTCGGAGCGGGCGGGATCCCGGTCAGGGTGAACACTCCCAGGGTCTTGTTGTCAGCCGCCATGGGCCTCTCGCCCTGGAGCACATGGATCTCCACCTGCGGCTGGTTGTCCGAGGCCGTGGAGAATATCTTGGACTTCTTCGTGGGGATGGTGGTGTTTCGGTTGATGATCCTGGTCAGGACGCCCCCGAGGGTCTCGATACCGAGAGACAGGGGGGTGACGTCAAGAAGGACCATGTCCTTTCCGACCTCGCCCGTGAGGACACCCGCCTGGATGGCCGCTCCGATGGCGACGCATTCGTCCGGGTTGATGTTCTTCGTGGGCTCCTTCTTCATGATCTCGTTGATCTTGGACTGGACCATGGGGACCCTCGTGGAGCCGCCGACAAGAAGGATCTTGTCGATGTCCTTGGGCTCGAGCTTGGCGTCCTTGAGCGCCTGCTTCAGCGGTTTGAGGGTCTTCTCCACAAGGTCGCCTATCAGGGATTCGAACTTTGACCTGGAAAGGTCCATCTCGAGATGGAGAGGTCCGTCGTCCCCCTGTGTAATGAAGGGTATGCTTATCTGGGTCGTCGGGGTCCCCGAAAGCTCGATCTTTGCCTTCTCGGCGGCATCCTTCAGCCTCTGGACCGCCTGCTTGTCCTTCAGAAGGTCGACGCCGTGGGTATTCTTGAAATCCTTGGCCATCCATTCGATGACCCTCTGGTCGAAGTCATCTCCGCCTAGATGGTTGTTTCCCGATGTCGATTTGACCTGGAAGACGCCGTCCCCTATCTGCAGGATGGAAACGTCGAAGGTGCCCCCGCCGAGGTCGTAGACCAGGATCGTGAGGTCGCCTTCCTTGTCCAGCCCGTATGCAAGCGCTGCCGCCGTGGGCTCGTTGATGATCCTCTTCACATCGAGACCGGCGATCTTCCCGGCGTCCTTGGTGGCCTGCCTCTGGGCATCCTCGAAGTAGGCGGGGACGGTTATCACGGCCTCCGTGATCTTCTCTCCAAGGTAGGCTTCGGCATCCTCCTTCATCTTCTGAAGGACCATCGCCGATATCTCCTGCGGGGTGTACTTCTTTCCCGCCATGTTGACCTTGATCTTCTGGCCCATCTTCCTCTTGATGGAGGCGATCGTGTTGTCAGGATTGGCAACGGCCTGCCTCTTGGCAAGCTCTCCGACCAGCCTCTCGCCCTTCTTCGTTATTCCGACAACGGACGGGGTCGTTCTTGCACCCTCCCTGTTGGGGATGACGACCGGCTGTCCGCCTTCTATCACGGCCACGACAGAGTTCGTGGTCCCAAGATCTATTCCTATTACCTTTCCCATTTGTGATCACCTCGTTTACCGTTATTTCTCCTTGCCCACCGGGGGCTTCCTGTTGACGATGACCTGGGCAGGCCGGAGCGTTCTGCCCTTGTAAATGTAACCCGTCTTGACCTCGCTGGCGACCACATCGTCTTCGAGGTCCTTCCTTTCCACGTTGCCAACAGCCTCGTGGAAGTTATGATCGAAGTGCTGGCCTTCCACCGACATGCTCGTGATGCCGATCTTCCGAAAGAGGCTCTGGACCTGGTTCTCTATCATCTCGATCCCCTTGAGGGTCTGCTCGATGGAGTTCTCGGTCTTACCGGGGCCCTTGATGGAGGCCTTGGCGAGCTTGAAGCTGTCCAGTACTTCGATCAGTCCGGTCGATATCTCCTCGATCTTCCTGTCGGCAATGGAATCCTTCTCGGCCTCGTGCCTGCGTTTCAGATTCTGGAAATCCCTCTGCAGAAAAGCCGCCCTCTCCTCCAGGGAGGCCCTCTCCCCCGAGACCTTGAGAAGCTCGTTGCGGAGCTGGTCCAGCTCTTTTTCTAGCAGATCGATGGAGGCATCGACGGTCGATAGTACGGGTACCTGCTTCTCGCCGACATGTTCGGTGTCATCATGCTTCCTTCCCAGGAGGACCTCGAGGACCCCCTGTGAGAATGATACGGATATCCCGTCCGGATCAGGTTCGAACGGCAGGGCCTGGATGGTACTGAACTTGCCCCTGGTGCCCTCGGCCTCAAGCTTCAGGATGTCCTTTGACACCGCGATCCTTATGGCGTCCTGGGCCACCCCCGGGAGCTCGGCCGTTAGCTTTGCCCCCTCGGGGGTCTCCTGTATCTCGGTGTTGGGTTCCCGTACCGTCTGGTCCTTGCCGGCCATGATTACTACCTTCCTCTTTACAACCTTAAGTTGTAATCTTGTTGTAACCCTTACATGCATGGTGGTATATAATTGTTTCCGAATATGCCCCTGGGCCCATGGAAATCGATTTGTAATCCCTTGCTCCTCCGGTGGTCATGGAGGTTCACCCCCTCGTCTATATCGGACTGATCCTGGCCGTTATAGTATCCGGGGTCATGGTCAACATCGCCAAGTATGGATGGAAGAGCAGGAAGTGGACATGGTTCTTTGCGGTGGCAGGGGTCATCTCGATGCTCGCTCTCCTGTTCATCGTCTACCCGGCCTTGTGAGGGATGTCATTGGAAGGGAAGAAGAAATTGATGGACAGCCCCTCATACAGGGGTCCGGATCCGGGGTATATCTTCCCGGTGCGCTCGGAGATAGAATGGTTCTACAGGGACGGTAAGGTTGTCCTAGAGTACCCGAAGAACTTCAACAGGTTCGAGAGGCGCCTCCACAAACTGCTGAAGGGGCCGGAGAACATAAGGCGCCCCCTGGACGAGGTGGGAACGCTCCTCTGGGAGCTGAGCGACGGAGAACACTGTCTAGCGGAGATCTACCTTGAGCAGCAGCAGAGTTTTCATGAGAGGGTCGAGCCCGTTGACAAGGTGGTGGGAGGGCTTCTTGAAACCATGCTCAAACTGGGGCTTCTGAGGCTGGAATACCGGAAGGATGGGGAGAAGGGATACAGGAAAAAAGCAAAGAAGGTCGTGATCAGGCCCAAAGACCCATAGACGACAGGAAGGTACGTTGTTGTCAGTATCCGACGACAATGTTTTTATTCACAGTATATATAATGGCCAGGTCAATATAGGCCCTTGGACCCGATCGGGGTCTTCTGTTCGGCATCGGTGGTATCAATGCGATCGAACACAATGAACTGGAGGCTGCTTCTCTTTGCAATGGCCGCCCTGATAGTGCTGTCCCCGCTTTATGCCTACTCGGGAGAGGCTGCAGAGCCCAGGCTGCCTGCCGGTTATGAATCCGTCTCCTATGAGGATATGACCTCGATAGACAAGGTCACGATAGTCAACCACGACAGGGAAGGCATCGAGGATGATCTCGCCTTCCTGGCCGCTGTGCCTGCATCCGTGTTCAGGTCAGAGGCCGACAACAGGGTCTTCATGAACCCGGTCATCTTCTATGAACCCCCTAGAGAGACCTCCGACGAGGAGAAGGTCCTCAACACCTATCCGGGTATCTCCTACCTGATGGAGGACCTCATGACCGTGGCCGACGGGGAGCTTGACCGGATGGAGCTCATCGGCTTCAAGGGGAACCCCCCGGGGGACCTCGGGAATGCCTGGAGGTCCTCCGACGTGGAGATGATCGAATACAACGATCCTACCGCCGCCGCAGCCGATATCGCACTAATGAACTGGGAATGGTCCGACACAGCGGTCATAGCCGTAATAAACGAGGATCCCAAGGAGATGGACGAGAGGTCGGAAGGACAGCTCTCGGGGACGACACCGAACTCGGCACCAAGGTCCGGGTCCGTCTCAGGCACGAAGGAGCCTTCTCCGGTGGACCCAAATACACACAGTTTCACCATCGAGCCGGACTACAAGTACATAACATCCCAGCTTACCTGGGGCCAGGATTGGAACCCGCTCTCGGAGATCACCGAGAGGGGGAAGGACCCCGACCTGCAGCTCTACGACATGCAGCTCGGAATGGTCGGGGCCAGCGAGAAGTGGAACGTCCTCGAGGGTGCTTCGGAGGAGATAGATTCATATATCTACCACTCCGGGGACTGGGAGTTCGCGGTCACCTACATGCCCACGGAGAACTCCCTCGTACATCAGGACGAGCCCGACAGCTGGTCATCGGTTCCGCTGCCGTCCGAGGTCACTCCGAGCGAGCGCCAGGAATGGAAGGAGACAAGGATCAGGCAGATAATGGCCGACAGGGCCGAAAAGGGTCTGGCACCCGAAGCGCCCTTCGGTTCCGAGGTCACCTACACCATAGATTACACGCTCTATCCGGGGATCGATGTCCCTACCAGGATAGAGACCCCGTTCTACTGCAGGGATGCGAAGTTCACCCTGGAATGGTCGGACGGCAGCGCGGACCTGGGGCTTATCCTCAGGGGCCCGGAGGGGGCCGAGATCGCAGTTGCCGCAGACGCGACCTCGGGGAACACACAGGTCCTAGAGGTCCCCGAGCTTGGACAGGGGGAATACCAGATATCGGTCGTCAACCTCGCGGGATCCGGGACCGATTTCACTGTGAAGTACGAGTTCAAGCAGAAGAAGGAGCTCTGGGAAGGCACGAGCTGGGCGGGGGCCGCCAACGCCGCCGTGATCGCATCCTCCCTCAACGCACCGCTCATGTTCACCCAGCGCGGGGGGCTGTCGGACAGGACCGGAAAGGCGCTCAACACCCTTGGAGTGAAGAAGGTGATCGTCGTGGACATCGACTCCCATGCAAGGAAGGACGTCTACAGCGACATCGGGTCCTTGAGGGGCTTCATCAGGTCAGAGATAAAGGTCGAGAAGCTGACCACCGTGGATTCGGTCTACAAAAAGGTAAAGGACCTCGTGGAATACGACAGCAACAGGCCCGGCGATGTGGTCTTCACCACGATCAACCCCTGGACCTCCTGGTATGTCAATCTGGGAAGGGACACGACCCAGAACCCCAGAGCGGAGTACCCGGGGGCCCTTTTCGTAGGGCCCGCCGCCCTTGCCGCCGCATATCACGGGGCACCGGTATTCGTCACCGACATCCACTCCGAGCTCTCCTGCGCCCAGGCATGGCATAACGTGTTCTGGGTCTACGCCTACCACCACGGAAGGGCCCCCCCCTCGGTGGCCTGCATGGTGCTAACGGCCAAGAACACTTACAAGGTCCTCGACAGGTACGGGTTCGACAAGAAGACCCCCACTAACGAGGAGGGAAAGCACAAGGAGAGCATCATAACGGTCGCCGATCAGTTCGACATCGGATCGTCCTGGGACAGGGGCCTCGTAGGCGGGGCGGATTCCGGAAGGATAATGGGGACCCCGGTCGACACCTCCGTATGGATCTCCCGCAACGGACTCTATCCTAAACTGATCTATGCGAACCCCGCCGTTGACAAATCCCTCGACGAGACCGGAGGCATGAGGATACAGGGATCGGAATCCACCAGGGGGCTATCGGGCAGACTGATCATCGAGACGGAAGAGAGGGAGGAGGAGGTCGATTTCCCTGTCACGATGTCGTGGGTCTCCTACCAGTACAAGTTCAATGAACAGGCATCCGAATACTGGGGATGCCCCTATACGACGAGGACGGGGATCACCCCGTACTTCGACATGTCCGATGCCAGCACAGATCCCGACGGGATAGATCCCGAAGGCAGGTACCCCGACCTCGATTCCTCCGAGATCATTCCTGCCTACGTGGAAGCGTGCGGATATGACAGCGTCTATTCCACCACCTTCGAAGCCACCATGGAGAACCTCAATAGAGGGACGATAATGTGGCTCGAGGTCATGCACGGTGGGCACACCTATTCAGGGGTGATCGGATGGTGGGACGAGAGGGGGGCGCAGGAGGCGAATCCCTGGAGACGCTACGAGGAAGCGGGGATACCCACCGGGACCTCCACCATGCTTCTGAGGGGCGCCACCGACGATCCGGACGTGGTCACAATGTCCAAGCACGTGGGTCTTGATATCACCCCGGGATTCGGACCTCCGACGGATATCGGGATCATTCCCGAAAGGCACGACGGCGTCATCATCGCCATCGCCCAGCAGGGTCAGACGGAATACAGCGAGAACGGTCTGGAAATGGACAAGGCTCTCGAGAACCTGCATTCCATGGGATTCTCCGCGGGCAGCTGCCTCATCGCGAACACCTATCTTCATCTGATGCTCGTGAGGCACGGCTCCATTTTCCAGGTCATTGACCCATGGCTTACCTCCTGGTACTCCGCGTTCGCCATGAACATGTTCGTGAGGGACATCTACTACGGAAGGACCATCGGGGACGCCTTCGAGAGGGGGATCTCTCACGTGGGCATCCAATATCTCGTGGACGGATGGTGGTGGGATATATTCGAGAACCTTGTTTACTACGGCGATCCCGACCTCAAGGTCTACTCGCCCAAGAACGACTGGCCGGAGCCGGCGTCCCTGGAGAAGGGGACCGTGATAGGGGGGCATGCCCCGTTCGGGGCGAAGGACCATCCCCACGCGACCAACACCGGACTGTTCTGGGACATACTGGTCTTCCTGGCGGTGGCGGGGATCATCGGAGCCGGCGCCTATGTCTTCTACAAACAGAGAAAAGGGCAGGAGATCCCCATACTTAACAAGGTCATGGGCAAGACGAAGGCTTGATCCCTTCCCCGCCCAGCCCCGCATGACAGGAGTTCACCTGGAAAAGTGATTTATCTTCATAATCGGTGTAGGGGACAGGTTCCGGAGGGGGATCCTTGATACTGACCAACCTGAACATCATCCCGGGCCGAAGGATCGAGAGCACCCTTGGCATAGCCTACGGATATGCCTCAGTGAAGAAGGGGAAAAGGGGCAAGCCAGTACTTGATCTGAATGGGGAGGAGACCCCGTGGAAGGATGCTTCCGAGGATTTCGAGGCGCTCTTTAGGGCGGCCGAGAGCGGTTTGAGGTCTTCCGGGGAGAAACTTGGAGGGGATGCCGTCGTCAAGGTCGAAGGAAAGCTCTCCAGGGACGCGGCGGGAAACCCTGAAATGCTCCTTATGGGCACGGCGGTCAAGCTCTCCGAGGAGGGGGCCGAGCTGGAGATGATCGAGGGGGAGAAGGCCAAGGAAGGTCAAGCAGCCGGAGCCGTTTCCGTGAAGTTCGATGGAGAGAATACCGACTGGAGCTCGCCCCAGGCGACGACCCCCACCATGGACGTCCTCAAGAAGATCCGTGAAAGGGGCGTGAAGGATGTCAGCGATTACAGGGACGATACCAGAAGGATACTCCTGCTGACAAAGGAGGTCGGCATCCCCCAGGAGAGGGCGAGGCTGCTGATAGATGGCGGTTATGATACCGTTGAAAAGATTGCAAGAGCAGGTGTCGGGGACATTTCCTCCATAGATGGGATCAATCCGACACAGGCCAGGATAATACGGAAAAAAGCCATTGAGATGCTCGAAGGAGAATGAGGTGGCGGTTGATGGAGACCCTCCAGATGATCTCGGCGGCAAAGATGGCCGCGGTTCTCATCACCCTTGCGGGCAGCTCCATCATGGACCTGAAATACCGGCGGATTCCGGACAGGTTCTGGCTGCTCATGGTGCTCGGGGCGGGGCCCCTTACAGTATGGGAGATGTACCTTAGGGGGGCGGACGAGAGCCCGATCAGCTTCCTTTCTCTCCTGCTCCCGCTTGCGGGCATACTCTTCGTCCTCTACGGATACCCGGAGCTGAAGGAAGCGTTGAAGGGAAAGCTCGTTGACATATTCTTCTTCCTGTTCTATCTGGCAGCAGCTGCCGGTGGGCTCCTCGCATTCTTCCTTGGGGACAGGGAGCTTTTCGTGGAGATAGGGGTATCCTTCGTGTTCATGCTGATCTACTTCGCCCTCTATTCCGTACCGATAGGGGGAACGAGGATAATCCACGGAGGGGCGGATGCGAAATGCCTGATAGCGTTATCGGCCCTGTTCCCGTGGTATGTGCTCGACATCCCGTTCCAGACAGGACCGTTCTACGAGATACTGGGGGACATTCCCGCAATGGCAAGGATATTCCCGGTTTCCCTGTCGGTCCTTTTCAATGCCGCAGTTGTGACGGCACTGGCCATGTTCATCATACTCCCCGTACGGAACATCATCAAGGGGGAGTTCTCGCTCTATTCCTTCACAGGTTACAATATGAACGTCGACGACCTCAAGGGGGCCCATGTGTGGGTGGTTATCGAAAAGGACGGGAAGAAGGAGAAGAAGGATCCCACGGAGAAACTGATCAAAAGACTGTGGAAAGACGGGGTGAAAAGGGTGAGGGTGAGCCCGAAGATACCTTTCATACTATCGCTTACTGCTGGTTTCGTCATCCACATGGTGATCGGGAACATTGTGGCAGCGCTTTTCCTCTTGTTCTCGTGAACTCTTCCAGCTGATCGATACCCATTCGAAGGGGATCCCCGGCCCCATTTGTTATCTCAATACCTTTATGCCCTACCTCTTCTCACGTTTGCAAAGGATGTGTTCACTTCAAGAGAAGAATTCTCAAATCGATGGTATCAAATGGGTCATCAAAATGTTATTATGGTCATAGCCGTATTCTTCTTCGTGAAATACAGAACCTACGTGGATACTTCGGTGATCGGAGGATGCTTCGATAAGGAATTCTCCGAACCTTCATTGAGATTGTTCGAAGAATTTAAAAAAGGAAAGAAGATCGCGGTGATTTCCGATCTGACCATCAAAGAACTCGAAGAAGCACCTCCCAAGATCAAGAATAGCTACAAGGAAATCGCTGATAAGTGGATCGAATTCGTGACATTGAGCGATGACGCCATTGGCCTCGCCGGGGAATATATGGCAGAAGGTGTTCTGGGCAAGGGATCCCTTGCGGATGCACAGCATATCGCCATTGGTACTATCAACAGGGTTGATCTATTGGTATCATGGAACTTCAAACATGTAGTCAATTATAAAAGGATCAGGTATTACAACGCTATCAATCTCAAGATGGGATATCAGATGATCGAAATACGGACCCCTATGGAGGTATTGGATGACCAATTTTGACTGCGTTGCGTTCCAGAGGAAGGTCAGAGCCGAACTGTCCAAAAGGTATCAAGATGATATCTCTCTGGAGAAGAAAGAACTTGCAAGAGTGAGAAAAAAGCATCATGATCTTTTTAAAAAGAACTCTTGATATTATTTCTGATCGATACCGATCGCTGGCAAATTAGGGAAGGTCCGATGGTCTTATGGCCATTATCCCCAAGAGTATATCCAATAAGCGGATCTGAGCCATAGTTCTCATAACTATATCGACCCCCGTCCCCGATTTTTTTTCAGGGAGGTCCGTACAGCTCATCGGAAACCTGGTGGCAGCGCTTTTCCTGATCTTCTCATGAAGGTACGATCCGGATCGCTTTCAAAATGTTTCATTGTATATCGTACAGCGTGGAGATCTGGTCGAACTATGTGAGATCGACAGGGAGCCCGAACTCGCAGGCCTTGCTCTCATCGTAGTAGACGATGAACCTTCCCCCCTCAAAGCTCTCACTCATTCCGGTTATTATAAAGGAATCAAGTACTTCAGCTATCGCAGGCTGACCTGTGAGGTCCTCATACCATACCTCGGGTTCGTCCCCCGGAGTGAAATTGAACTTCTTCACTTCCTTTATGCCGATATGTCCCCCCCATTCACCGCCGCGGAACACCTGGATCTCTATTTTCGTCCATTCGGGTTGATAATCCGCCGGCTCGATCGCATCTATCGTGAAATACGCATCCCAAACGGTCTCATTCCCGGCAGTTGTTCTGGAATCGACCTTGTCCATTACAAGGATGAACTCGCAATACTCATAATCGGGGGTATCGGGTTTGTAGCATCCTGGAATGAGAGCGGCAAAACAGAGGATGAAAAGCAATATCGAAGTATTGGCGGCTTTTCTGATCATAGACATGTCGTTCAATTTCGATCCCCCATGATCGATATTGATGAATTTCTCATTATTTGTTTTTTAAGGTCAATGCCGAGATCGGTCCGTTCGGAGGCAGAACACCATATCGTTCGGTCCTTGAGCTGAAATATCCTGAAACGATCATCGAGAATTGAAAATGGCCATATACCTGTAATGATCAAGCCTGAACAGGCCTATCCGACCGGAATAATATGGCCTTGTCAGATAACGCCGGTCTTCTGGAGGGCCTCGTGGTAGTCCTTGGGTGAGAAATAACCCACGAACTTGCCGTCCTTGTCCTTGACCACCACGGCATACGGAGCGTACTTGGATATCTTGAGGAGAACCTCGGAGATATTGTCCTCGACGCCTATCTCCATGATATTGGTGTTCATGAGGTCCTCGGCGGTCTTGTCCTGGACCTCCATGCCCTTGGCCGTTGCTATGAGGAACTCCCTTGCAGTTACCGCGCCCACGGGTATCCCTTCGTCGTCCAGAAGGAAGATCGCCCCCCTTGGGACCTCCAGGAGCTTCTTAGCCAGGTCCCTGCATGGTGTGGTCTTTTCCACGGCAGTGAACTCATCCGTGATATCGAACTCCCGGATGCTCATGTTCTCAAAATTGGAAGTGTCGTTCTCGCCCCCGTCATCGGCCATTTTCCTTCCTCCTCTTTTTCTTGAGGTTGTTGGAATTATAAAACCTTATCTAGGGTAATGTCGGTAATTAGAATCAGTGACAGGGATTATCTCCACATTGAAAAACGAGGTGCCAGTGGATGAGAACGGGGGACCTGTCGACCCCGCTCTGCAGGCCCGCTTGAACGCGAGCGGCCAAAAGCTATATAATCATGATATCCTACGGGGGACGCCAGGCTAGGTCGGGGAGCTAGGCCCTCCCTCGCGCTTAACGGCGCGCCGCAATACGGTCTACAGCGGGACGACAGACATGGGGCGGCGCAACCAGTACACCGCCGGTCCGAGAGACGACGATGAAGTAACGTCCCTCGGGGTTGGAGGAGACACCAGGTGCGGCCGGAGGGCCGTATCGATGTCCTGACTATGGGTACCGGGTCAGGCCCGGAAGGGAGCAGCCTAACCGTAGACTCCCAACGCTCGTTGGGAGCCGGGACGGAGGAGTCACGAGGAGTTACCGGCGGCGGACCAGGGCGTCCACCCGTGCCGGCCTGGTTCCCGTTGTTTTGGCCGGTAGGACCATGGATCATCGCAAACCTCTCGTTGTGTTCGATATGGATGGCGTCCTCATCCATGAAAGGAGCTCCTGGAGGCTCGTTCACGAAAAACTGGGAACCTCCAACGAGGATTCGTTTGCGGCCTACATGAAGGGCGAGATCGACGATCTGGAGTTCATGAGGCGGGACATCGACCTTTGGATGAGAAAGAGGGTCACGAGGTCTTCCGAGATAGAAATCATCCTCGAGAAGGCGACCCTCATGGACGGGTTCATGGGATGCATGGACCAACTGAGGGATTGGGGGGCAACCCTCGCAATAGTCAGCGGGGGATTGGACATTCTCGCCCACAGGCTCGGGAAGAAAGGTGGATTCAGCCACGTATCGGCAAACGGCCTTGCGACCGACCCCGATGGGAACCTTACGGGGGAAGGCATACTGCGGGTTCCGTTGATGGACAAGGGATCGGTCCTGCGGTCCATAATATCGGAGAACGACGGTCTAGGACCCGTGGTTGTTGTGGGTGATTCCATCGTTGACATCTCGATGTTCGAACTCTCCGACCTTTCCATCGCCTTCAGACCCGAGGTCCTGAAGGTTTCCGAGGCTGCCGACAACGTCATTTCCACCCCTGACCTGGGCCTCCTACCCGGTTTGATCGGGAAATTTCTAGGACGGTGAGGGGCGGGACGGTATCTTCAATAAACTTTTATTGAAGGTTATGCATACCCCTTGGTTCAGTCGAGGCTCGACAAAAGACGTTGGTGATGGGTATGCAGTCTCACATGGATGAACACAGCAACGAGGTCGTGCGCTCCATCATGGAGATGCTGGCCGAGAAGTTCACCGATGAGAAGAGCGTGACGGTCCAGAGGATATTCGACAAGTATGCAACCCGTCTCGTCAAGGGCAGGGACATCACCATGTACCTCTACAATATCGGGATCATCGAGCCGAGGAGGGATGAGGAGACCCCCAAGGATGCGAACCTTTGGAAGATCAACATGGCCAAGGTGCGCGAGTTCCTTGAAAATGACGGGTCGCTTCTCGAGTACAAATGCCCCCTCTGCGGCTCGACCACGATCTCGAAATCATACAATACCTACCGGTGCACGAAATGTCTCTTCAAGGGCGACCTTCCCGACAGGCCGTACCAGAAGGTCCGGAGGAAATGATCCGGCGTTTCTCACCCTTTTTTCATTCTTCCGGCTTCTGGTCGAAACCGCTGTACTTGGTCCGGAAATGGTCCCAGAAATGCTTTGCATCTATCTCCTCGATCTGCATGTCGAACGGATGCCTTGACCTTTCGTCCCTCTCCCAGACCTTCTCGGTCTCGCCGGCGTCCATCCAGATCCCGTTGCAGTCCTCGCAGAGGTCCACGTAGACGTCGTAGACCTCCTTTGTCACCATCTTCTTGTCACAAACGGGACACAGGAGCTCCTCACCTTTAAGCTGGTCAGTGATCCTGATCAGGAGCTCGACCGGACTGCCCTTTCCCATGAGGTCTTCGAGCTCGGTGGGATCGAACCAAATGCCGTGGCACTCCCTGCAAACATCCAGGTACTCTCCGGCCCTTTCGACAACGAATAGCTCCTTGTTGCATCGCGGGCAGTCCCTATCGCTCCTTATGTTGAATTCGCCAGGTTCGAAATCGGCCACTCAAACACCGCAATCCGATTGTCCGAGGAAATTGATAAAACTTGTTGCGCTGGAGAGCCCCAAATCCGCTTATCTTCATATGGCGGGGGTTATCCTGAAGGAACCGTCCTTGAGCTCGAGGGCGAACATGGATGTGTTGTGAGGCATGCTCCTCATCTTGATGCAGCGGATCCTCCTCTGGAGGTCCACCTCCCCCACTGGGCTCAGCGTGAGCTGGAAGACCCCGTCCGAGAGGAATTCCTCCTCCCCGTACTCTCCGTCCAGCGTCGGTTTCTCGTGGATGAGGAAGTTGGTGGTCCCCAGATCCCTCATCCACTCGAAGAGGTTGAAGAGGAAGCTCCTGCGGTCCGTTTCGCCCGCAAGTATCTCAAGAACGGGAAGAGAGTCTATGACGAGAAGCTCCACATGCCTCTGCTCCACAAGGTACTCGACATAGGACCTGAGGGCCTCCATCCAGTCCCCGCCGGTGGAGAACTTGTCCATAGCGGCCCTTATCCTGCCAACATCGGAAACGATGATGTTCTTCTTGCCGACCTCGTCAAGGGTCTTGCCCATCTTCTCCTGCTGCGACAGAAGCGATCCCATGCTCTGCTCGAGCAGAAGATAAAGACCCACCGACCCCTCCTTCATGGCGGCCTTGTGGAGGATCCCGAACGCCATCGAGGATTTGTAGGTTCCCGGGGTGCCGGAAAGGAGCACTATGGACCCTTTCGGTATGCCTCCCCCGATCTCCTTGTCAAACCCGTTTATGGCAGTGGATATCAATGCCAGTTCCGACCCTCCTGCCTGGAGATATTGGAGCCTCTATTTTTATAGATATGGTCCCTAGTTCCTCTTTCTGCGAATGAAGAGTCCCACTCCTAGGACCCCTGCCAGAATCAGCAGGAGCACTCCGGCGGCCGCAAGGATCTCGAACACCGGGGCCCCTGCGGGGGATGCGGATTCCTTGTCGGAGACAAGGGAACCGTCCTTCTCACCATCGGCAATATCGCCATCGGCATCAGCATCGGTCTCGGCCGTGTCAAGGTCATCCTTCACGGTCCCGTCCTTTCCGAAGAGCTCCTCGAGAAGGGCGGGATCGAAGGGGATCTCATCGCTGTTCCATTCCCCTTCCTCCCAGTCCCCCATATCGTCCGGCATCGGGGGCATGCCGTCCCAGCCTCCCTGGCGGTTCTTGATGAACATCATGACCATGGCCATGACCTTCTCCCACATCTCCATGGGTATATCCAGCACCCATTCGACGGATTCGGGGTTCCCGTCCGATGTGCGGTCGGTCATGTGGTACTCGACCTCGTGGACGCCGTCCCCGTTGAGGTCGGCCATGAAATCCACCTTCTCAGGGTTGCCGTCTGAATTCTCATCGATCATGGAGAACACGACCTTCATCCTTCCCCGGTCGATGTCCGGCTTACACTCCATGGGCTTGAGGATGATCCTGACCTTCTGTTCCGGCATCTCCGGGTAGACCCTTACCTTGTCCTCTCCGGGATGAAAACCGCGGGCGTTCGCTTCTATGAGATAGAAGCCGAAGGGGACCCTTATCTTGAACATTCCGTTCTCATCGGTCATTGCTTCCAACGGCATTCTTTCCGGAACACGGGGCTCTTCCGGTCTTCCCTCGCCGGTCATCTCCCTGATGATGGCGTGCGCCTTGAGGATCTCCCTCTCGTTCAAAATGCCGTCCCCGTCCATGTCCACCGCGGAGAATATCCTCTTGAGGGTCTCTTCATCGAACTTCTCCGAGAATTTCGCGAAGAACTCCCTCCAGGTGATCGATGTCGGTACATCGTTCTCTCCCCGGGTCCTCCCGGCAGCATCTCCACTGGATGACGTGGGATCATTATTTTCCGGAGGCGGGACATTTGGGTCATCCGGAACTCCTGGTTCAACTGGCGGCATATCTCTCATCATGGGATGTAAGAATACCATCGCCCCGGGAATGGGCTTGCCTTCCGGGGCAGCAACATGACCGTAGACCACGCCGAACCTCTGTTCCGGGGGCTCGGGCTCTTCGTTCTGAAGAGGTTCGAGGTTGATCATCAGCCTGATGGGCTCGAGCTCCATGAGGAGCCGCCCTTCCTGAACCTTGTAACCCCTTGCTTCGGCCCTCCACATCCACGGCCCGGGAGGGATCAGTATCGTGAAGTGACCGTTCTCGTCGGTCTCGATCTGGGTGCCCTTGCCGTCATTGTTCCAGAAGGCTATCAGACCGGGAACGCCTTTTCCGGTCATTGCGTCCAAGAGCATTCCTGCTACGTTGTACTCCGGAGGCTCCTCGGGGTCCTCCGCCTCGAGCGGCTTCAACATGATGGGCAGCCTGATCGGCTCCTCGCCGACCCTGAACTCACCCCTTCCGGAATGATATCCCTCTGCCTCCGCCTCCCACACATACTCACCAGGCGGCAGGAATATCTTGAAAATGCCGTCGATCCCCGATTCGAACTTGTGGACCATGTCCTTCTCCCTGCCCACGATATGGATCAGGGCATGGATCGGTTCCTCTGTCAAAGCATCCGTCACAATTCCGTGGACGTTGGGTTCCCGGGGGACATCGGTCTCCTGGGCGATGACCCCGGCCATTAAAATTGATGAAAGAAGCAGTACCATTGCAATGGCGGTCGACCTTATAGCGCGCGTCATACGGAACACCTTGGGTATCCAGCTGCTCTTGTTTTATTAAAAGAATTCGCCTTCATATCTCAAATCGAACCTATTCATACCTTCCGAAACCTGGGCCGGGCTGCGCAAATTTAATGACCCCCCTCCTTTTTACGGGCAGTAAGTCCATGACCGCCCATAGGCGGTCCGTGGAGGTGCTCGCACCACCTTGTTGGGCTGAAGCCCGGGTGCGGTATCGCACGTGACGACGTCTGGACGGGAGATGAGCCCAGATGGCAAAAAGGAAGGTAATTATATTGGGGGCCGCCGGACGCGACTTCCATAATTTCAACATGTTCTTCAGAGACAACGAGATGTACGAGGTAGTAACTTTCACGGCAACCCAGATACCGGGGATCGACGACAAGATGTACCCGCAGGAACTTTCGGGAAAGCTCTATCCGAAAGGGATACCGATACAGCCGGAGGAAGACCTCGAAGAGCTGATCAGGGAGCATGATGCGGATGTCTGCGTCCTTTCATATTCGGACCTGTCGTACGATACAGTGATGCACCTCTCGGCGAGGGTGAACACCGCGGGTGCCGATTTCATGCTCATGGGACACAAAGAGACAATGCTCAGATCGACCAAACCTGTCATTGCGGTATGCGCCTCGAGGACTGGCTGCGGGAAATCGCAGACCACCAGATACATCGTGGAGATACTCAGGGCCCTGGGAAAGCAGTGTGTCGCGATCAGACACCCGATGCCCTACGGGGACCTGGTGAAACAGAAGGTCCAGAGGTTCGCCACATACGAGGACCTCGATAAACACGAATGCACCATCGAGGAGAGGGAGGAGTACGAACCGCACATCGACAGAGGATCGATAGTCTACGCAGGTGTGGATTATGAAGCCATCCTGCGAGAGGCCGAGAAGGAGGCCGATGTCATCCTCTGGGACGGCGGCAACAACGACATGCCCTTCATCAAACCCGACCTCTTCGTAACCGTTGTCGACCCTCTCAGACCGGGCGATGAGATCTCCTACTATCCCGGAGAGGTGAACGTCAGGATGGCCGATGTGATAATAATCAACAAGATCGTGACCGCCTATCCCGACGACATCGAGGAAGTGAGGCAGAACGTGAGGGAGATCAATCCGGATGCGGTGATAGTGGAAGCCGCCTCGCCCCTGAGCATATCGGACCCGGAAGCGATCAAGGGCAAGAAGGTCCTGATCGTCGAGGACGGACCCACCGTCACCCACGGCGGGATGACGTACGGGGCAGGATATGTGGCTGCCGCCAAGTTCGGGGCGGGAGAGGTGGTTGACCCACGTCCGCACGCTGTCGGATCGATCGCTGACACTTTCGAGAAGTACGACCATCTCGAGGATATCCTGCCTGCAATGGGTTACGGGGACGAACAGACCCGGGACCTGGAGGAGACCATAAACAACACTCCGTGCGACGTGGTCGTCACCGGGACCCCCATCGATATCAGCAGGGTGGTTACCGTCAACAAGCCGATATTCAGGGTCAGGTACGACCTGCAGGTGATCGGACAGCCCGATCTCAAGACCCAGGTCGAGAAGCTCTTCAAGTGAGTTCGATCGGAAGAAACTAACATCCAGCGATCAGTTCCAGCTATAGCTATTTTTTTCCCTTCGACCCTTTCCCGGTCGGAAGTGTCATCATCTCGTCCCTTTCCGCCTTTTCCCTCACGATCCTTCCCAGCCTGACGTCCTCCATGTGCCTGAACTGCAGCTTCATGTAGAGGTTGGCGAGCTCCGGGTCAAGGACCCTCAACCTGTCCATTATCCTCCCGCCTTCCGCTATCGCAAGGGTGCATTTCACCGAGCACGGAACGAACTTCTCGACGAAATAGGCCCTCGGGTCCGGACTCCTCTCCTGTCTCAGCTCCTCATGCGCTTCCATGTCCTGGTCGGTCCCATCCATGAGATGCTTTATGAAGCTGTCAACGCAGCAGGAGGGGAACTCGAGGAAGCGGCCCGTAAGGTTCGCGATGGTGATCTGTGCCACGATGAACTCCTGAAACCCCATGGCCTCGTAGAGGTCGGGGATCCTGAACGCAAGCTCGGACTTTTCCCTGGTGAAAATGAAGACCTTGAAAACAAGGGCCCCGCATTTGCGGATCACCATGCCGAGACCGAGCTTTTCGGCAAGCTCGTGGACCAGCAGCATCTCCTCTATGCTTTCGGGGTGGAACATGGACGATGTCCTTACACCTGCTGTAACGAGGTAGAGGTTCTCGAGCTTTCTCGATGAAGAGAGCCTGCCCTTCATTCCCTCGTCGAAGATGATCTCCTTCGCCTTCATGGGACCCGGCCTCCTCCCTGGCTTGAGGTCCGCGATGTGGTGGTCGAGCTGGAACTTCAAAGGATCGAGCACGAGGAACAATGCCAGCCTATGATGAAATACTTTTTTCCTTCATCATTATCTGTACGTCCCCGGGACGAAAAGGACGGCCACGGCAAGAAGCTCAAGCCTTCCCAGCCACATCATGACCGAGAGTATCACCTTGCCGACCGGGAGAACGGATGCATAGTTGCTTGTCGGGCCGACGGCACCGAGACCGGGACCCACATTGCCCAATGTGGCCGCCACCGAGGATATTGCGGAGACGGCATCCAGCCCTGTGAGGGTCATGAGGAAGCTTCCGATAATGAAGATCGCTATGTATGCGAAGATGAAGGCCAGGACGGACCTTACTATTCCCTCGGAGAATATCAGACCCCCTACCCTCAGTGGAACGACGGACCTGTGATGGCCTATTCTTCTGAGGTTTCGTTTCACCGCCTGATAACCGATGATGAACCTTACTATCTTCATCCCGCCGCCGGTGGACCCGGACATCCCTCCTATGAACATGGCAAGCAGGAGGATGAACTTCGAAAGGGAAGGCCAGGTCTCGTAATCCGCAGTGACATATCCCGTCGTGGTCTGGATCGAGACCACCGTGAAGACCGATGCCCTCAACGATCCAAAGATGCTCTGGCCTCCCTGTAGGACAAGATCAAGTGTCACTATCGTCACAAGTGCGATCATCACGAGGGAATAGACCCTGAACTCCCTGTCCCTGAGGTAGCTCCTGACACCCTTCATGATGAAATTGTAATGAAGAACGAAGTTGACGCCCCCGACGAACATGAAAAAGACGAATACCAGCTCGATGAGCGGCGCCGTCGGCAGGTCCTGATAGTATGTGATACTGGCAGTATGGGTGCCGTAACCTCCCGTGGAAAGGGTTGTGAACGTATGGCACACCGCATCATACACGCTCAGACCGAGGAGAGATAGAAGGAAGATCTCTGCCAATGTCAGGACAACGTAGATCGCCCAGAGGATCTTTGCCGTATCCTTGATCCTGTGAACGATCTTCTCGCTTGAATGCCCGGGGACCTCGCCTCTCATGAGCAGCATGCCTGCCTTCGGGCCCCCCATCAGCACCGAAAAAATGGCGACCATCAGAACGATGACACCCAATCCACCCAGCCACTGCGTCAGGGCCCTCCAGATAAGAATGGAATGGGGCAGGCCGTCGATCTCAACTATGACGGATGCACCGGTGGTGGTGAAGCCCGACATGGACTCGAAGAACGAATCGACGTAGTTGGTCATCGTATCGGTCAGAAGGAACGGGAGAGCGCCGATCCCGGCGATGAAGAACCATGTCAGGGAGACGACCACCAGCGCCTCTGAAGGCCTCAGTTCGAGCTCATGATGGGGGTCCCATCTCCCCCAGTATATGAGGACCAATCCCAGTAGGAGGGAAAAAAGAGCCGGGAGAATGTAGGATTCCAGCAGGAAGAGGACATTTTCTCTGTAAAGCAGTCCGACTGTGAACGGGAGAAGGAATGCGATCGGATAGATCAACAGGACCGCGCCTATGCCTGACAGTGCCTTTCTGAACCTCATACCGGACCTTACCTGGCAATTCCGCCTTGGAGAGACTTGCTGATTTAAGGATTTATCCCGCGCTCACTGCCTGTAGGTGGATGGGAAGAAGAGCACCAAACCCGTTATCAGCTCGAGCCTTCCGAACCACATGAGGAAGGAGAGGATTAGCTTCCCGGGTACGTTCACGGTTGAGAAATTTGCAGCGGGGCCTATGAGGTTCAGTCCGGGACCGACACCTCCCATCGTTGTGGCCACCGACGAGATCGCCGATAGGGGATCAAGGCCCACCAGGGTCATTATGAAGGATGCGACGACGAACATGGCGAGATAACCGAAGATGAACACACCGACCCCTTTCACTATTCCCTCTGAGAAGATCACATTGCCGACCCGCAGGGGGGGGTTCGATCTGGGATGACCGATCCTCTTCAGGCTGCGGGAGACGGCCTTGCCCGCAATTATGAACCTGGCGGTCTTGATCGCCCCCGAGGTGGATCCTGTCATGCCTCCCATCAGCATTGCGATGATCATGATGAAACGCGATAGTGCGGGCCACTGGTTGTAATCCTCGGTGGCGTAGCCGGTTGTCGAGTAGATCGAGGTAACATTGAACACCGAGGCCCTCACTGCCTCGGCAGGATCGTATACATTATGAAGGGCAAGGTCGAGGGCTACTATGCACCAGAGCGATATCAGTATGAATATGTAGACGCGGAACTCAACGTCCTTGAAATATGTCTTCCAGTTTCCCCTCATGAAGTTGTAATGCAGGATGAAATTGATGCTGCCCATCATCATGAAGAAGACGAATATCAGCTCGATCACGGGAGCCCAGGTATAGGTCTGATAATATGCTATCGAGGCAGTATGGGTCCCGTAACCGCCTGTGGAAAGCGCCGTGAAGGTATGGCATACCGCATCATACAGCGATACTCCGAATAATGTCAGCAGGACTATCTGGATCAGGGTCAGTATGCCGTAGATCCCCCAGAGGATCTTTGCCGTGTCCTTCAGCCTCGGGACGATCTTCTCGCTGGAGTATCCGGGGACCTCTCCCTTCATGAGCAGCATGCCTGCCTTCGGGCCTCCCAGGAGAACGGAGAAAATGGCGACCATCAGAACGATGACCCCCAATCCCCCCAGCCACTGCGTAAGGGCTCTCCATAGAAGTATGGAAGGCGGAAGACCATCGATCTCAACTATGACCGAGGAGCCCGTGGTCGTGAACCCGGACATGGATTCGAAGAAGGCATCAACGAAATTCGGAAGGGTGTTCATCACCATGAAAGGAAAAGCGCCAATGATGGCTATCAGGACCCAGACGACAGAAACCACCGCGAGGGCCTCGACCGGACGCATGTCCCCTGCGACCTTGTCCGCCCTTCCCCCATATGTGGTGAAAAGGATCCCTATCAGGAAGGTCAGAAGGCCGGGGAGCAGGTAGGCCAGCAACAGGTCGACGACGGGTTCCGAATAGAGGAGTCCGGTGATGAACGGAAGAACGAGGCTTATGGGGAACAGTAGAAGTACCGTTCCCACACCTGAAGCCAGAAGTTTCAGCCTCATCCTCGACGGACCCCCGTTGATCTTTGATATCTGGAGGGAGATTACTCATTGATAATTGTTTTTGGCTTTATGCCGTTGCGACGGGGCTCGCGTTTTCAGTTATCAACATACGACATTGCTTCCGAAAGGGCGTTTTCCCATTCCCCGGGGGCAAGCTGCCTCGGGAAATTGAACATCGGACCCCCGGGTCTTTCATTGTAATACGGACGGTTGCAGTCCGGACAGCCTCTTGTCATGAAAACCCGGCTGAGGTCAAGGTCATGGTCCGCGGGGTCGAAGGGCAGCCCCGTGAGCTTTCCCGACGGATCGAACCCGAAACCGTCAGTCACCCCTTTTTCCATGACCAGGGCACGTGCGATCTGCAACGCTCTGTACCTGTTGAGTGCTGGAGGGGGGCCGATCTCCTTCGTTCCCTTCATAGGGGTATACGCGAACAGGGAGGCCAGTATCCCTTCCTGCCGGCACCTGATCAGGACATCGATGACCTCCCGGTCGTTCTCTCCGAGACCCACTATGATATGGGTGGAGACCTTCCCCTTCCCGAATATCCCGAGCGCTGACATCAGGGATCTCCAGTTCCCTTCCCAGGTATACGGATTCCCGGCGCCTTCGCCTTTTATTCTCTCGAACACCTGCTCGGATGCCCCGTCAAGCGCGATCCCGATCCTCTCGGTCCCGGCCTCTTTCAGCCTTTCCATCATCCCGACATCCACAGCCGAGATAGAAACGGATATCTCAAGCCCGCATGCGGCCCTCAGTTTTCGGACGATCTCCGGCAGTCCGGACATCGCGGACGGATCTATCAGGCACTGAAGGCATATCCTCGAAAGACCGGCTCCCCGGGCCCCTTTCAGGGCATCGAGGACCTCCTCCTCTCCGAAAGAGGGCCATATCACCCTGCTGAGCATATCACCGCCCCCCGCCGCGTCCCTTGCCTGAGTGCAGAAGGAGCAGTTGTTGACGCATTCGGAACCGACCATCAGGTAGGCTGTCGTTGGCGGTACAGGAAGCGCCCCTTTTCTCAGGCCCAGAACTATGGCCGTCCCTATGGATACTCGGATCTTATCGACGCTCATCGAGTCCCCCGATCGAATGCTCTACACGGCTCATCGGATATATCGTTTTCACCGGAATGTCCTGAGAGGCCCCCGAGGAGGCGCGGGTCGGAGGCGGCGTCTATTCTTCGGGGGCATCCTCGTACTTCTTCCAATCGTGTTCCACATGTTCCACCTTTTTGGGACTCCTGAACATGAAAAATAGAACGATCAGGATGACAACAAGGATGATCGAAGCGAGGATGATCCCGATGATGAGGGGGGTCCTGGCATCACCGCCCGGATCGCGGGCGCTGTCATCGTCAACGATATCATCGTCAGTGACATCATCATCAACAATGTCGTCGTCCACAACATCATCATCAACAACGTCGTCGTCCACAACATCATCATCAACGACATCGTCATCATCAACAACGTCGTCATCGTCATCATCACCGGGAATGATAGGCGATGGAGCTACGGGAAGCCCCCCGCCAGTTACGATGAATGACCCATCCTCCAGAACAAAGATATCCACGGATCCCACCAGTGTCCCGTTCCGGAGAACTATGGTGCATGAATAATTGCCCGGCGGAATGCCCGTATCGAAATACGCATAGCCGTCCGAAGAGGTCGCGTCCGAGACGGTCCAGTTGGAGCCCCACGGCCAATCGTCCAGGGGGGCAAGGGTCACGGTAGCATTGTAGACCGAACTCCCGTCATCGTAGAGGAAGGGGCCTATGTATGGGGTCACGTTCTGGATCGGGGGCGGCGGCTGGTATCTCTTGTAAACCAGGACAACGACGGTGTCCGGGTCGCTCCATGCCCCAAGATCGTCCCTGACGGAGAGTGAGAAGACATATTCTCCCGGTTCCAACGGAATGAAGCTGGGTTTGGAAGTACTTGCATTCAGCAGGTCCACGGAACGGTTCAGACAGGTCCAGTTGTACTCCTCGACGAGACCGTCGATATCAAAGCTCTCCGAGCCGTCGAGCTGGACCGTGTCGTCGGCATAGGCGATGAGGTCGCTTCCTGCATCCGCGGTCGGCTTGGAGTTGACGAAGGGCTCCTCGACGATGACTCGCACCTCGTCCGGTTGGGAGAAGGTGAAGTTGCTGTCCATCACCACGAGGGAGAAGACGTAGGTCCCGGCTGTTTCCGGGGTGAAGTATGGATGGGAACTGTTGCTGTCAATGAGGGTGATACCCGTATGGGAGGTGCAGGTCCAAAGCCATGAAATTATGTACCCGTCGGGATCCTCGCTGAGCGACCCATTGAGCACGGCCTTCTCTCCAAGGATGATGGTGAGGTCCTTTCCCGCATCCGAGCTCGGAAGGAGGTTCACACCGGGATCCACCACGGTGATATTGACCCTGTCCTCGTTCCTGCTCCATGTCATGTTGTCATCCTGGACCTTCAGGGTGAAGACGTAAGTCCCGGCCCGGTTCGCGTAGAAGAACGGGTGGTCGGTATCCTCGAATGTCAATACCACCTCGTGAGAGATGCATGTCCAGTTCCAGTGTATTATGGAGCCGTCGATATCGATGCTTTTGGACCCATCAAGATTGATGTTGGTGTTGTTGTAGCGGGAAATGTCCACGCCGGCATCCGCAACAGGGGGATCGTTCGGTTTCAGCACATCGATCAAGACACTGTCCTGAGCGACCCGGTTCGACCATTTTCCGAACCTGTCCTTGACGGCCAGTGAGAACTCGTATTTTCCCACCTTATCCGGATGGAAGTAGGGCATACCGACCTGGTCGGAGGCCGTCAATGAGGAATCCCTGATGAGGGAGCCCTTCGGATACTTCGTGATGTTCCAATCATATGATAGGATGGTACCGGTTGGATCTCCCGCCGGGGCATCCTCGGGATCGGTGCTCCCGGTTCCGTTCAATGTCACTTTTTCCAGAACGTAGACCACCTGGTCCTGTCCGGCATTCGGTACTGGAGCGCTGTTGGTCACCGTGACCCTGACCTGGTCCTCTTTACCGAGGTTGGACCATTTGAGATACTTATCACGGACGGCCAGTTTGATTATGTACACTCCTTCCTTGTCTGGGATGAAATAAGGTTTGGCGACCTTGTCGGAAGGCCTGAGGGAGGCGTCGGTTATCGTCGACCCTGCAGGTTTCGACGTCACGTTCCACTCGTAGGTCAGTATCGATCCCTGGGTATCTCCGCCAGGAGCATCTTCAAGGTCCCTGCTCCCGGTCCCGTTCAGGGTGACGTTCGTGCCCAGGATGACGGTGATATTGGTCCCTGCATCCGGGACCGGGGGGCTGTTGGTCACGGTCACTGTCACGGAATCCTCATCCGCCGGTTTGGACCAGGCACCGTCGGTGTCCTTCACCGAGAGCTTGATGACATAGGTTCCTTCCCTGTCGGGAGTGAAATATGGTTTCGCGACCTTGTCCGAAGGTCTGAGTGTGCTGTCGGCCACGGTCGAACCCGTTGGTTTGGATGTCACGTTCCATTCGTAGGTCAGTATCGTTCCCTGGGCATCCCCGCTCGGAGCGTCCTCCTGGTCACTGCTCCCTGTTCCATCGAGGGTTACGTTGGCTCCGACCCTGGTTGAAATATTGGATCCGGCATCAGGGACCGGGGGGGTATTTACCTGGATCCCTCCAAGGTTCGTGCGGTATACCTTCACACCGTCCCCCCAGGTTGCCGCGGCAAGGTCCAGGTCCCCGTCGCCGTCCATGTCGAAGAAGGCCGATCCGTAGATGGTCATGTTCGTGGGAAGGTTCTTTCCGGTGACCTGGGTCCAACCGAAGGCCGTTCCGGGTGTGGTCGATCCGTTCCCCAGGAAGAGGTAGAGACCGGTCCCCGCCTTTGGTGCGAGGAGGTCCAGGTCCCCGTCCTTGTCGATATCCGCCAATCTCAGCTGGCCGAATCTCCCGCTGGTGCCGAAGTTTGACGGAAATCCGTTCGTCGGCGAGGTCCAGCTGAAGGAGGTTCCCCCGGTCCCCCCGCTGTTTCCTAAAAGGGTGATCATTCCGTAGTCCATGTTGGAATATGTGATATCGTTGTGTCCGTCGCCGTTCACGTCTCCGAGGACGATCCCAAGAGAGTCGCCTGTCGTCACGCTTGAAGGGAGTGATGAGGTCCTGTCCGTCCATCCGTTCCCGCCGGAGTTCTGGGTGAAGAACTTAATCCCCCGGTTATTGTATGATCCGGTTACGAGGTCGGGAAGTCCGTCTTTGTTCATGTCAAGAACATCAACGTCCGTGTATTCGCCCGAGGTCGGAAGTCCGTTGGAATTGTCGGTCCAGTTAATCGGGGACGTGCCGTTCCCGTAATAGACCTTGACCCCGTTTGTGCTCCCGCGAGAGTAGGTTATCGCAAGGTCCAGTCCCGGGCCCTTTGTGAAATTCTTGAGTAAAACCCCATTCGTTGCCCCCGTGGTGATGGGTGAAGATATCCCGGTGGTGGACCAGGACCCGGATGAATACTCCCAGGCTCCGAGCCCCTTTATTGACCCACCGGCCGATCCCCAACCCTCGGTCGCAGCATAAAGTTCCATCCTGCCATCATTGTCAGCGTCCCCAAAAGCCACTCTCCCCCAGCTGTCCACGGTCGGGAGTCCAGATGAGGTCTTGGTCCAGTTCCCGGCTCCGTCCCCGGTATAAACATAGAGGCCCTTGGTGTTCGCCGGGCTCCAGGCACCGCCGCCGAAAGCAAGGTCGAGATCGCCGTCGCCGTTCACATCGGCAGCGTCGATCGCGCTGAAATCCCTGATAGTGGCGACATTCTGGGGAAGACCTTTGCTGACTCCGGTGGTGAAGCTGTTGAGGGTCCCCCCGGCAGCGGGGGATTCCTGGTCCGCAAGGCGGCTTTCGATAGAGTCCTCCGCGTCCCCCTGGCCTCCTTGGGCATTGTCCCTTGTCAGCACCATGCTGGCAGAGATCAAAATGATCAGGATAACGATCCCCGGAGGAAGTGCTTTGGTAATTGCTCTTTTCGCTGGCCTTGGCATCATGATTACCTTCCCGAAAGAATTTGGGTTGAATGTCTGGATGGCTCCTATCTCGAACCCGTATCGAAAGTAATCAATAACGAGGCCTCAAGATATATCTATTTTATGAACATAGAAACGGTTGTTCTGACCACATCTGTTTAATTATGTAAATGTTTGTACATATTTGTAATATGATGTTTAAATTTGTAGGAAGTTATCTATGAATGAAGCTGATATCACTTCAGTCCGGGAAGACAAACGACCTCGAGTACCGCCCTTTCCTTTTCCTCATGTCCAGAGAAACTTTCCGGGTCCAATCCCAGCGCCCTCAAAGCGCTGTCCTCCCCGTAATTGAAGGGCACCCCAAGAGGTCGGAGTTGGGGAAGCTCCACCCCCTTCCATTCGATCTCCGCAATATCCGGAAGAACGGAGGCATCCTCTTTGGCGGGCCAGTCGGAAGGAAGAACCGATAGAAGCAGTCTTCTCGTTCCCGACCCCGGCCCCACGGACAATATTCCCTGCAATACCTGGTGTGATCCCGACAGCCATCTGAGGACCTCGATGGAGGGCTCCCTCGCTCTCGCTTCATCGTTGAAGATCGCCCTTGCGGCATGCATGATACCCGAAGCAAGATGGATACTGCCGAAGATCGCATCGAGGTCCATCAGGACCGGCAGACCATCTGTTCCGAGCCTGCCTATGATCCTCTGGATGTCCTTTCTTGAAAGGTCAGCTCCGGTCTCGAATGGATAGACAAGGACCTTCCGGGACATTCCCGAACACCTTATCATTGGTCCTTGAGGGCCACGCAGATCTTCTCGGCGGTCTTTTTACCGATCCCCTCGATCATCACAAGGTCCTCGGGACCCGCCTCCCTCAATTCATTGATGTTGAGGTATCCCGCCTTCCTCAATGCCTCGGCGATCTTCTTGCTTACCCCCGGCAGGTCCTCGAAAACCTTTATCTCCTTCTTTTCTGCCGGAGGGAGCTCTTTGACCATGGGTTCCTTAGCCGGGGCGCTCTCTTCCTCAGGCTCCGGGGCTTCCTTTGAGACCGGTTCAGGGGAGCCCTCCTCTTCCGGAGGAGCCTCCTCCTTGGCCGCTGCCTCCTCTTCGGGCTTCTTCTCGCCTTCCTCTTTCTTCGCCCCTCCGAAGAACATCTGCTTTATCCGCTCGAAGAACGATGTCCTGGCAGGAGGCTCTTCCTCGACCACGGGCTCGGGAGCTTTCTCGACCTCCCCCGCGGCCTCCTCTTCGGGTTCAGATGGTTCTTCCGATGCCTCAGCCTCCGCTTCCTCCTCTGGAACCTCCTCTCCTGGCGCCTCCTCGACCGGCGCTTCCCCGGAAACCTCTTCGGGGACGGGCTCCTCCCCGGGAGGCGCCTCCTCCTTTTCCGGCTCCTCCACCCCGGGTCCTTCAGTGCCCTCTACCTGCTCTTTTGGAGCTTCTGCCTCCTTTTCCTCTCCTTCCTTGCTCTTGCCGCCGAAGAAACCGCCGATGGCATCGATTATCCTCTGGATGAGCGATCTTTCATCTCCGGGAGGGGCTTCCTCTTCGACCTCAACCTCGGCAGTCGCTTCCTCCACGCATGTTCCCGTTCCGGGGGCATCCCCGTAGATCTCCTGATGGCACCTGACCGCTTCCAGTATGGCTGCAGACATCTTGGGACCGATCCCGCTGATCTCCCGGAGGTCCTTCTCCGTCTTGTCCTTGAAGCTCTCGATGGAATCGTATCCGTTCTCGAGAAGTGATGAGATGATCTTCTGGTTGATCCTGGGGACCGATCCAAGGACCTCTTTCAACCCGGGGACCGAGGCTTCCATTTCGTCCCTCCTCCGAACCCCGAGTTCCACAAGGACCTTTGCCTTGGCGGGTCCTATCCCCTTGAACTTCTTGAAAGAGGCTTCGGTCCCTTCCAGCAAACCTTTCCAGCTGTTGAGACCCTGATCGTAAAGGGATGATGCAAGATCCTCCGATATCTTCCCGGATGAGCTGAGGAAAGATACCATATCTTCCTTCTTCGCCTGCTCATCGACAGTGGCAGGGCTGTTCTCATCGGCTTTCATTTCATCGGACATCTTGACACCACCCGGGAAGCCGCTCTCTTTTCAAGCGGGCAGGGGAAGGAAATACGACCTTTCGTATAATATCGTTTTGTAAATATCTTGAAATTCATCTCGGGGCCGATCTTTCAAGGAGGTCCGTGAAGAATGATGGCAGCGGCGTTTTCCCTGGAGGAAGGGAATGTGGCGGGTTTCAACTGGACCTCCACCGCCTCGCCCCCGCTCCAGAGGGACAGTTCGCCGGAGAAGGCTTTCTGCTTGTCAAGCCTGACATGGTAAACCAGATCCTCATCCAGCCGGTCCTCGAGATCCTCCTTAGCATCTTTCCAGAACCTCATGGCCTCCCATTTCCTGACCACACTCTCGATCCTCCTGCTGGAACCCATTTCAACGACAATATAGGAGATCGGATTGTGGAATATCCCCTCGGCCCTGTTCTCGGTGATCTCGCCCGATACCCCGCCCCCGAGAATGTTGCTGACAGCGGTCAGGACCTTCTCACTGTCCTCCGTGGCATGAACGAAGGCGGTTATCCTCAGAAAATGATAAATCTTCGGCACGATGGTGAAAGGTCATAATAGGAGTAATCCTTTTTGGAGGAAGGGGAGCAAATGACAGTTCCGAAGAGCCATCCGAGGTATCTATCACTGACCACAAGGGACCGCCTTGTCGAAGGCTGGGAGAAAGGACTCGTGGTCACTCAGGGATTGATCGCCCACGGAAGAGGAGAGGCCTTCGACTACCTCCTCGGAGAGGTCACGGTCGATGAAGCAAGGAAAGCGGAAAGGGCCGCGGCCTGCCGTTTGCTGCTGGCCCAAAGACCCGTGATTTCCGTGAACGGGAACGTCGGCGCTCTCGTTCCCGAGGAGGTTTCGGAGCTATCCGGATTGCTGGAATGTCCGGTGGAGGTCAACATCTTCCACAGGACCGAGGAAAGGGTATCCCGTCTTGCTGCCGTTCTGAGGGAGCACGGATGCCACAAGGTCCTCGGGGAAGAGCCTGATGCGAAGCTCGAGGGGCTTGACCATGCAAGGGCCCTATGCTCGAGCAGGGGGATCTTCATGGCAGATGTGGTTCTCGTCCCCCTCGAAGACGGGGACAGGTGCCAGGCTCTCAAGGCAGCGGGAAAGGATGTTATCACAGTTGACCTGAACCCGCTGTCAAGGACCTCCAGTACCGCGGACATCACAATAGTCGACAACCTGATCAGGGCGATGCCGAACCTGATATCGGAGGTGAAGGAGCTGAGGGAAGGACTGAAGGCGGGAAGTACATCACCCGAGGAGCTGAAGAGGACCGTCGGAGATTTTTCGAACGCGGACAACCTCAAGGGTGTTCTGAGGTCCATATCGGAAAGGTTCTCCTGAGGGCGGGGAAAAATGATATCTATCCATTGAATGATAACCAAGCGGACATATTGGTTCCATGAGGTATTTACTATGGACAAATGGAGATGTATCGCGTGTGGTTATATTTACGACCCGGCCAAGGGCGATGATGACGGCGGCATTGAACCCGGTACTGCATTCGAAGACCTGCCAGATGATTGGCAGTGCCCCGTCTGCGGTGTCGGAAAGGACATGTTCGAGCAGATCTGATCCATGAACATAGATGCCCGGTCCGATCATCCATGCCCATTCTCGGAGCCCACGTCAGCATCGCCGGTGGGATTCACAACAGCGTAGCCAGGGCCCTTGAACTTGGCTGCGATACCTTCCAGATCTTCACAAGGAACCAAAGGCAGTGGAGCGCCCCTCCACTGAAGGATGAAGAGGTCAGGCTTTTCAAAGAGAAGCTTTCCATTTCCGGTATCGGGCCGGTCCTGGCCCACGATCCCTACCTGATAAACCTCGCGGCCCCCGGAAAGGAAGCGTTCGAGAGGTCCGTTGAAGGGTTCAAAGTTGAGCTGATGCGCTGTTCGATGCTCGGGATACCCTATCTTGTGACCCATCCGGGGTCCCATCTCGGCTCGGGGGTCAAGGAAGGGATCGAAAGGGTGATCGAAGGGCTGGAGCTTTCTTTCTCCGGACTCGATGATGTTGAAAGCGGGGAAAGGGTGACCGTCCTCCTGGAAACCACGGCGGGGCAGGGCTCCGGTCTTGGGGGCAGTTTCGAGGAGCTTGCGGAAATCAGGGACGGGGCTTCCATGCCCGAAAGGATCGGGGTCTGTCTGGATACCTGCCACGTGTTCGCTGCGGGCTATGACATCTCGGAACCAGCGGGATATGAGAGAACGATGCGGAACTTCGATGATATCCTTGGCCTCGGGGCCCTCAGGGCATTTCATATAAATGATTCACTTCGATCGAGCGGGTCGAAGGTTGACAGGCATGCAGGGATAGGGGAGGGAGAGATCGGGATCGGGGGTTTCTCCCTGCTGGTGAAGGATGGGAGGTTCGCCGGCATTCCGATGGTCCTTGAGACCCCTGGCGGGGATGAGAACTATGCCAGGGAGCTATCTCTTCTTAGGTCCCTTTCTGTCGGGTGACAGCATATCGTCCATTACAGAGTGATCGCTTCCGACCATGAACCCGCTGGACATAGCGGAATCATCCCCAAGGTCGATGGGATCGTCCTCCATCTCAAAGAGGAGGGAACCCCTCTCCAACTCTAGGATATCGCTGATGAATTCCATACCGGGACCCGCTTCCGGAACTTCCCTATCGCTCCTTTCGGCGCCCCCCGGGCAGAAGCCCTTCCTGAAAAATCTGAGCGTCTCGACCTCCTCGAGTATGGGGCGCTTGTAACCTATATGGAGCTCGTCCGTACCACTGCTCTTCAGCTCTTGCAGGAGGTCATGGTGCAGGTCGTCCGGGATGGAAAGGAGAGACTTTGACTGGAGCAGCATCTCACAGGACCACTTGTCCTCAGGGTCCTCAACATGCTTCACAGCGAGATACTGGTAAAGATCGAGGACGTCCTTCCTGGACATGACCGCTCCCGTATAAGGATAGACAACGTACCCCTTGATGTCGCTCTTGAAGAGCGATAGCAGACCATCTCCCTTGTTCTCCATTATCACCACTTCGGATGATCCGGCTAACTCTCCCGGAAGGAACTCGACCCTATACCAATAAGGTAATAATGACTACTTACACCTTTTGAGAGGGTTCATTTAATGAACATTGATATGGTTACAACGTTGTAAAACGATAATCTCGGGCCTGGTGAGATGATGAGGGAACAGGGAGTCCTCGTAACTGGCGGCGCCGGTTTCATTGGTTCGCATCTTGTTGATCTGCTCATGGAGACCGGTCACATCGTCTATGTCCTGGACGACCTTTCCACAGGGAAGATGGAAAACATCCAGGGTTGGCTCTCGGAGGACAACTTCCGGTTCATCCAGGGAGACATCAGGGTCCCTCTCGACCATGCGCTTACCCCCTCAAAACTCGGGGGCGGGCCACCGATCTCGACCATATTCCACCTCGCGGCAAGGGTGGACGTGACCTCATCCTTCCTGGATCCCAGGCTCGATCTCGAGGTCAACTATCTGGGAACCATGAACGTCCTGGACCACGCGGCAAGGTCCGGGGCCAGGAAGGTCGTTTTCACATCCTCTGCCGCCGTCTACGGGGACACGGACCGGCTTCCCACAGATGAAGGGGCCCCGCTTGAGCCGATGTCCCCCTACGGCCTTCACAAGATGGCCTCGGAGCGTCTGATGGAGATATACCGCCAGCAGTACGGGTTGAAGTACGTCGCCGCGAGGCTGTTCAATGTCTTCGGCCCCAGGCAGGACCCCGACAATCCATATTGCGGGGTGATATCGAAGTTCATCCACCGCTCCGTCAAAGGGGAGCCGCTGTTGATCTACGGTGACGGCGAGCAGACACGGGACTTCATATTCGTCAAGGACGTGGCCGAGGTCCTGATCAAGGCCGCTTCCTCGGACCTCACCGGGACGCTGAACGTGGCGACCGGAAGGGAAACCACTGTGAACGAACTTGCAGATGCGGTTGCCAGGATATCGGGAAAGGAGCTGAAAAAGGTGTATCTTCCGGAAAGGAAGGGGGAGATCGTCAGGTCCGTTGCCGACGTCGGATCGCTCAGGGAAAAGCTCTTTCAGGAGGATGCAACGGAGCTCAGGGAAGGCCTGAGAGAGACCTCGAGGTGGCTGGAAAAACGGGTTTGAAAGGTGTTCCATTGAAGGCAGGCATCAAGCGAACTAAGCTACACTCGGACGAGCAGATCCTTCTCTTCCTCTCGGAATTCTCGGGGAAAAGGGACCTCTGGGACGTCCCCCAGGAAGTGTCCCAGAAGGGGCTTGCCAAGAGGCTGGGCATCCTCGAGAACAACGTTTCGCGCTCCCTCAAGCGGCTGACCGCGGACGAACTCGTGGATTCCACCCTCAAGCACGTGAAGGGAGAGAAACGAAGGCAGAAGGCATATTTCCTGACCCAGAAAGGCGAGCGGGTGGTCGAAGGCTTGAGGGCGCAACTCGAGCAGCTGTCCATAATGGTCGTTGTGGACGGGGAGATGAGCAGGGCCCCCCTTCTGCGCGCATACAGGAAAGCAAGGGAAGCGGGGATCGGGCTAACCCTGGCGGAGCTGTACCTTCACAGGAGCAAGAAGGACCAGCCCGTCGATCTCACCCCAGGCTGGGAGCCGTTGAGAGAAGGGCCCTCGCTTTTCGGGAACTACCAGATGCCCGTCCACTTCTTCGGGAGGGAAGAAGAGCTCTCCTTCATCGAGGATTATCTCCGGTCCAGGTCCGGGGTCCTCATCATATGGGGGCTCGCAGGCATGGGGAAGACATCTCTCGTGCTCAAGGGAATGTCGGAATCGACCCAGAAGACCGGGTACATTCGCTGCGAACCCTGGACGGACAGGGTGGAGCTTGCAAACGAGATCTCCTGGGTCCTGTCCCAGATGGGATTCGAGGAGGATGCAATGGAACTTCTCAAGGATGATGTCTCCCCGGGGCAGCTGGCCCGCAGGATCAGATCGGTGGCATCCTCCGCAAAGGGATTGACGCTGATAATAGATGACCTGCAGAAGACCGGGGGAGGACTTGACGTTTACATGGAAGGGCTCTGCAAGACCTCAATGGAGGTCCCGGGGCTGAAGGTGATCATTCTGACCAGGGAGCGCCCTTCTTTCCTGGACCCGCGATACGAGGTTCAGGGAAGTGTCAGGACCCTCGAGCTGAAGGGTCTGGACCTGAAGTCGGTGGCACTGATGATCAAGGAGACGGGGAAGGGCGGAGACATAGGCGCGGTATGGGACATGACGAAGGGGCACCCGCTTCATATCGAGCTGATAACGAGCGCGATGGGTGCAGCCGGAAGGACCCGGTTCGGAGAGTTCCTGGACCAGGAGGTCCTTGCCCCCCTCCCGCCCCAACAGAAGAACGTGCTGAAGCTCGCGGCTCTCGCCGGCGTCCCCGTCCACCGCTCCCTCGTCGGCAGGACATCATCGGAAGACATCGACATTCTTGAGAGGAAGGGGTTGCTCAGAGAGATCAGGGGCGGTCTGCTGTTCATCCATGATATCATCTCCGACCACCTCAAGACCACCATTCCGACCGAGGAAAGGAGAAGGGTCCTGGATGAGATCACCGCTTACCAGCTGGCTGTAATATTGAGGATATGGGCCGACGGTCCGGAACTCCTCGGGCCGGACAGATTGAGGGAGATAGGGGCATCGGACAGAGTTTCTTCCCTGATCGTGGAGCATTACTCGGCCATCGTCTACGAGGACGAGCCCGCTCTGCGGGACCTGTTCAAGAGCTACCTGGACATGACCGTCGGGAGGTTCATCGAGACCGGGGAAAAGGAGCTCGCGCTCTCCACCGTGATGCTTCTGAACACGATGTCCGGAGTGGGTAGGGGAAAGGTACTGCTGGGTCCGATCCTCAAACTGGAACGCTCCCGGCTGTCGGATGAACACCTCTTTGCCCTCCGGATGCAGAAGGCGATGATCGAAACCGTCGAGGGAGAGATGGTTTCCGCTTCAAGGACCCTCGATCTGATAGAGGCGACATATCCGAAGAACAGGATCAAGGGAAAGGACCTTGCATTGTTCCAACACATCAGGGGCAAGATCTCGAGGTCCCAGAAAAGGTACGAACAGACGATCTCCGCTCACAACAAGGCCATCGAGACCTACGGGGCCCTGGGGGACATGGTAGGGGCCGCAAAGGAAAGACTGCATCTCTCAAAGACGCTCCACCTGATGGGAGAAACCCAGAAAGCCTACAGGGAGGCCATCAGAAGTGCGTCAGAGTACGAGAAGGCCCTGGACAGGGTGGGCGAGGTATATGCCTGCCTGCAGGCGTTCAGGTCGGCAAAGGCCATCGGCAGGGAGGAGGGGGCTCAAAAATGCCTGAACAGGGCGAAGGAGGTCTCGCGGTCCATCGGAGACAGAAGATTGCTTGCGCTGATAGAGCTCGAGGACATCATGCTCTCCGACGATCTCCCAGACAGGACCTCGCTTGAAAGGGTCAGGGCCATATGCACGCAGGTCCCGCCCGAGGACCGTGGAATGGTGGTCAAGGGATACCTTTCGATAGCGAGGGAATACGACATCGCCGGGAGGAATGAGGACCGGGAGCTTGCATGCTCCTGCCTGCAGCTTGCCTGGGAGACCCTCTCTGAACTGGAAAGGACCTCGAAGGAAGGCTCCTTCGTGAACAGGGAAGAGCACCTTCTCAACCTCGTGGACCTTCTAGAGCAGGCCGTGGCTCTGGAGGAGAACGTTGGTATCTCCGAGAGGGCGAACCTGTTCCGTGCCACAGGTCTGCCCCTTCTCGATCCCAGGATGGACGACCCCAGGGAGGGGATGCTCGAGAGATTGATCGAAAGCTACCGGGAGCTAGCGGACCTCCAGTTGAGGAGCATCAGGGAGACGGGGGGGGACCCCAACAGGTTCGATAACGCCATCGAGGGATCACTCCACACCCAATTGCTGCTCGGAATACACTACAGGGACAGGGGAAAGAAGAAGAAGGCCCGCGAGGCTTTTAAGAGATGCAGGAGCGACCTTTCCGAGTACGAAAGGACCATCACGACCATACCTGACCATCTTGTGGCCTTTGACCTGAGGAAGGTCAAGGAAGTGCTCGAGGAGAACAGGTCCGCCACCGAGGGCGATGGGGTCTGATATTTCTAGGCCGGGTTTTGATAGATTTAAGGAAAAAATGCTCCGAGTTTATATATCGATTCCAGTGGAAATGCTCCTCCAAGGAGGAAGAACGCCTCCTGTGGAGGTTGCAAACATGAACAAGGCAATGATGACGGCAAGCGCCTTGGGGCTCGTTCTGGCGCTCCTTGTCACCTCGACCGCCATGGTGTTCGGGGATGAGGGCCAGGGTCCGGAGGCAGTGACCGATGGGTATGAAGAACTCGACTTTGATGGATATCTCGAACTCGACGGGTCTGTGGATGAAGAGATCGACGATGGTCCGGTCAACACCTCTTCCACGGCCCCCAGGTTCGGGCCGCTTGTCAAGAGGGCATACGGGTTCCTTACAAGGGATTTCGTCGGGTCCCACTCGGAATGGGAGAAGCTCCCGGGTGTGAAGACCATCTTCACCGCCAACTCGTCGGGGGAGTGGATGTACAACGCACTTCCCAGGATCAATGCCACCGGCGAGGCAAGGATAGTGGACAGCGACGGGGACGGCTATCCCGAGCTCGTGATATGGAAGCACTATTCGAGAGGGAGCAATGCGACCGTTGAGGACCTCAACCTTTCCATCGAGGAGATCGGGGACCATCTGGACCGGGCAAACCTGTCCAGCATCCGGATCTCATGGATGAAAGGGTTCACCCTTGTATATGTCGACCGGGACGGTGACGGGGATCCCGAGATGGTAAAGCTGACGGCCGTCCATTTCTTCAAGGCCGGAATGAGCACGGACCCTCTTCCAAGGATCGAACGCTCCTTCAGGTGGACCGGAAGGGCAAGGGACAGGGATTCCGACGGCGGCTGGGAGGTCCAGGAGTTCCATACCGGATCCCGCCTTGTCGTCAACCTGAGGCTGGACAGGAACCCCGAGCTCGTGAAGTTCCACAATGCGGATTACAGAAGAACGGACCTCGGAGGAAGGCCCATGTGGGACCTGATCAGTGCCAGGGCATCCTCCGGCAGGGTCATCGACCGCAATTCCGACGGGTACCCGGAGACCAGGGAGAGAGCATCCGTGTCGGGAATTTACAGGGACGGAAACGGCAACGGATGGCCGGAGCTGATAAGGATATCGATGGTCAGGTCCGGTTCCAGGGATGCGGACTCGGACGGGCATCCCGAGCACAGGAATGCCACGCGGACATCCCTTCTCTTCAAGGACCGCAATGATGACATGAGGCCGGAGCTCGTCCGGATCTCCCATAACGAAACGTCCTGGATCGACCGCGACTCGGACGGAAGGGTCGATCTCGTCAAGGTCCACAGGAAGCTCTTCATGTGGATAGACCGGGATTCCGACGGGATACCCGAGAGGGTAGTGAAGAAGGAGATATGGGAGGAGAAGCGCCCCGGATCGGAGATTCCTGATAACCAGGGGAATCCCGAAAGGAACGGCGGAACACAAGAGGCAAGGCCCGGGAGAGAGGATACCGAAAACGATCGGATCGAGCCCCGGAGACCCGTGCCCGAGGGAGAGAATGGAGAGATGGAGAGGCAACTAAAAAGTAGGGCATGATATTCTTATGATGGGGGGCGGGTTTTCGGACCCGCCCCTGTTTCCTTTATCGGAGGCAATGGATGAAGAAGAAGATGTTCGCCGCAACCGCTTCCTTTCTCATTCTTGCACTTCCATTTTTCATGGTCGTTTCCCCGGTCGTTTCCGCCCAGGACCGCCTCGACAGCATTGACCTGACCGAGCGCCCCTCGATACCCCACAAGATCACCAGGGGAGAGACAAGGGACCTCGGCGGGGGAACCTACATCAGAATAGATTTCGGGGAGAGAGGGACGCTTGTTTTCCTCTGGGGCACCAGGGCGGACCGAGGCCCCATCACTGTGATAACCCGGGGCATGGACATCCTCGGCCACATGATCCTGGAGAACGGGACCAAGAAGCCCATCACGAGCGAATCCGTCACACTCTACCGGATCGACTCCCTGGTGGAGTTCGAGGATGCGAACCGCAACGGTATATTTGATCCGTCCTCCACGGTCTCCTTCGTTGACCAGGCTTCCGGAGACCGGATCATCAAGGCGGCATCTCTCGAGCTTGCATGGTCTTTCCGGCAGAGGGAGCCCGTGATAACCAGAGAGGGTATCGAGTGGACCTTCTCGCTGGAGGCAAGGAACGTCTCCTATACCAGGGTGGCCAGGGATGCCGCTTCTATGACAGCGGAATCAGTGAGGCCTTCCACCTTCGTCGAGAGCATCAGGTTCGTCTTTCATCTCAAGGCAGGTTTGAGCGCGGAAAAAAGGATGCTCGCGGACCTCAGGACGGAAGCCGTCTCCTCGACCGTTCAACGAATGGAAAAGGAGAAGGCCTACGAGCTCGAGAAGCTCAACCTGACAACGAAGATGGACCACATCATCACCGGATGGGATTATGCCCCTGACAATACGAGGGCCTCCCTCATGCTCAAGTTCGGCCTGCATGTCGGCAGGACGATCGACGCTACCCTCGGCAGGGAACTTCTTGAGCTCATCCGTTCCAGGTTCTATGGTGATACCTCGATCTCGACGTCATATTCGGAGGGCACGCAGAGGCCCCTGTGGACCGAAGGATCGGACGATGTCCTCGTGAAAAGAATGGACACGATGGGCAGCGGTGCTGTCTCGATGCGGAACGGACAGAGGGAGCTCCTGAGATATTTCTGGGACGATGAGGTGGGCGAGGTCAACGATGAAGGGGGCAGGACAATGAGATCGAGGGCCCAGTTCACCAATATATCCCTGATAGGACCCCTCGATCCCGTGTGGAGGAACAGTTTCCTGAAGGCAAGGACGGGGATCGGAGCGACCCTTTCGGGTCATTTCGTCTACCCCCGCGCAGACAATATACACCATGATCCGGGGATCCAGGTGAGCGGCTGGAGCGTGAAGAAGCCGGAAGCCAGGCAAAGCAAAGGCTTCTGGGAGGAAGCGGGGGAACTGATCCTGGAGGAGCGGTGGCCGGTCGTGCTGATCGTCCTGGCCCTGGTCCTGCTGGTGGTCGTTGCCGTTGCGAGCGCCCTCTCCAGGAGAAGGTTCGACCAGGGGGACGAGGAGCTCCGAAGGGAGGAGGAGGAAGAGGTCTTCGTTGTCAGGTCGAGGAAGCGCGACTGGGACAGGCTCAGGCCGAAATAGGGGCCGGGGGATAATAATGACGACAGGTTCTTATCCCATGAAACAGGTATTTTGTTGATGCCCCAGGACCCTTCGGGAAAGAGGAGCCTCACGAAGGAGGACAAGCTCCGGTTGAAGAAGCTTCAGAAGAAGAAGGAGCTATTGGGTTTGTACAAGGAGAAGAGGATCTCCGAGGATCAGTTCATCAAGGGAATGAACAAGCTCGGATACTCTGCGGACGTC
>JBLIRI010000029.1:0-22507 GCA_049472235.1 Thermoplasmatota archaeon | reverse complement strand
GCTAGCTACTAAACAAATGTAAAATAAATAATAATAAATTAAAAATAATAAATAAATTATGTAAAATAATAATTAATTAATAAATACATAATAAATAAGAAGGAGAAATGACCAGAAATGAATGAAGAAAAAGTTCGATCCGACTGGCGGGAACTTGAAACAAGAACCTAGCCGATGCTAGGATGGCCGACCGTTTTTGGCCATTTCCATCTTTGGCTCAAAGTTGGTCTATGGAAAGTGCGGGGCCCCATAACTCCCCCATTGGGAGGCCGATGGGGCTAAAATTTGCCAGGCATGTTTCCTTTGTCAAGGGGTATGCTTGTGCCAAATTTGATTGCGATCGCTCAAAGGCGAATTTTGGTGTGCGTTCAATACGTGATTGTGGTACGATGAGGATTAATATTATTTAAATTGGTATTTCTTCCCTCCCACACTAGGAAATTGCAGCCAACTTTATCCAACACCGTATCATTTGTGCCACGAAAGGCACCTTGACGGGCCCCCTTCCAGCGTTTCGGGGGGAGGGGGGCTTCAGCCCCCCCCCCCAGCCCCGCCCTGTCTACGTCACTGATCTCTGCTGTTTTATAGGGGTGACTCTTACACAGTTTTATAAACTGAATAGGTTTTTTTACAATAATATAAACTTTGCAGTAGACATTTCATAGATCCTGTTCTGATTTGGATCCCAAATATTCCAACTTCTCGAAGAAATTCAATTATGCTTTGCTCTTGGGGAGGCGATGCTGACCCCGCTGAGATCTTCTCCCTTCATCACAACCGGTATCTTGTTCCCGCAGTACGGGCATTGTATCAAATGCGTCTCTTCCACCAGATCACCGGATTGAAATCCCATGACCGACGATAATAACTTTCTGTCGTCGAAGGACGGGGGGCATGGGGTCATTCCTCTCCCAGCATCATGTCATATATCTCGGTATCCACTTCATCGATGCTTCTTATCTTCAGCAGCCTTCTTCCATTTCTGCTTGAACGAAGGAGGCCAAAAGCAACGATCACCAATACCGATACGAGGACCATCATGATGATAATGAACAAACCGAAGGGGAACGGGCCCTCCGGTATTCCCTTCAGTTCATAGAACCCGGCATCCAGTTCTTCGATGTTTCCGGCCTCATCATCCGCAAAGAATGTTATCCCGAACCAGCCTGCTAGGTTCCCTTCGTTGAACACTGCCTCGAAGGAGCCCGGGGAGGCCTCTCTCAGGGTCACCTTGATGGCGGATCCGTCCTCTCCGACCAGCCGGACCCACGATGAATTGACCTTCCTGTTGTCCTGGACCTTCAATTGAAGCGACAGCATGCCATCACTTCGGACCTCTACCTTATGGTCAGATATCATGGGAGGGGTCCCGTCCAGAACATCAACGGTCCTGTTCATGGAGTTCAGGTTCCCGGATCGATCCCGGGCATAACCGTAGATCGTCAGGGAAAGAGCGTCGGGTGGAACATCCAGAAGGAAACTGCCGTTGGCCTCAACAGCATGTAACAATGCACTTTCATCGTTGATGGAATACCTGACCATGACATATGTGACATCCCTGTTGTCGACCGCTGTGACATTGACCTCCAACCTCTGCGAGGTATACGGGGTTTCGAAACCGAGGTCGACGACAGGCGGGGTCAGATCAATTACTTCAAGTGATCTCTCGATAACCCTCCAGTTCCCCGAGCCGTCCATGGCTCCCGCACTGTAGGTCAACATGGCCGCGCTCACAGGCACTCTTTGTATTCGCAGATCCTCCGAAAGGACCGTGACATTTTCTTGTTGTCCGGTATCGAACCTCCAGTAGATGAATCCGCTGGATAGTTCACGGTTGTCGTCATATCGAAATGAGAGGGAGAATGACCTTCCGTTGACGGGGAAGCCCGTCGTGAGGTCGGTTATGCCAGGAGGTATCACGTCCATGACCTCCATCGTCCTGTGAAGGTCCGCATCGTTCTCCGCCTCGTCCCACCCCATCAGAGCGTACCTGAGCTCTAAGGCATCTTCTGGTATGAAGGCTCCGAACTCGATGATGGACTGAAACGGAGCGAACTGGTGAATGACATCCTTCTCAACGCGATCAATATACAACGTCAGCCTCACACGCGAAAGACCGATATTGTCGTAATGTCCGAACCTGAAGGTGATGTTCGAGCCTCCGTCGATGGTCGCGGGATTCAGGTCCGTGAATACCGGGTCGATGACATCGGCGACCTGGAGCGAGTTCCACTCCGACACCGCCTGCAGTCCGCCATTGTCCTTGATGATCACCCTGAAATTCAGGAGCCTTGCAGTCGGCGGGACCAGGAAGTGTATGGAATATCGATCATCCGAGAAAGATGCATTCTCGGGCAGACTGAAGAGGCTCTCCGATACGTTCCCGTAGAACCGATACTCCGAGATCACCTCGGAGAGCCCGATATTATCAGCCGCATCGACCTCGATTTGGAATTCCGAACCTGTCATGGCATTCTCGCCCTGGACCTCGTTGATGACAGGAGGCAGGATGTCCTCCACCTCGTATACCAGCGGTATTTTCGCTGTGTTCCCGGCGAAATCCTTCAGTGAGACCACCAGCTTGACGTTGACGCTCCTCTCATCCACATCGATCCTCATGGAGAACAGACCGTTCCCATCGAACACGATGGTGTCATTCAGCTTCCCCGGACCGTAACCCTCTCCGGAAATATACTGGAATACCTCCACATCGACGTTAACGCCGAAGAGGCTCCGGTTGTCGACCACCTGCAGGATCACATCGAACTCCTTCCCCGTCTCGGGTTTATCCCTGGTGAGGTCTATGATGTAGGGGGGCTCCGTGTCAGGGGGAGGCGGGTCCTTCACAAGCGGCCCCATGTCCCCCGGACCATGGGGCAGGTCCGTGTCCCCGATGCCGTCCCCGTCGATGTCCTCTCCGTTGTAGTTGGACCAGAAATTGCCAAAGGAGTAGTTGCCCCCGATGATGTTTCTCTCTTCTTTTTTTAAGGCATAGGACCAGCTGATCTGATCGGGGTCCCCGGTGACCCTGGTCCCCGCCTGCTGGAAGTGATTGTTGATCACCTTTATCATGGTGCTGGACGAGATCGAGATCGAACGGGTGCCGCCAAGGAAGAAGTTGTTCTTCACCGAGGTCATGGAATTTGTATCGAGTTCCAGAGATGTTTCCTGACTTCCCAAAAAGGTGTTGTTCAGCACCTGGCAGGTGGAGGAAGGATGATAGACACGCAGACCATACCTGTTATTGTTCTCGAATAGGTTCCTGAAGAAGATAGCGCCAGAGCAGCCTGCCCTTGTGTCAATTCCACCGTCGAGGTTTTCGAACAGTCGATTATCGGAGACCTCGGTCTGCGAGCAGCTTTGGAGATACATACCGGGACCAAGGTTCTCTCCGATGTTGTTGCTCCGGATGACGTTGATCCCGGAATCGAAAACGCTCATACCAATATCGTTCCTAAGAAGGTCATTTAAGATCACCGTATTGTAATAACTGCGGGATAATATCAGACCCGGTGCACTTCCGTCAGATATGTTGTTCCCGGCCACAACATTATTGTCGCTTCCCGAAAGCAGGAAACCTATGTGACCGCTTCGCAAGATCCTGTTCCCGACGATCTCGGCCAGATCGACGTTCTGAAGCTCGAGCCCGTAGGAGAAACTGTCGGCGATATCGTTGTTCTTAATCAGGATGTTCGGTCCTGTCATCGACTCACAGTATATCCCTCCGACGAGGTTTGCATGGACCTCATTATCGGTGATGTTGATCGGACCTCCCGTGAGGATCATTATCCCGAAACCGTCGTTTTGGTTGAGTATGTTACCGGAAATATTGATGTTGATCCCGTAAAGGTTCTCACAGTGAATACCGTCCCTGCCGTTCGATGAGATGTTGTTGCCGATAACACTGATATTGTTCAGATACCAACTGAGAAATAATCCATATCCGGAATTCGAAACGATGTCGTTGTCGATGACGGATACGTTCGTTCCGAAACCAGTGACGATCATCCCAACCTGGCCATTTCCCATCAAAGAATTTGATGAAACTGTTGAATTGTCCATGGTGTTGAAATGAAATCCGAATGAGTTGTTAAGAACGTCGTTTCTTTGAAGATCTACTAAGTTGCTATCATAAGCGACGAGCCCAAAATCATTCCTGAATATCATGCAGTTATTCATCGAGACCCTGCTGGAACCCTGGATATAGACCCCCTGTCGACTGTTGTTTATGGTGACATCATCAATGAGCAGGTCGGAGCAATTGAGGATATTGATACCTGTATTCGCCCGGTAGATGGAGGAGTCGGTTATTTCGATATTTGTCGTATTGAACAATTCCAGGCTGGGATAAACGGCTCCATTTCCGTCAACGAGGGTAACGTTCATGATGGAGAGATGGGCGGTCGTATGGAAGATCCTTATTCCCGGGGCCTCGTCTACTCTAATTGTCATATTCCTTATCAAATAAGGGTCCGAAGGGGTCCCCGACCCGGAATCCACTCCATTGGCAGGTGTCAGGTCGGAATCTCCTTCGATCTTGATGGGAGCATGGTAAGTTGTCCAGATACCACCGTCGGCTGATATCTGGTCACTGGATGTGGCATTCATATCGATCGGAATTATCAAGATCAGCAGGAAGATCGCAATGATCGACCCAGCCAATCTCCGAAATCCTGGTGCATATGTCCTTTCCATCGTCGGTCAAAACTTTTTAAGCCACTATTCTGTATTTAACACTAACCTGGATCGATGCCGGCGGGTATGATGGGACCGATGATCATAGCTTTCATCAGTTACGAAACCGGGTGAAATCTGTAACAAAGTGTATAAACTACCTGGGTCTGATATATTAAGATGAGAAAGGTCAGAGGGATCATCTCGGTCCTAAGACCCGAGGACGGGGTCTTCGGAGCGGTCGGCGTCTATGTCGGTTGGGCCGTTGCATCCGGAAAACTTGTCTCGACTGATATCGTTCCCATGGTCCTTGCCTCGATCTCCACATTCCTTCTCGTTGGCGTCCTCAATATCTTCAATGATCTCGGGGACATCGATATCGATAAATTGATCCACAGCAAGAGAGCACTTGCTTCGGGAAGTTTATCCCAATTGTTCTCCAAATTCTATCTCGCCGGCCTACTTCTATCCTCCGCAGCTTTGGCCGTTATCGCTGCCATACTTGCACAAAGCTTCCTTCTTCCGATGATCTTCTTTTTGGGATTGTTCCTCGGACTGATGTACGAGATCAGGTTCAAGAAGCAGGGTCTATCAGGTAACATTACCATTGCGATATTACTGATCCTGCCATTTCTGATGGGGGCCTCTCTGGTCGGTGTAACCCCCATTATTTTGATCCTCTGCTTGATGGCCTTCGTGACAGGGATAGCCAAGGAGATAATTAACGATGTGAAGGATGCCGAAGGTGATAAGGGAATAAGAAGAACGCTTCCCCACACCCTGGGGGTCAAACCTTCCCTCCTTTTCGCCATCGTATTTCTTTTCCTGACGATAATAATCAGCGCGATCCCCCTTCTCCTTGAGGGGATGATGGTGACGTACCTTGTTTTCATAGGGCTCGCGGATATGCTGCTCGTTAGCGTAAAGAAACTGTCGTTCTACAGACCGATCACCGCACACAGGCTGCACAGTCTGGGAATGGTCCTGTCCATCCCGGCCTTCCTGTCGCTCACATTCTGATCACGGATCGGAGACTCAAAGGTTCTTCACGAAGTTCGCGAAGTTCTTCCTCTCGTTGTATCCTACCCTTCCATAGAACCCTTTCTGGTAAGCGGGGGTCCACTTTCCATTGTTGAGCATCACTCGAGTGCATCCCCTCTTCCTTGCCGCCCTTTCGGCCTCTTCCAGAAGTGCCTTTCCGACCCCCTTCCCCCTTTCGCTCTCCTTGACCAGGATATCCGTGATGTATCCCTCCCTTCCGACTACCATCGGGAAATCTGCATAGTGGATATTGACGAACCCGAGGACTCTTTCACCCTCGACGCAAACGAGAAGCTCCGATGAGGGGTCCACCATTGACCGCTTGAAGATGTCGGAGATCTCGACCTTCATCTCCTTTCCGGTATCGGGGACCCTCTCCCTTCTGTGAAGGTAGACCATCTCGACGAGTTCATAGAAATCCTTCTCTATGATCGCCCTTATTTCCATGCCACCCCCATTGTCTTCAAATTACTTTAGTTTACGACACCATCCATGGTGACGGATGTACACCTATCACCATGACATTGAACTCGCTGTCGAGCACAACGAATTGGAAGGTCTCGACTTATATCGCTGCTAGCGACCCCCATATGTCATCATAGCTCAGGTACATCTTAACGAAGTACGAATTGTTGAGATGCAGGTCAAGGTCTACTTCCGTATCGCTAGGAACCCCTCCTCCCACTGACGAGTATTTGTCCACGGACCATGATCCGTTCTCCGTGTGTCCGAGGAATATCTCATCGTAACTCAGATCATAATAGATCTCGGAGCTGTCGTTAACATGGAAAGGATCTTCACCGTTGAGCCGGACCGAAAGTGTGGAAGAGACACCGGTAAGATGAAGGTCCATCTCCGGGTAGAACTCGGCCCATGCGTAGTATCTGAAGGTAACGTCCGCCTCCCTCTCGTTCTCCATATCCTGGTGATAGGAAGCGTTGTAATGGTCGATGACCTCGGAATCTATGTAGTTAGCCCAGGAATCCTCCCATCTCTGAAGGCTTGTATAATCAGTGTAGTTCAGGTTCTCCGCGACCTCGATGGCCCTCATCTCATCCTCTGTATCGAAGTATCTCTCGACGTCCACGGAGTAGTGCCCGAAATCCCAAAAGAGGTCCCCCATACAACCGGACACTAGGATCGCCGCCAGAAAGATGGGGCCGAATACCAGAAAACTTTTAGATCTCATTATCGTCGATAAAACATGACCATCTAATTTTAAAAAAAGATTGGTCCAAACCTTTTACGTTCAGCCTTCAATATCGTTAAATAAAAGCGTTCAGATGAAAGAGACCGTTTCAGATCCGGTGGTTCCAGTGAGATGTTCCGGTCCAATTCTGGTCACTTGGTTGCTGATAGGTATCAGCATTCTGCCATTCATTCCCACGTGGGCACAGGATGTGGAGGACCTTACGAGAAAGGACATCTCCCTGGGGCTTCCCCAGGATACCGATTCCTTCGCATCCCTGGAGGTCTTCGATTCCGACGATAACGGAAGATACGAGATCTACATGGGCGGGTCCAGTTTCGATAACGATCCCGATCCCGGAGAAGATAACTATGCGAAGACCGAAGGGATCAGAGCCTACGAGTACGATCCGGAAGATGAGAGGTGGGAGCCCTTCGGAAGCGGCCTTCCTGGAGAGGGAAGCGGAATCGCTTTTGCGGCGATAGGTCTGGGTGACATCAACGGTGATGGTGAGATGGACATAGCCGCCCCCGTACCGACGATGTGGTACAATGAGATCGACGACCAGTATAGAGGGATCTTCATCTATTCCGGGGATGGCTCGGGCAACTTCAATGAAATACACAATATCGATCTCTCCCAACCCATGGGTCAGGAGAACCAAGATTCATCGAACCAGGTCGAGATAATCGATCTCGATGGCGACGGTCACAACGACATCGTTGCATCCACCTACACCGGGATCAGAATATTCTACGGAGACAGCACAGGGACGACATGGGAGGAGGAGAGCCCGCCGTATCCCCCGCAGACCGAGATCTCCGGAGTGGGTGCGGGGGACCTGAACAATGACGGCCTTCTTGATCTCGTCGGCACGCCAGGCGCTCCTTATCAGAGGTCCTCGGAGATCGTTCTCTACGTTCAGGAAAGTCCCAGGGTCTTCAAGCTCAGGGATTTCAAGGATACGCTGGCCGGTTTCGGTGTCAAGATCGCGGACCTGAACAACGATGGAAACAACGATGTCGTTTACGGAACGGCGAACGAGGGGATCAAGGTCTGGCTTGGAGAAGGAAGGATGACCCTGACCTCATTTCCATGTTCGGAAGCATCCTCGGGATTGCCTGACGACAATGGATTCTGGAGCCAGATCGAACTGGGGGATGTGAACGGTGATGGTATGCTGGATATCATCTCCGCCTGCAACACCCTTTCGACGGTGAACGTTTTCATCAATGACCTGCCCGGGGGATGGACCGAGGTCTTCACCGGGTCAAACGAGCTCGAAGTGGGAGGCGAACCCTACGGGGCCAATTTCGGAGACTGGGATGGTGACGGGGTCCTTGATCTTGCCGGGTGCGGATGGAACAACGGCGCCAACGCATGGCTTGTTTCTATGGAAGGGTACGGGATCCCGATCGCCGATGCGGGAGAGGATAGGACCATGGACCTCGGCGAGACTCTGAAGCTCGACGGAAGCGACAGCCTGGACAGGGATGGTGACATCGTGGAATGGTCCTGGGTATGCACAACAGACACATCAGTGACCCTGGTAGATCCCGGCACTTCGAGACCGGGTTTCACTCCGAAGGAGGAAGGCGTCTACAAATTCAGGTTGAAGGTAAAGGACGACAACGATCAATGGTCAAATCCGGACACGGTAACGATCACGGTTCTCGACCCTTCCATAAACTATCCCCCCGTTGCTGTTCCGTACCACGAAACGGGATTCGGCCTTGTGGGTCAGACGGTTCACCTTGACGGGAGCGGCTCCTACGATCATGACGGAGAGATCGCGGCATATTCTTGGGTCTGCCATAGCCACGATGGGCTGATCATCACGGATGATGATGAGGTCGATCCCAACTTCGTCCCGGCCGAGGAGGCCGATTATGTCATATCACTGGTGGTCACGGATGATGATGGTGCCCGATCACCTCCCGTCTCGATCACCATCCATGTCGAAGCGGAGAAGGTGACGGTCATCCTGGGCCCCTTCGAATACGATAACGGGGACCCGATAAAGGGAGCTGAGGTCTGGCTTGGTATAGAAGGGAACCTGTTGAACAAGGAGACCAACTCCGAAGGATATGCTGACTTCCAGGAAGGGATCTTACCGGGTGAATACGTTTGTTTCGTCACCAAGGACGGCTCCGTTATCATCGAGGAGTTCGAGATCTCTATCTCGTACTCGGGGACCGTAATGGTGGATGGAGGAGAATATCCGGCCGCTTCCATCGACGATCCGAGGGCCGGGTCCATTATCGTAATCCTGATCATCATACTTGCGGCCATAGTAGTTTTAGGAGTCCTGACCGTCAGCGTGGTTCGTTGGAAGAGATCGGGACCGGTTGAAGATGTACCGATCGAAAGACCAGGAAACTGATCCCATATGGGGAAAGGCCCGGTCCCGTTCGGGATGATTTTGGATTTACCACCAATTAAAACAAATATTGGACGGAATATTTCCTTGAAAAGCCGGTGATAACCGTGAGGTCTGCTGCCACAATACTGACCATATTATCTCTGATCTCAACATTTGTCATACTCGCATCGATCTCGGGGTCCGCTCAGAGCACGGAAGACCTGACGAGAAAGGACGAATCCATCGGGCTGCCGCAGGAAACGGCCTCTTTTACAACGGTCGAGGTTTTCGATTCCGACCGAAACGGCAGGGATGAGATCTATCTGGGCGGATCAAGCTTCGACAATGATCAGGACCCCGGAGAGGACAATTATGTCAAGACAGAGGGGATCCACGCCTACGAGTACGATCCTGACGCTTCGAGATGGCTGCCGTTCGGAAGCGGCCTTCCAGGTGAAGGCAGCGGACTGGCCTTTGCAGCCATTGGCCTTGGCGATGTGAACGGGGATGGGGAGATGGATGTGGCAGGACCGGTCCCAACCCGATGGTATCTTGAGATAGAACAGGAGAACTCCGGGGTCTACATCTACTCCGGCAACGGGATCGGGACCTTCAGTTTCCTCTACAAGATCGACCTGACAAATCCGCTGGGACAGGACTACCACGATTCTTCGAACCAGGTGGAGATCGTCGATCTCGACCGAGACGGCCACAATGATATCGTCGTCACCACCTACATCGGAATAAGAGTATTCTACGGGGATAGCTCGGGAACGAACTGGGAGGAGCAGAGCCCCCCGCATCCGACCCAGACCGAGATCTCGGGGGTCGGGATCGGCGACCTCAACAACGACGGGATGCTGGATATGATCGGCACCCCGTACCAGAGGTCTTCCGAGGTTGTCCTATACATCCAGGAATCCTCAAGGGTCTTTCGGACCAGGGATTTCAAGGAAACGAGCGCAGGGTTCGGTGTCCAGATCGCCGATCTGAACAGTGACGGGAACAACGACGTCGTATACGGGACGGCGAGCGAGGGGATCAAGGTCTGGCTAGGGGCGGGGAGGGTGACCTTGACATCATTTCCATGCACCGATGCCTCCGAGGGGCTCCCTTCTCAGGGCGGATACTGGAGCCAGGTGGAGCTTGCGGATGTCAACGGCGATGACAAACCGGACATCATCTCCGCCAGCAATTCCCTCACCACCGCCAATGTGTTCATCAATGACCTGCCGACCGGGTGGGTGGAGGTCTTCACGGGATCGAACGCCCTTGAGATCGGAGGTGAGCCCTACGGGGCCAATTTCGGGGACTGGGACGGGGATGGGCTTCTGGATGTGGCAGGGTGCGGATGGAACGACGGTGCCAATGCATGGCTGGTATCTCTGGAAGGTTACGGCATACCGATCGCCGATGCGGGTGAGGACGAGACAATGAACCTCGGGGAGACCCTAAGGCTCGACGGGAGCGACAGTGTTGACAGGGATGGCGATATCGTCGAATGGGCATGGGAATGCACCACACATACAACGATCACGCTGTCCGATTCAGAAACGTCAAGACCCGGCTTCACCCCCGAAGAGGAAGGCGTCTTTGAATTCCAGCTCACCGTGAGGGATGATGACGATCAGTGGTCAAATCCGGATAAGGTGACCGTCACCGTTCTCGATCCGGATGTCAATTACCCGCCCATCGCGGATGCGGGAAAGGACCAGGCCGTAGAGCTCGGAGACGATGTCCACCTCGACGGGAGCCTTTCCTCGGACATCGACGGGGTGGTCGTCAACTACCTGTGGTCGTGCACCTCGCATACCGTTACGTTCAATGACCAGGGAGAACCTGACGCCTGGTTCACCCCCGACCTGGTAGGGGACTACACCATCAGGCTGGTGGTGGAGGACGAGGAAGGAGCATCCTCCGAACCCGATACCGTGACAATCCATGTGGAGCAGGGATTGGTCTATCCGACACTGGGGCCATTTCTCTATGATGATGGAAGACCCATCGTGGATGCCAGTGTATACCTGGAGGAGGGAGGGTATCTGTACATGGAGGAGACCGATGAGAATGGGGAGGTCTACTTCCGGCACGGCATTCCGCCCGGGACCTACAGCTGCAGGGTTGTCAAGGACAGGATCCTTCTTCTTGAAGGTATCACGATCACGGTTGATCTCAAGGGGACCGTAACGATCGGATCTGGAGAGATACCCAGGGCCTCCGCCCCCACGGAAGTTGATAACATGGCCATATGGGTGATCATTTCGGTCATCGTTGTGATGATCATCGTGGCGGCCTTGCTTTCTATGATAATCTACACGAAGAAACAGGGACGGGTTACGGAAGCAGTGGAGGTAGCCTACGTCCAGGAGATGGGAGGATGTCCGGTTTGCGGAGGACAGCTGACCTACATGCAGGATTTCGGCAAATACTTCTGTCCTGCCTGCAGCAGGTATTTCTGACGGTACACTTAATATCGGATATGGACCTTCTCCATGGATCACGATGACAGGAAGGGACCTCAAGGAGCTGGAAGGGGGTAAGTGCCCCATGTGCGGATCTAAGGACATCTCGTACAGGGTCCACTCGCAGCCCCCCTCACGGGACATCTGGCACTGTAAAAAATGCAATTACGAATGGTACCACTTCTACTGAATGGTTTGAGGTAAACTCATATCTTCAGGACCTCGATTTCAGCAATCTTATCGAATTCGCTATCCGATGTCAAAATGGTCTCGCATTTAAATTTCAACGCTGTGGCCAGACAGAAAGCGTCTCCCCAGGCAAATGGAGATCTCGCTTTTGCGTAATGTTGTTTCTTCAGAGACGCCAGTAAGGCGATCTCCTCATCAAGGTCGACAATGGATAATCCGGATTCCCTGATCCAGGAGATGTACAGATCCGCCTTGCTCTCGGAAAACGCTCTCATGATAGCTCGATGGAACTCTGCCAGGTTGACCGTTGATATGATACCTTCCGATCTTCCATCCTTGATCATGGATATGATCCGATCCAGATCCGTACAAGCATCCTTTTCGGTGACGTAAATGAAAAGAACAGAGGCATCGAAGCAATACTTTTTCAAGTCCATCCCTCTTTTTCCTCGTCCCGGATATCCTCCTCCTTGAGTTTCCTCCAGAACTTTCTGGGATCTCCTTCGATCCTCAATGAACCTTTCATTGCTGAAAGAGGGTCTTTGGGGACCTTGAACAGAAGTATCCCCTCTCCCTTTTTCAGGAATGTTATCCTGTCGCCTGCGTTGATATCGAGATCTTCCCGGATATCCTTTGGAAGCGTTATCCTGAACCTTGGATCGACTACGGATATGGTCATTGTATCACCATTGTGGGCTGAAATGATATTATTACCCGCATTATATATATTTTGCGGGTAATTGTCCATTAACATTTCTATCTCATGCAAACGCTTTCACCTTCTTCTGGGATCGATCATGTGATCAACTTCTCCTTATCAGAGGAGGAAAAACCATCCATGGTTGGATGATATTAATATCAGAGATGAGGAGAACTCTGAAAATATCAACAGAAGCGGGCATTGGAATTGATGTGAGAACGGATTCATTCCTCCCCTTTGGGGAGGCCTCTTGAACCTCGCTACGATCGCCTCTGGCTCCTGTAGACCGAAAGTATACACAGCTTAAGGGAAGCTATTTCAATTATCGAATGTATAATGTAATACCATAAGTAATTATAAATAGTAATCACACAATGTATATACAGTTGGTAACCACATATATCCTGTATATCAAGGGTTCGAAGTGAAACCATCAAGAACCGCTGATAGGGAGATGTGCGATCTGAAGATCTACCTCGATGATGTCCTGAAGGTCCCGGAAAAAGGAAAAGAAGCAAGCAGATCGAAAAGGAAGAAGGGAACGGTGGAAAAAGCCCTCCGCATCAGGGGCAGGCTGATAAAGATCGTTGTGGTGGAATCGGAAACAAGGTACACCGGCGAAACATGCTGGTTGATAACACATGTAGGTGAGACCAGTGAACACTGATATGGAAAATGAAAGTGTGAAATGCACCTGCGGTGAATGGACCACACCCAAGATGTTCCACATCGATGGATTTGACGTTCGTGGATCGGAATGTCCCAAGTGCGGTGAGTCCTTTCTCAATGGTGAAGACGCATACAAACTCTCGGAGTTCAGGAAGATCAAGGATCTGATATTGGAAGGGAAGATCGCAAAGTCCGGGAATTCATATGTTGTAAGATTACCGATCGATCTGGTCCGGGCATTGGGTTTGGAGAAGGGGGAAAAGATCAGACTATCGATTAAGAACCAGCATGAGATACTCATAACCGTTTAATATCGATCCCGCCAAGCCCAATTCCTCCGATTCGCCCCTGAGTACTGGAAATGATGTCAGGGTCGGATAATCCTTTACCAAGAAACTCTCCGCTGTTCCTATCCAACCAAAATTGATGCCTGGAGTGAAATAAAATTCAACCCAGACTCTCTTATCACTTCCTGATTGGTTGCTTTCAGGTGATATCTATATCAGTTCGAGGGCTTTCATGGATGTTCATGAAAAGCTCAATGTCATCAAAGCCGGTCCTACTGACCGGAGGCAATCCCCAGATCTCCAAGGCCGAGGGGGACGCCCCAGTTCAGGCCTATATCGAGGCCATGCCGGAAAGTAAACGGAACCTCGGGAGGCGCATGGACGAACTCATCGTCAGCAACGTGCCCAACGTGAGAAAGGCCGTGAAGTGGAACTCTCCATTCTACGGCATAGAAGGGCAGGGATGGTTCGCCAGCTTCCATACCTTCACCAACTATGTCAAGGTCACATTCTTCATGGGGGTGTCGCTGAAACCTTCTCCACCCGGGGGGAAGGGGAAAGAGGCACGATGGATCAACGTGACAATGGACGATCTCGATGAAGATCAGATGACCGACTGGATCAAGCAGGCGGCTTCCCTGCCGGGTTGGATCACATCGGACATCATGGAATAAATGATCCGCCCCTCACTTCGACACAGGTCGAAATCCCTGTACAATTTCATTTTGCAGAGTTTTTTTTTATTTCTTCCAATTTCATATAGGAACAGACCCTTCCTCAACTCCCAAATTAGTGATCATCCAAAGAAATAAACTCGAGATGAGGATGAGTGGATGGCAGCAACTGAAATTGAAAGGAAATGCATTGTCTGCGGAAAAAAACTCAGCATACAGCTGAAGGACAACGGGGAATATTCCGGCGGTCATTATTTCGGAAAGATAGAGATCCCGGTCGGGCCGGGGGAATACAGAAAGGTCGGCAGGTCGAAACTCCTTGACATGGATTTTGGTGTAGTGGAATGGACCGGAGAATACCTTGAAGAGGAATACTGGGAATGTGATGCTTGCTTCCACGATGAATGAGGAGAGGGTCCCAAAACAGCCATTTCATCAATTATGATATGGAATTATATAGCCAATATTGACATGTTTATGTAATTTTATATATCAGGTAACACGATTACACCCATGTGGTGTTACCATGTCAGTTGAAAGGTTCGGCGTATCCTTCGAGCCAGAACTTCTGGAAGGGTTCGATGCGCTCATAAGGAAGAAGCATTACGCGAGCAGGTCCGAGGCCATCAGGGACCTCGTAAGGAAGGCTCTGATCGAGTCAAGCGTCGAGGAAGGGGGGGCCGAAGTTGTCGGCACTCTGACATACGTGTACAATCATCATCAGGGGGACGTCAACAACAGACTTCTCGAGCTTCAGCACGATCATCATCACGAGATACTGTTCACGACCCACGTTCACATGGACCATGACATGTGCCTCGAGGTGTTGATAGTGAGAGGACCTGCTATCAAGGTCCGGTCCCTTGCCGACAATATCAAGGCCATAAAGGGAGTGAAGCACGGAGAGCTTGTGATAACAAGGGCGGGAGTTTGAACACGAGAAAATGGGGTGCTCACTCTTCTTCCTTTTTCTCTTCTTCCTTCTCCTCTTCCTTCTTCTTGCCCTCCTCCTTCTTCTCTGCCTTCTCCTTTTTGCCCTTCTTCTTCACCGGCTTCTTGACGGCTTCGGTGACCCCGATATCCTCCACATCCGGCTCCTCCCCTATGCTCCCCTCCTTGATCTCTTCCTCCTCCTCCTCATCCTCCACTTCGTCCTCGTGCTCCTCGTCGAGGTCTTTCGGTTCCTCCTCCTCCTCGGGCTTCCTCTTCAACACCACAATCACGATGGCAAGGACTATCAGGAAAATGACAATGGCGATGATCAGGAGCAACAGCCACAGCAGACCGGTGCCCGATGGCCCCCCTTCATCATGAATTATCGTGAATGTCTCCTCCTGGTCCCTCCCCTTTGCAGGAACGGTTATCTCCTTCTCGAGGGTCTTGAAACCGTCGGCGGATACCCTGACCATGTATGTCCTTCCCGTCGCGACATCGACGATCGTGACCTTGCCCCCAGGCCCGGTGATGTACTCTTTACCCTGGAACTCGATGACCGCTCCGGGCTCGATATTTCCGGTCTCGTCAACCACCGTGAAGGTGAGGTTCGCCTTGTCCCAGAGGATGCTCGATAGCTGTATCGAGGTGTTGGTCCACTGGAAGGGCAGTATCTCGACATCGAAGGGGTCGTAAGGAGAATGGTCCGAGGAAACGACATGTATGGTCCAATTCCCGGGTATGAGGAAGGCCTCATAGTGACCGATTGAGACCTCGATCACCCGAACTTCGGTCTCTCCCTGCAGGGCAAGAACGGTGACCCCGGTCACCGGATCGCTGTCCTGGTCCGTTATTCCTATGGACAGGTATCCCTCACTTGCAAGTGTTGTGAAGGAGTAGAATTGCCCCTCGTTGTCATCGACCACATCATTCCCGGACGGCTCGGCGGCATGGATGTAGAAGAAGTAGGTCGTGTTTATTGTAAGGTCCTTCAACTGGTAGCTGTGGTCATTGCCAAGAGCGGTAGGACCGTACGAAGACAGGTCATCGATCGAGGAGCCGAACCATAAGGTGCAGGTGGTCGGCTCGTCCGTCTTCCAGCTGATCTTGGCGCTTTTGGCACCTGTGATCCATTCGATGTCCGAGATGGTGGGCCACGTCAGGTCGCTTGCTTCCAGGCCCACCGGGTTGCTCCAAAGAGAAGGGTTCCCTGCCTCGTCAAGGGCGCGTACAGCGAAAATGTTGTCCGGATCGGACATGCCCTGGATGGTTATCGTGGTCTCTGCCGTGGACTCGACCAGCTGGATCGAGGATCTCACGCTGCCCGGTGATCTCGTCATGTCCGCATCAACAAGATGGACCTCATAGACGGCCACATCCGGGCTGAGGGACTTCTTCCATGTAAGTTTGAAGCTTTCATCGGTGATGTCGGATATCCTCAGTTCGCGGGGAGGTTCGGGCCCGAGATTGTCCACGGTAAAGACCTCGACCTCTGCCGTGGGGGGACTTTCCAGACCGGCCTCGTCCACCGCGGTCAGCTTGTAGTAGGCCTCGATGCCGCTGGGCGCCGACCTGTGATCATATGAAGGTGTCTGCACTTCAGCGGCGATGGTCCAGTCCACATCATCGAGATAGTATACACGATAGAAGACAGTATCATCGGTATTATCATCCCACGTCAGCCTGTTCGCATCACCGCCCTCGACGGCCTCCCCTTTGAAATTCTTGGGTATGGCGGGCCTTCGGATATCGGGGGGCTGGAAGGTCTCGACATGGTCCGTGGATGTGTCCACTGTCCTGGAGGCCTGCCAGGACAGGTCTGCGGTGACATTTACCGTGAAGGTCGCAACATGATCTGTCTCTTCGGACCGGGTAATGGTCTTGTACATGCACCAGAACGGACCCGACCTGCCGTCCTGCCCGGTCACAGCGTCAGTTCCTTCGAAGAGGGGGCTGGAGAATACAGATGCCTCATCCGACATTATCCTGTATTCGGCTCCTTCGACCGGATCCCCTTCCTGATAGAGGACCTCGAGACCGATCAGATGATATGTCCTTATCTTGGCGATCCCGTCCTCAAAGGTGTTCGTTCCGATGAACTCCCCGCTGTACATGTCCAGGACAGATCTGTGGCTCAGTTTCACCGCAGTCCCGGACGGGGCGCTCCCGTTCATCACGGTATTGTAGAAGGAAGCTGTGGACCCGTCAATGTGAAGTGCCGCACCAAGCCTGGGTGATGGACCCATCACGACACCGTCCCCCGAGATCCCGTCCGAGTTTAGAAGGAAAAGACCCTTCGGAAGGGCCGAGCCCTTAAGATCGATATCGTCGGACCCTATCACTCTGACCATTCTCGGATATGTATTGGTGAGCGAATAGCTGGACATGGTCGAGTTGGCGATGATCACCTGTCCGGGACCGTCGATGGAGCGGTCCGCGCCCGAGTCGCCGAAGCGGTAGAGGATAGGGCCCCCGTCGGCGGTATTGTTCCTTGGAATTTCGTGCCTTAGGTGCAGTATGTCTTCCCACATGGGCAGGACCGCATCTGTGAAACCGCTGAAGGAGCTCTGATACACCTTTGCATCGATGCACCGGTCAAGGACCAGTCCTGCGGCCCCCGTACCTTCCACCGAAGCTTCAATGATCCTGCTGTTGTTCATCCCGGATAGCCAGAGCCCCCCCTGGCCACCGGTGGAAGTGAGTCCTTCCATATACATACTACCGCCAGTTCCCATTACGATGAGCTCGGTCGAATTCCTGGATATCATGTCCATGATGCTCGGGTAGGAATCATTTATCTGGAGGGAGATCCCGCAGGACTCGTAGAGGTTCCCAGTTATTGTTGGAACGGCGCCGTTCTCGATCATGGTTCCGATACCGCAATTCGTAAAATTGTTCTCGAATGAAACCTGCTGGAGGGAGGTCAGCTCCTGGGTATAATTGAATATCTCCCCTTTGGAGCAGTTCATTATCTCGTTGTGCATGTAGTTCGGTACATTGGACCCGACTATGTTGACGCCCACTGAGCAGTTGAATATCTGGTTGTCCCTGATGGAACCCTTCCCGAAGGGCGCGTTCCACTCGAAGGCCACCATTATCCCGTCTTCTTTCCCGTTGCTGATCTCGTTATCGTAAATATCGCCCCATGTCTGCTGAAGGTAGATGCCGTGCCCTGTGACATTGTTTATGACATTGTCATGGACCTTGACCCCCTCGATCAAAGTGTTCCACTCGCCATCGCCGCCATGTATCCAGATGCCCTGCTCGGAACCCTCTATCCTGACATTCATGATCTCGTGGTTGCTCCCCTCCTGGACCTTGATCGCCGCATCGTCCCAGGTATCCTCGCCGTCGTACTCGAATTCTAAGCCGTCAATTACTACAGGATCGACGGAGGTTATCGTGCATAGCGACGTCCTGAGATGTGAAAAAGGACCCGGTATCGCGCTGTTGCCGGTAACCTTCACGACGTCGCCCGCCACCGCCCTCAGGGTGATACCCATGTGAACGTCGAGCTTCTCGGTGTAGGTACCTGCATGGACCATCAGAACATCATCCTTGTTCGCCGCGTTTATTGCATTTTGAAGGGGAGTTCCGGGACCCGGGTAAACATCCACGGTACCCCAGACGCCTCCGTCGTCATCTCCTCTCGTTGAAATGGGGACCGCCAGGAAGGAAGCGGCGAGCAAGAAAATTACAAAGCATGCAAATATCTTCCAGACGGTCCTCACTTGAATCCCCATTAATGTACAGTGGTGTCTGAATTATATAGTTTATCAAATTCCGCATGGTATTACAGACAGAATATGGATAAGGGGCACAGTGGTCGACCCAACCTGGCATTATCTGACCAGGGCTATATCGGGCCCGGGGACCGACAAGGTCAGGAACTTCATTCAATATCGGATCAAGGTCGCCTATCCACCGGCGGCCTGCGGAAGGGCGTATCTTGAAGGTCCGCCGGAGATCCAGATCTTGAAGAAGGATATCTTCCATTCTTCCTCGAAGAGCTTGATCTCGAACAGGACCAGCTTTCCGCCTATACGTATCCAGAACTCGATGTAGACCCACCACGGCGAATGGCTGGCATCGACCACCAGGGATATGGCTATAGGCAGCACCAGGTTGATCGCTAGGTCTATCACCGTGAACGAAAAGAACCAGAAATCGATGATCATCTTGGCCCAGAGGGATCCGAGCGGATAGACATGGAAGGCGAGTTTGAAGTACGGCGTGAAGATCGCGTGGGCTTCTATCACCAGATACAGACCCGCTCCGATGTCGAAGCCGATCGCACGGAATACCGAGAACAATATGTTCATTGCCGTCTCGACACCGGGTATGGACGAAGCCATCACACCGGTGGTGCATGCCGTTATTATGTCCAGAATGAATATCCCCGGATTGGACCAGGCCTTGATCCGTATCTTGATCTTGATCCCGAGCTCGTACGGATTGAATGATTTGACCGCCGGGTAACGTATACCAGTTTCCTCGTGCTCCGAGTAGATGAAACCAAGTTCCACCCCGACGATGAAGGTTATTGACTCCAGACCGGGGCTGTCGCTCTGCACTTTGAACTTGTATTTGATCCCGGATTTGTGGGTCGCGTTCTTCTCTTCGGACGCGCTCCCCATCGTGTGCTCGTATTCGATCCGTATCCTCAGGTAGTATTTACCGCCAACCTCGAGCTTTTCCACGTCTTCCCTTGCCTCATCAACGATGCTCAGCTTGAGACAGTCCCCGATCTCCAATTTCGGGATCTCGACACCGGGGATTGGGATCCCTGGTATCTTCGGGACCCAGCTCAGGTCGATGTTGAATCCCAATCCCAGTATGCAGACCGATGCGGAATTGCCGGCCTCCTTGACCTTCTTGTTCGACTGCTCGGCATGGTCGGGAACCGGTATGGGCGACACGAATATCTCGGGATACATCTTCGCATGATAGCCTTCTCTCGTCTGGCTCAATCTGAAGGTGTACTGCCCGCTCGCGAGCATGACGTTGGTGGAATTCTGCACCCAAAGACCGCTCCCTCCTAGGAATGCGAATGTGACCTCCAGCTCCTTTTCGGAATTGTTGATGCGGCATTTGATGGCCATGGGTGTGTCGATCTCCTCGAAGGCCTCGATCGAGATGCGCTGGGCCTTGGAATTGGGGATATCGACATCGAATTCGGCCCAGTCGTAAGGGGAGCTGAGATTGACATAGGGTCTGTCGAACTCGTCATCGAATCCTGCCGAAATATTCACAGACCAGTTCTTCAGTGACAGGTCCTCGAGCGTCAGCGTGTCCTTGATCTTCAGGTTGGAGGTGCTCTCCGTCAGGGTGATGTCCACCACATCTCCGGAGTATCCATGTTCCACGTCGATCAGCTTCCTTCCCTTCTTCTGTATGATGTATGTCTCGAGCGTTCTTACCGCCGATATCCTCAGGTCCTTGCCCCCTCCGAGACCCTTGGTCGACATCGTGATGACATCCTTCGGATAATGGTACAGCGTGAATGCATAGCACTGGTCCGTCTTGGGAATGTCGAAGGAGCCGGAGACATCACCGACCTCGTAGAACAGTTCGGCAGACACGTAATGGTCGCCTTCCTTGGTCAGGAAGGCCACTATCTGGGTCTCCGCAAGCATCTGGAAGCTCGTGTATTCGAAGTCGAGGGGCTTGGTGGTCATCTCGGTGTTCTCGACCCTTGCGGAGGGTTGGAACGGGATGACCTCCACCCTGTCCTGCTTCATCCAGCAGTTCCCCTCCCAGTAGGTCCTGAAGCTGAGCGCCTGGTTCCTCCTTCCCCTGGTATCGAAGTTGACATTGAAGAACTGGTAGGTGTTGGGATTGATGAAATCATGCCGCATTATCTCCCTGTATCCCACCACCTCGTCACCGAACCATACCGACACATTGGCGACCTGTTTATTGTCCAGGTTGTTATCATCGATCATCAGGTGGAACTGGGCCACATACTCGCCCTCATCCATCTCGGTCGGGTCCTGGCTCTTGCAGAGGTACCCTTTCGTAGGAGGATACTGCGGGGCGATGGACCAGCCATTTCCTCCGGATTCCTTCTCGGCACCCTTGAGATGGAACATATCATCCGCCTGGAATACCAGTTTCTCGACATCTTCGGCCTCCGCGTTCATGATCTCGGATGAATACAGAACGGATTCGGCATCGAACATCGAGACAAGGACCTTGTACTCGCCAAAGGGAAGGTCCACGACGAGGTTCCTTCTGGACTGCTCCTCGACCGCTTTTGCCGGGTCCCACTCGAGGGTCACGATCTGGCTCTTGTGGGAGGCGATGTAGATCCTCTCGTCCAACTGAACATCGAAAACGAAACCGTTGGGGGACATCACCGCCATTTCAATGTTCACGTAGGCTGGCAGTGCGCCCTGGTTCATGACCCTGACAGGTACCGACAGGGTTCCGTTATGGGATATCTCCGAATTGAAATCCAGTATCTCGAGCTCCACATCATCTATGAGGTTTATCACGAGGTCCGTCGATTCATCCATGTCGTCCCCCCAGACGTCAAGGATAAGACCGTCGCTCTCCCTCTCGACAGAGATTAGCATGCGATAGGTTCCTTTGGGATAGACCGCCATCTTGGGTCTGAACAGGAGAAGGACCTCCGCCTCCCGGCCGGAGAGCACGGTGACGTTCTTCGAGTGGACAACGGATTCCCTGCCAAAGGGATCGTTCACGACCAGCTTGAGGTTGTATGTCTCGATATCCTCCGAAGGATTGGTGATGTAGGTCTCTACGATTATGTCCTCTCCCTTGTAATGCTCGCTGTTGAGGATGTTCAGGAGGTAGTCATTGGGGAGCCTCAGCATGCAGAGAGCTATCACGATATCGGCATTGTAGAACGTCGTGAAACCGAAGGCGCCCTCCCCGAGCTTGATAGCGCCAGCTGGTATGGTATTGGTGACATCGTCCTGGTAGATCTTGATGACCCCTCCCTCCCTGGCCGCCGAGCATGAGAAATCATATTCGATCTTCTCCGGAAGGCTCAGGGAGTTGAACTCCCGATCCAGCATCTCGCACTGGGGTGTTTTCATGCCGTCCTTTCCCGGATTGAGGAACTCCCCGGGAGTGTATGTCAAAGGTGCGAGGAGCGTCTTGAAGAGGGCGTCTCCGTAATAGATCGGAAGAACATCCGTCAATCCAAGGTACCCCATGGGAATTCCCGTGGGGTTCACCCAGACCGAGTCGACCGGCGTGCTGACCGCCAGGGGCTCGCCATTGCGGTCGAGGATGTTGCCGCGCCGGGTCGGCACCTTGACCTCCCGCAGGTACCGCGCTTCACCCTGGCCCTGGAGGA
>JBLIRI010000028.1:0-23055 GCA_049472235.1 Thermoplasmatota archaeon | reverse complement strand
AGAATACGAAGGACCGGCTTGAAAGGGCCAGGAAGGAGACGGAGGAGGCCGAGGAGGAGGAACCGGTCAGTAAGCTCAGAAGGTTCTGGTTCGAGGCCTTCCGGTGGTTCTTCACCTCGACAAGGATACTGGTGATAGGGGGAAGGGACGCCAAGACCAACGAGAGGGTGGTGAAGAAGTACCTGAGGGATTCCGACCTCTATGCCCATGCCGACATCTCCGGAGCCTCGAGCGTTGTGCTGAGGGTGGACAAAGGGCAGGAGGCAGATGATCCCTCAAAGGAGCAGGCGGTCCATTTCTCGGTCCTCAACTCCAAGGCCTGGCACGCCAAGGTCGGTTCCGCCGGAGGATACTGGGTGCTCCCCGACCAGGTCAGCAGGACCCCCCAGTCCGGCGAGTTCCTCGCCAAGGGGTCCTTCATCATCAGGGGGAAGAAGAACTTCGTCGAGAAGCTCCCCCTGGAAGGTGCAGTTGGAACGGTCTACGTCGAGGGCGTCCCGAAGGTGATGTTCGGGCCTGCTGACGCAGTTCGCGCCATGTGTCAAGGGCTGATATTCCTTGTGAAGCCGGGGCGGACAAGGAAATCCGACATCGCAAAGGTCATCACCAGGGAGCTCGGGGGCGAGCTTGACCAGGTGATGTCGGTCCTCCCGGCAGGCGACATGGACCTTACAAGAACCTCCGATCAGAAGTGATCACCCTGCGCAGGATTTATTTGAACAATAATTCTTACTCCCCCATGATGAGTTCCGGAAACAGGAGGGTACTGGCCGGGGCCCTTGTGGTGGGCAACGAGATCCTGCTTGGTCTGACAAAGGATACTAATACCGTTTTCCTGGCCGAGAGCTTTTTGAAAAGGGGGATCCGGCTCCGAAAATGGGTGATAGTCCCTGATGATATAGAGCTGATCGGGCTGGAGCTCAGGACCTTCATTGACCATAACTACGACATCGTTGTCATCAGCGGAGGGATGGGGCCGACCCACGACGATATCACGGTGGATGCGGTCGCAAGGGCGCTGTCCGTCCCCATGACCTTCCACGAGGAGTGCTACCGCCGGATGCTGGCGAAGTGGAAGAGATGGAACCCGGACAGGGAGCTTCCCGATTCCTCGAGGAAGGGGCTCGAGAAGATGGCCAAGGTGCCCCAGCACTTCGACCTGATCAACAACGAGGAGGGCATGGTCGAAGGACTGGTTGGGTCGGCAAACAAGGGACAGACCCTGCTCTTCATCCTCCCGGGGGTCCCCAGGGAATACAGGGGCATAGTCGGGACGCACAAGTTCCAGGACTATCTGCCCCCCGGCCATGAGGGGGACGTTTACATAAGGGAGGTCAGGTTCAGGGGCAAGGAGAGCCAGATGGCACTTTTTTTGGCCCAGCTCCAGGAAAGGTTCCCCGATATCGATATCGGATCATACCCCCAGGGGCCCAACTCGGTCATCCTGAGGGTGACCGGGGTCCCGGGCGAGGTCGATCCCGCAGTACAGCAGATCAGTGACGAAGTGGAAAGATTATACAGGCTCGCAGCCGAGGAGGGATGAAAATGGACCTCGGGACCGTCATCGAGCACTGCAGGAAGAAGAAGGGCGTCACCGAGGATTTCCCCTTCGACGAGACGACCCTGACCGTAAGGGTGGGAGGTCGGATCTTCCTCCTGACGGACATACGCTCGGACCCTCTACGGATCAACCTGAAATGCGATCCGCTTACCGCCATGGACCTCAGGGACGAGTTCCCTTCGGTCACTCCGGGGTATCACATGAACAAGGTGCACTGGAACACAGTGGTCCTTGACGGTTCGATCCCCTCTGACAGGCTGCTCTGGATGATCGATCACTCTTACGAAATGGTCCTTGCAAAGCTCGGAAAACGCGAGAGGGAAAGGGTCCTTTCTGGTTGAGGGCCTCATTCGGCCCATTTGAACCTGGCGGTGAAATGTCTGAGCAACGGAGGTTCATCGGTGAGCTCGAAGCCCTTTATCACTTCCCGCTTCTCCCAGACCTTCTTCACGGCCTTCACGACATAATCAAGGTGGCGGTAGGTATAGACCCTTCTGGGGATGGTGAGCCTCACGAGCTCGAGCTTGGCGGGACGGTTCTCCCCCGTATCCGGGTCCCTTCCGTTCAGAAGCGTTCCGATCTCGACCCCCCTGACCCCCGATTCGAGATAGAGGTGAGCGCAGAAGGCCATTCCGGGGAACTGGTCCTGCGGGACGTTGGGCAGGAATTTCTTCATGTCGATATATATCGCATGGCCTCCCGGCGGCCAGAGAACGGGTATCCCTTCCTCCTTCAACCGCTCCCCGAGGTACCTGACATGTCCGATCCGGTAGGTAAGGTAGTTCTCGTCGATGCCCTCGTAGAGTCCCCTGGCCATCGCTTCCAGGTCCCTTCCGGCAAGCCCTCCGTAGGTGACGAAACCCTCGAAGAGGATGCCGTAGTTCTTGATCCTGTCGTACACCTCCTTGTGCCTTGTGCCTATGAAACCGCCGATGTTCACGATGGCGTCCTTTTTCGAGGACATGGTCATTATGTCGAAGCAGTCGGACTGCAGTCTGGCGATCTCCTTGACGGAGAGTTCCTCCATCCCCGGCTCCCTCTTCTTGATGAAGTGGCAGTTCTCCGCGAACCGCGCCCCATCGAGGCAGAGGGGGACCCCGTATTTCTTTGATAGTTCAGCGACAGCCCTCATGTTCTCCATGGATACAGGCTGGCCCCCCCCGGAATTGCACGTGGCGGTGACAACTGTGAAGGGTATCCTATCCTTCCCGTACTGCTTGTATACCTTCTCGAGCTTTTCAAGGTCGATGTTCCCTTTGAAAGGGAGGTCTATGTACGGGTCCGCGGCCTCGTCTATCGTGCAGTCGATGGCCCGGCCCTTCTTGTGCTCGATATGGGCCTTGGTCGTATCGAAGTGGGTGTTCCCGGGGATCACGTCCCCCTCCTTGATAAGTGCTGTATGGAGAACGTTCTCCGCCCCGCGTCCCTGATGGCAGGGGAGCACGTATTCGAAGCCCAGAATATCCCTGACTGCGGCCTCGAGGTTGTAGAAGTTCCTGGACCCCGCATAGGTCTCGTCCCCCATCATCAGGCCCGCCCACTGGCGGTCGGACATGGCTCCGGTCCCAGAATCGGTCAGAAGATCGATGAAGATGTTCTCGCCCTTGATGAGGAAAACGTTCAGGCCGGCCTCTTCGAGGCAAATCTCCCTCTCCTCTCTCGAGGGCAGCCTTATGGGCTCCACCATCTTTATCCGGAAAGGTTCGACATCGGCGAACAGTTCGTCGTCCGTCATGATTTGCCGAACTCACTATTGGTTTATAAACCGTTTCACAATGTTCATTCGCTGGGGAAGCGGGAAAATGATATAATATCCCGATGGGGGTCACGTGATGATAATATGGTCGACATCACCGAGACCTTCTTTGCCAGGGACCGGAAGGAGTGGAGAGATTGGCTTTCCATGCATCACGGTGAAAAGAAGGAGGTCTGGCTCAGGATCCTTAAAAAACATGTGGAGGAGCCCTGTGTTTCCTACGACGAGGCCGTCGAGGAGGCCCTCTGCTTCGGATGGATCGACGGGACCTTGAAGAGGTTGGATGACAGACAGCATGTCATCCGGTTCACACCAAGGAGGAAAGGGTCCGTCTGGTCCGGATCGAATATCGACAGGGTCAATAGAATGATCGAACAGGGCAAGATGACCGAGGCGGGTCTGAGAATATACGAGGCCAGGAACCCTGATCTCGTTCCCCCCTCGGTCAACTATCGAGGTCGGGAAGTGGTCATTCCGGAGTATTTTGAGGAGCAACTGAGGTCGGACCCTGTGGCCTGGAACATATTCCAGTCGTTCCCGCCGTCACACAAGAACCAGTACATCGGCTGGATCGAGACCGCCAAGATGGAAGAGACCAGGCAGAGAAGGGCCAGAAAGGCGGTCGAGATGATCAGGGCCGAGAGGAAGGGGTGAGAATGAAGACCGAGGCCGTCGCATTCCTGCTCGTGAAGGACGGCAGGTTCCTGGCCGAGAAGAGGAGACCTGACAAGGAAGCGTATCCCGGGATGCTTGCGGTCCCGGGAGGCCGGATGGAGGTTTCGGAGGACAGGATCGGGACCCTTTTTCGAGAGATGATGGAGGAGCTTAAGGCGAAACCCCTCGAATATGCCTATCTCTGCAGTCTCGATGATCCCGAGGTCTACGATGGTCTCACCATACATTATTACGTCGTTCCAAGCTGGGAAGGAGAGCCCGTACCTCTGGAAGCTGAGGACCTGGAATGGATCGATCTCAGGGACTCCGGAAAAATTGAAGTCCCCATAGACCGCCAGGCGGTGGAGATCTTCAATAAAGGGCGAGAATCGTTCTAATATCGGGAGAACGTTGTTCTGTCCCATGGGGGGGACGTTCGATACCGTTTACTGGATACTTCTCTCTGCGCAGTTCGTCCTTGCAGCGGTTGTCTTCCTGCTCCTGACATTCGTAAGCGCCCCCTACGGAAAACACAGCAGGAAGGGATGGGGGCCGAAGATCGGATCGAGATGGGCCTGGATGCTCATGGAGCTGCCTGCAGTGTTCGTGATCCTCCTCGTCTATTCCATATTTCACGAGGACCTGTCCCCCACCCCGCTCGTGCTTCTGTTCCTCTGGGAAGGGCACTACCTCTACAGGACGTTCCTATACCCCTCCTTCTTCAGGGGATCGAAGAGGAACTTCCCGGTCATCCTCGTTGCCTTCGCATTTCTATTCAACATAATGAACGGCTTTATAAACGGATACTTCCTCGCCCGAAGGGACTGGGAGCTCGGATGGTTGGTCTCCGCATCGTTCATCATCGGAACCGTTATCTTCATCGGAGGTTTCATACTTCATGTCAGGTCCGATGCCCTGATAAGGGCCCTGAGAAGAAAGGGTGAGACCGGGTACAAACTTCCGAATGGAGGGGCTTTCAGGTTCGTTTCCAATCCCAACTATCTCGGGGAGATCGTCCAGTGGTCCGGCTGGGCGCTTCTCACTCTCTCGCTTCCCGGACTTGCGTTCGCTCTCTTCACTCTCGGGAACCTTCTTCCCAGGGCTGTCTCGAACCACAGATGGTACAGGGAGAACTTCGAGGACCTGCCAAAGGATCGCAGGATCATCATACCCTACCTCTATTGATATGCACTTTCTGCCTCCACTCCCCGCGTAAAGGATTAAATTAAAAGGCTGCAGATGGAGGGTTCATGGTTATGGAAGATGAGAAGATCGTCGAATGGACCATCGAGGAGCTTAGGAAGGTCGTTGACCAGGAGAGGCTGGAATGGTCCAGGGGATACTATCCCTCATCATTAGAGATACTCGGGGTCAAGGTCCCTGACCTGAGGAAGGTAAGGAAGGAGCTGGGAAGGAAATTGAAGGGGAGGCCCCCCTCGGATATCGTCCGGATCTCGAAAAGACTGGTGGACACGAAAATATTCGAATGCCAGCAGGTAGCCTACGAGCTTCTGGATTCGAACAGGAAGGCCCTTTATTCGCTCTCCGCAGAGGACCTCGAGGACCTTCGATCGGGGCTGGACAACTGGGTCTCTGTAGATACCTACTCCGGATGGCTTGCCGGGGTCGCCTGGAGGGACGGCAGGTTGTCCGATGATGTCATCGAGAAGTGGGCCAGGTCGGAGAACAGATGGGAGAGGCGGACCGCGGTGGTCTGCACCATTGCCCTCAACCAGAAGGCGAGGGGCGGGACGGGGGACGTTCGGAGAACACTATGGGTATGCGGGATGGTCGCCTCCGACAGGGACGACATGGTGGAGAAGGCGCTATCCTGGGCGCTCCGGGAGCTGTCAAAGATAGACCGGAAACCTGTCATAGAGTTCATGGAAAAGCATGAGGACGTTCTCCCGAAAAGGGTGAAGAGAGAGGTGTCGACCAAGCTCATGACGGGCAGGAAGAACGGCTGACAGCACAAGGAAGCCGGAACATCCGATCATTGGCCCCTATTATATACTTCGATACCTCTACAGACCGGGGAACATGGGGTTCATCGACATTCCTGCCGAACAGACCACCGCCTTCACGGACCTGGTCCTTTCCGCTCTCGCGGTCCTGACCGCAGTTTACATCACCAGAAAGGGAAGCAAGCGGGAATCCTTTCGGAAACTCATCTGGTTCTGGGCGTTCATGTTCCTTTCGATCGCAGCGGTCGTTGGCGCTATAGCTCACGGGTTCGAGATGTCGGACAGCTTGAGGGACGGGATCTGGAACATCATCAATTTCTCCCTTGGCATGACCATCGCACTGTTCCTCGTCGGGACCGTGCGGGACCTCAAGGGGGACGCATTCTCCCTGAAGTTCCTCTATGTAATGATCGCTGTCTCCCTGGTCTTCTTCGTGGTGACTGTCCTGGTCCCGGGGATCTTCCTGGTGTTCATCATATACGAGTCCATCGCCATGGTCTGCGCGCTGGGGGCCTATTCATACCTTCACTTCAAGAAGGGGTTCCCGGGCTCTGGTCTCATCGCCCTTGCCATTCTGATCACCATGATCGCTGCCGCCATCCAGGCGACGGAGACCATATCGTTCACATTGATATGGGAGTTCGACTTCAACGGGATCTTTCATATGGTCCAGATGGTCGCGCTCCCGTTCTTTGCCATCGGGATCTCAAGGGGTGGAGCGATCCCGGACCCGGTTGAGGAGTGAGCAGTTCATCTTCTCCTGCGTCCCAGGACAAAAAGCGATACTGCCACTGCCGCCGACAACGTGACCAAGGGGCCGAGGTAGATGAATGGTGAATCTTCGGTCGATCGCTCCTCCTCCCCGTAGACCTCTATCTCGACACTCCGACCCTCGGACACCAGCTCTCCGTCCGAGACCCGGACCGTGATCGCATACCGACCGGGTTTGAGGGGGGCTTTCCAGATAACCTCACTGCCCGCGCCAATGATCTGACCGTATGCGCACAGATAGGTGTATTCGAGGGGGTCCCCGTCAGGATCGCTCGCGATCGTCCTCAGGTTGACATTTCCACCGGAGACGACCCCTTGAGGTGTCGCAACGACCCGGTCCACCTCCGGCGCCCTGTTCTCGTTGACAACAGGAGCCTCATCGACCAATATCACAACACCGGAAGGGTCAGAATAGAGCATGCCGTCGAAAACCTTCACCTCTATTCCGAAGGTCCCTTCCCGATCGGGAGCGGTATATGTGGCGGTCGGACCGTTGCCTGTAATGGTGCCCGCTCCGGCACCGTAGATGTATTCGAGCTCGTCGCCGTCCGGATCGTACGCATTGACCGTTACGACCGTCTGCTCACCCGGTCCTATGACCTCGTCCCCGAGGGAGACCGACAGGATAATAGGGGGGTCGTTCTCGACAGGTTCCACCGGTTCGAGGACGTGATTCCGATCATCTATCGTTCCCAGGAACTCCTGGTCAGCTTCCGGGTCCACCGATGACGCTTTGATCCTGATCCTGCTGTTCTCTGATATCTCGAGGACCGACCCGACCTTCCAATATGACTGTGAAAAGCCGTCCTCGGAAAGGTCCAGGGTGGAATAACCGACAGGATACTGAACGAGGGAGGCTGTAGTGGTCTTGAACGGTGTGGATGGCTCTTCAAATGAGTTCTGGTGGTTATGGCCCGAGAATACGGACAGTACGTTACCGTGACTTGAGACGGCCCCTACAAGAACTTCGTATGAATCCGGGTCGAGGCCCATCACGTCATCCTCGATATAGAGGTGGTGCATGAAAATGACGATGCTCTTATCCACATTTTCTTCGAGATCATCCTGGAGCCATTCGAGCTGATCCTCGTCGATGGAGCCCCCCACCGACCCGGGAACCGCCGAATCCAGGACGACCAGGTGAAGACCGCCAGCATCGATACTGTAATAGGTGCTCTCCAGTCCAACATATTCGTCGAAATGGTCCTCCCAGGCCGCCTCGCTCTTGTCCCAGTTCCCCATCACCGGATAGAACGGGACACCGGACTCCTCCATCGCTGTGTAGAATCCCGAATAGTCCTCTTCGGAACCCTGAACGTTGTCGCCGAGAAGTATGATCTCGTCGATGTCGCTTCTACTGGAGACCTCTTCGAGATATGCTTGGAGAAGGTCTGCGGAGTCCCCGTACATCGCCCCGTTAGGCATATTGACGCCATCAACATCGTAGTGGACATCAGCAAGCAATGCTATTCTAGCGGTGGGAGGGGTTCTCATAGAGGGCAGGGTCGTGAACGACCCCATCCTACCACTGGTGCCGCCGGAAGAGATTTGGAAGTAGTATCCGGTCCCGGGGTCCAGGTCATCGATCCTAACATAATGGTACCTTGTCTCCCCCTCGGATATCACGGTGTTCCCCAGGGATACATTCTTCCCGTATTCCACCTCCGTGGTCGTCTCGATATTGGTCACCCATGTTACAACGGCTGCCTCCTGGGTGACCGTGACCACCTCGATATTGGTGATCAATACGGCCTGGTCCTGGCTATCGGCTCCGTTCATCAACATTGGAAGGAGGACTGCCGAAACCAACAACAGGGCCCACTGTATCTTTCTCATTCCTTTCCCCGTCATCCAAAATACGACGACCGTTAAAAAGGTTACAGAAAGAGGATGAAAGTATTCCATACCCGGGAAATGCTAAAATGGTCGAAGCGACCTCCGATAAAGGTCGAGTTCAAGCCCCGATACGAATAAAATACCCGGGAGAAGAGATACCATGAAGGATGACGAGATCAGAAAGAATGTCAGGGATAATTACGGGCGGATAGCCAGAGGGGAAAAGACACATCACACCAGCACGGAGCCTTCATGCTGCGGAGGCCCTTCGGCCTCCGAGCTCAGCGGCAGGATAGGATACAGCGATAAGGAGATGGGAGCCGTCCCCGATGGCGCGAACCTGGGGCTCGGATGCGGCAATCCGATTGCCCTGGCTTCGCTGAAGGAGGGCGAGATTGTGCTCGACTTGGGGTCGGGGGCAGGATTCGACTGCTTCCTTGCGGCTCAAAGGGTTGGTCCGCACGGGAAGGTCATCGGGGTCGACATGACCCCGGACATGATATCGAAGGCAAGGGAGAATGCCGAGAAGGGGGGTTTCAACAACGTCGATTTCAGGCATGGATTCATCGAGGACCTCCCCCTGAAGGACGCAGAGGTCGATGTGGTCATATCCAACTGCGTCATCAACCTGTCCCCCGAGAAGCACAGGGTATTCAATGAAGCCCACAGGGTCCTAAGACCCGGCGGCAGGTTGATGGTTTCGGACCTCGTGCTGACATCAGACATTCCCCCTTCACTGAAGGATTCCGTGACCGCATATGTGGGATGCGTTTCCGGAGCGGATCTGCGGGATATCTATATCGGGAGAATAGAGGAGGCCGGATTCGAGAATGTGGAGATCGTGGATGAGAACGACTTTCCGCTAGAATGTCTTGCAGATGAGGATACCATATCAAGGCTCAAGAAGGAGACCTCGATGACGGAGGAGGAACTGGGATCGGCGCTGGGGGTTGTCAGCAGCATCAAGGTTATGGCGTTCAAACCGATGTGAAGGATCGATACCATCCGATAGGAATGACGGCCGTTCTCCAAATCAAATATGAACGATAAGGATATTGGAAGGGTGATGGGGAAACTTCGGAGGCTTCTTGATCCCCCTGTCTTCCAGGGGACCCTGAAGGAAAAGGATTATTTCGAAGGTTGGTACCTGAAGAATGTCTCGTCCGACCTTTCTTCGGTGATCTCATTCATTCCGGGGGTATCCCTTTCCAAAAAGAGCCACTCCTTCGTCCAGGTCATCGACGGTGTCAAGGGTTGGACGGAATACTTCGAGTTCCCTGTCAATGAATTTAAACCAGAGAGGGATCGGTTCGAGGTCTCGGTCGGACCGAACCGGTTCTCCGCGGATGGTCTAAAAGTTGACCTGAAAGGGAAAGGTCACAGGATCGAGGGGGGACTGAAGTTCAGGGATCCGAATCCCTTCCCAAAGAAGTTCCTTTCACCGGGGATAATGGGATTGTTCACCTTCGTTCCGGGGATGGAATGCTACCATGGGGTCGTATCGATGGGGCATGGACTGGAGGGGAAGCTGTCAGTCGACGGGGAAGAGATGGTCTTCGACGGTGGAAAAGGATACATAGAGAAGGACTGGGGCAGATCGTTCCCCGAGAGCTGGATATGGCTCCAGTGCAACAATTTCGATGACGGGGGGATATCCCTGATGGTCTCGGTTGCCAAGATCCCCTGGCTTGGAAAGCACTTCACCGGTTTCCTTTCCTTCCTCAAGGTCGGGGACGAGGTGTACCGTTTCGCGACCTATACGGGGGCAAAGGTGAAGGGGTTCCTCCTTGATGGTGATGAGATGCAGATGGAGATCAGGGACAGGAAGCATTTGCTTTCCATCCTTGCGACACAGAGGAACGCAGGCGAGCTAGCTGCCCCCGTTCATGGGAGCATGGACAGAAGGATCAAGGAATCCGTGGATTCCGATGTGAACTTCAAGCTCATGGATAGGAACGGGAAGCAGATCGTATCTTCCGCCGGAAGAAGAGCCGGGCTCGAGATAATGGGGGACATCGAACAGCTTGGTCTTCCTCCACTTCGAACCGGCCGAAAGTGAGGGAAATACCTATCCGATATCCTTGATGTAGATCGTGTAGAACGGGTTGAAATCCATTCTGGAATGAAAGGCCTTCGACCTCTCGTTGACGTCGAAGATATCTATCACGATCCTGTCCAGGCCCGAACTTCTCGCGTATTCCATCGCTTCCCTGTATAGAGCGCTTCCGTACCCTTTGCCCCTCTCGGCTTCCTTCACGTATATGATATCTATCCAGAGGTACTCCCCACTAACGTAAGGGATCGGGAAATCGGTCCTGAAGTAAACGAAGCCCGCAGGGGAGCCCTCATCGTTCTCGGCGATCACGATCGTCCCGTTCTCAATTCCCTGCCTGAAGCTTTTGATATCCCCTTCGTTCACGGGAACATCCCCTTTCGGTCTTCTCTCGATCAGGCGGACGTTGAGGAGACCCTCCTTCAGGAATTCGAGGTCGTTAATGTCGGCATATCTGATGTTCAACCTGGCGCCCCCCTATTTCATCCTCAGGCCCTCATCCTTGATGGTGTTGAGGATGAGCTTCGTCTCCGTCCTCTCCACGAAGTCGTATGTCTGAAGCCTTTTTATGAACCGGTCGAGTCCCCCTCTGTTGCGGAACCTGGCAAGGACCGTTGCATCGAACGGCCCCGTATTGTCAAAGACCATCATGACGTTGGGGTCCCTTGCGATCTTCTTCTCGATCTGCTGGAGCTTCCCCTTGGCGACCCTGACATCGACGATAACGTGGATGTCGAACCCCATTTTATCGTAGTCCAGCTCCACGGTGTAGCCCTTTATCATCCCCGAACCTTCGAGCTCTTTAACCCTCTTCATCACCGTCGCGGGCGCCAGACCCAGGGTCTTGGCGATCTCCCGGTAGGAGTCCCTTCCATTCTTCTGGAGGTGGGTGAGGATCTCGAGGTCGGTTCCGTCCATGTGGTTAATAAATGTTCATTTTATTTATATTTATCATTGAAATGATGAACAAATGTTTAATATTTTTTGAAAAATATCAATATTCGTTCAATTATTATTGGATTACCATTTAATATGATATAAAAAATACCCTGCACAGCGGGGACCGGGTATGAATTCTGACATCAAACTTTTCGGATTCGATGGATTGGAGGATGTGAAGAGAACTCTCGATGCCGACAGGGAGATCCGCTTCATCCGTTTCATGACAGCGGACATGAACGGTGAGAGGCCGTGCGGGTTCACCATCCCTGTATCCGAGCTCGGAGGGAGGCGGGAGAAGGACGGGACCGTTTCATTTTCCGGTGTCGATCCCTCCTTCGAGATTTACAAGGGTTTCGATGCCTCATCGTTGTATCCCGAAAGGATCAACGAGAGCGACAAGAACGCCTGGTTGGATTTTTCCACTGCCAGGGTGATACCGTGGTACTATCAGACCCATGTACCGGGATTCGAAAGAAGATGGAAGGAGATCGCCGTTTTCGGGGACATCATAGATCCAAAGAACGGACCTTACAAGTTCGACTCCAGGAACATATTGAAAAGGGTCCTTGCCAAGGTCAGGGAAGCGGGGATCGCGGATACCATCTATATCGGTCCCGAGGTCGAGTTCTTCCTGTTCAAGTCCGACGAGATGGGGGGACCGCTGCTCGAGGAGTTCTGCCTGGATGACTGCGTGTACAATCGCCCCGTCCCGGTAGACAAGGGAAGGTACTTCAAAGGCGGCAAGTACGGGGAGATCAGAAAGGAAGCGCAGATCTTGCTTCAGGAGATGGGCTACCGCTTCGAGTACGACCACCACGAGGTCTCGGATTCCCAGCATGAGGTCGACGTGCATTACATGGAAGCCCTGGAGATGGCGGATTTCGTGATGCATTTCAGATACGTGATAAAGAAGGTCGCCGCCTCCTACGGTCTGTTCGCATCCTTCATGCCCAAACCCATCGCCGGGATAAACGGGAACGGTATGCACACGCACCAATCACTGTTCAAGGACGGAAAGAACGTCTTCTACGATCCGGATGACGAGCACCACCTATCGGTGGAATGCAAGAGGTACATCTCCGGGTTGATGAAATATGTTCCGGAGATCTGCGCGGTGCTGAATCCCTGGGTAAACTCCTTTAAGAGGCTGGTACCCGGTTACGAGGCACCGGCATACATATGCTGCGACGTTCAGAACAGGTCTTCACTGATCCGGATCCCCGGATACGAGATGAACAATCCCGATGCGATCAGGATAGAGCTCAGGAACCCCGATCCATCATCGAACCCCTACCTTTCCTTCGCTCTTCAGATATGGGCAGGGATCAGGGGCATAGTTGAGGGTCTAGAACCACCTATGATCAGGGATATCAACGTATTCGAGCTGTCAGAGGAGGAGATGGACAGTATGGGGATCCAGAGGCTGCCCCCGGAATTTGGTGCGGCACTCGATCTCATGGAAGCAAGCGCATTAGTGAAGGAAGTAATGGGCCAGGATTTCCTTTCCCATTACCTGACGGCAAAAAGGGCGCATCTGGAGGGGTACAAAACCTCTCTGGGCCACAGGAAGGATGATATTTCAATGAGGGTGCAGGTTTCGAAGTACGAGATGGACGAGCTCCTTCCGATCCTGTAGGAGATGATGCAGATTCTTGGCCAGTGATAAAGTTCCCGCAATTCATTTATAAATGTAAATCAGATGAGTGTGGGACCCAGGGCCAATGGATCCTCCATGGAGACGCATGATGGGAAATACCAGCTACTTGGTATGCCGGCGGAAGATATCATCGCCTTACATGCTTCCTTTGAGAGCCTTTTTGGTAGTCATTTTGCTTGTTCTTTTGGGTCTGGTGATACCTTCGGAAGGTGTCGAGGGGCAGAACGGAAAGCCCATCACTGTAGGGTATTTCAACAACAGGCCGCTTTCCTACAGGGTGAACGGCGATCTCTACGGCCTCTCCATAGAGCTCCTGAGGGAGGTGGGGAAGGTCGAGGGATTGCAGTTCGTTTTCAAGGAAGGGACCAGGGACCAGTGCCACGAATGGTTGACGAACGAGGAGGTCGATTTAGTTGCAGGTCTGGAGGAGATACCCAACTGCAGGTCGCATTTCAGATTTTCCAACGAGACCATAGTTTCGAACTGGGGGGTCATCTATACCTCAAGGGGAAGGGAGATAGATTCGATACTCGAGCTGGAGGGAAAATGGGTCGGGGTGGTGAAGGACGATATACATTACAACGGTACTTCCGGCCTCAGTGATCTCATGGCATCCTTCAAGATAGATGCGATACTGGTAGAGTTCAACAACTACAACGAGGTCATCGAGGCAATAGAGGACGGGAACGTGGACGCCGGGCTCCTGAACCATCTCATAGGTCAGGCGGTGGAGAGGGAGAGGGATATCGCCAGGACCGGGATAGTCTTCAATCCGGTCGAGGTCAAGTACACCTATCCGGCGAACGATTCTGACGCGGAAGCGCTCTCGAAGCGCATCGACCAGGCATTGAGGCAGATGAAGGGGGACGAAAAATCCGTCTATTACACTCTACTTGAAAAATATGTTGGCGGCGACAGCGGACCGGAGGTGAGGACGGTCCTTCCTGGTTGGTTGGTCAACCTGTTCCTGATCGTCTTCGGGGTGGCCCTGTTCCTCTTCGTCGCGACCATGTTCCTCCGGAACAGGGTCAACGCAAGGACGAGGGAGCTCGAGGACGCGAACCGAAAGCTCGATCTTGATATCAGGAAAAGGATGGAGATCGAAAAGAACCTCAAGGACGAGAGGAACAGGTCGGTGTTCTATCTTGACCTCCTGATCCACGACATGGGGAACATCAACCAGGGGCTTCTGAACTCCGCTCAGATATACCATATAGTGAAGAAGGACCGGGACAAAGCGGACGGCGTCCATGATACCATATCACAGCTTGTCAACAGGTCCGTGAGCCTCGTGAAGAACGTTCACAAGTTCGCCCAGGCCACCACCGCGCCTTTCAAACCGGAACCCATGGAGCTGATGCCGATCGTCAGGAAATCGCTTGCGAGCGTCATCCTTTCCTTCCCCCAGCAGGAGATATCCTTCGATATAAAGGCGCCTCCGGAGAAGATATTCGTCCCCGCCGAGCCTCTGATAGAAGAGGTCTTCTACAACATCTTCCACAACGCCGCCAAGTATCACGAGCTTGCCAACCCCAGGATCGATATCGATGTCATAGTGGACAATGCCTCAAAGGAGGTCGTCATGGAGATCGCCGACAGGGGCAGGGGGATCCCCGACAACATGAAATCCTCACTTTTCACGAGGGCCCACAAAGCGGACGAGGCGAAGCACCTCGGGATGGGATTGTCATTGGTGAAGGTGCTCCTTGACCGATACAACGGGACCATAGAGGTCACGGACAGGGTGAAAGGGGACCACAAGATGGGGACGAAGTTCATCGTCACCCTTCCGATCATTGTCGCTCCTAAGAAGTAGTGGTCATTATCTCTCCATCGGCCCATTACAGACAGAACAGAGTCCGGTGTGTACGCAGATGGTTCCCTGACATTTGATGCAGGTCCATTTCCTTCTCTCATCTTCCATGAACCTGTCCAATCCGGTCTCCTTGATATATCTGAGGTTCTCCAGAACATCGGCGTGATACTTGGTCCTGTATCTTTTCGCAAGACGGGAGAGGTCCCTGCAGGGGAACTCATTGCAATCATAACAGAATCCCGAGACGTTGTTCTTCAAGGTCTCACAGTTCCTGATGGCGCATTGGAACCTTGTCTTCGGCCTGTCGAAGTCCCCCGTCCTGCACCCGGGACATGGTTTCTTCTCCTTGAGATGGAACCTGCAGGTCCCGCAGTTCAACCCGCAGGGAGCGATCAGTGAGGGGTCCACTATGCGGAGTAACATTGAACCGATAAAACTGTTGCGACGGCAACGGATCGGCAGGTTGCCCCAATGTTCCTTGTAATATTTTCTTGATCGGAATTATGAACAATGTTCCATAAATATAGACAATGTTACATTAAAATGGACAATATTACCTATGAATTAAATTAAAAAATTTTTATTAAAATAATATTATTCCTGATTTATTATCAATATTTTTTATTACTCGATTTTCAACCATTATTATCAATATGCAAATTGAAATCATCGAACTTAAATAGCCTACATACTAAGTACAATTTCTAGGAATCATGGAAGGTGGCAGAATGGATCATAGAATTCTGACAATAATTCTCGGTATGATCATGATGATCTCGGGATCGGGTCTCGCCATGTTTGCAGATGGTTCTTCAGCAGATTTCGATATCGAGGATGTCGAGGTGTCCTTCGATCCGAATCCCATGAACGCCGGATCCCGGGGAAAATACGTGACCGTTCATATCGAGTTCCCGGCCGATCATGATATTGAAGATATCGATGTCTCATCGATCAGGATGGATGGTGTGATCCAGCCCGAGGTTCCCAAAGGAAAGACCCTGAAGATCGGGGACCACGACGATGATGACATTCCCGACATCATGTTGAAATTCGACAGGCAGGCCATAATCAAACATTACGGGATATGCAAGGATAAGGAAGTGGCCTTTACGGGATCGATAGGTGATCTGACCTTTGAAGGAAGTACGAAGATCACCATCTTCGACAAAGGGCCAAAAAGTAAAAGTTCGAACCTGGTCTATTCGATGGATTTCTCCTCCGATCCGCAATGGGATACGAACAATCCGTCGCGATATTACTGGGATTCGACCACCAAGACATACAGGGCAACCATGTGCGGCAGGTCCGAAGAATATGCAAGGAAGACGGTGCCCTACAATTACGGATCGTTCAGGTTCGAGTATGACCTCTATATCGATAGTATCAACTCGTATTCGAATTTCCACCTCGGGTTGAGATCGACATCAATGAGCGGTTACAGCAATCCGGACCAGGCGGTGGAAATGATGGTACAGACGGGGGGAAATGGTGTCCAGGCGATCGCTTTCTATGTTACCGACAAGAGCCTAACAACGTTCTATCTCTATGAATACCCCACGCAGAGCTGGAAGCTGGATGAATGGTATCATGTGGTGATAACATATGATGCGGCAACGGCGACCAGTATCTGCACCATGACATTGAGATCGGATGGCACGATCAGGTTCCAAAAGACCATCACCAATATCGGAGGCTTCGATGATCTGACGTGCATTGCCGCCTCCAAGGTAGGGGATTCCTATGCGTCCCCCTCCTCCATGAGCACCGGTGCTTTCGATAACGTATGCTTTTATGATTACAGTTGAAGTGGATACGATCCAAACCCACGTCATATTCTTTCCAAGTAGTGGATCATCTAAATATGAGGGGCAGATGAAATAATATTAACATGGATAGAAAAAGTGTTTCCGCTGATGGACGGGAAGAGAAAGATCAATAACTCGGAAAGACGTCCCCCTGCGATCACAACTTCGAGAACTCTTTTAGGTCCTTGGCGAGAAGGACACCACTCGTCCTCTTCTGGTTCCCCAGGGTGTCGTAAGGCTTGGGACCGTAATCATGTCCCGGGAACACAACCAGGGAATCATCAAGCTTCTTGAGTCTCTGAAGCGTATCGAACATGTCCGAAAGGCTTCCCCCTGGAAGATCACAGCGACCGCAGTCGTTGATGAACATGGTGTCCCCCGTTAACAGGAACTCGTCCTCTACGATGATGCAGAGCCCCCCCGGAGTATGCCCCGGGGCACCGATGAACTTCAAAGACACGCATCCCAGGGAAAGCTCGTCCCCCTCCCACGCAGGGATATCAACATCATCCATGAGGTTCTCTCCGTCCTCTTTGGAAGCGACGAGCTTCGCTCCCGTCCCCCTGATCACGGTCTTGTTCGCCGCCGTGTGGTCGCCGTGATGATGCGTATTTATCACGTATTTCAGGTCCAATCCCTCATCCTCGATGATCCCGAGGGCTTCGGACGCTTCGAATCCCGGGTCCACCAGGGCCGCCTCAAGGGTCTCCCTGTCATGAATGAGATAGCTGAAATTGTCGCTCCCTACACGTATCTGCCTGACCACCATCAAGACCACCTTGTACCATACTACGCCTTAGGGATAGAAATCTTCTTCGGCTGAAAAGGACCCATTGAAATAGTTGCATTCTCTTTCCGAACCGTGGAGAAGGAAACGAGGCAAAGAGGGGCCGAGAACTTCAAGGTCGGAGCAGGCGGCGGAGCCCTGGGGGTCCTGGCCGGACTCATACAGCTTGTATTCGGAAGCGACCTTGGAATACTTACTGGGAATAAAGATAACCCCTTCGCCCTGGGGCTTGTCACGATACTCCTTTCCGCGTTCGCACTGTACTGCTCATATCGGGCCTCCAACGAGACCTCGACCGATGTGAACAAACGGCTGGCCTGGATCCTCGGGATCCTCCTTCCCGCAGGCATCTGCTTCACGACAGCAGGATTGATCTGGATGGTTCCGGGCATCCTTCTTCTCGGAGCCTCCCTCCGCTTCATCAGGGACCTCAAGCGGGAATTCGAGGAAAAGGACCTGGAACTCATCCCCGAAATTCCCAGGTGGAAGAGGACGGTTATCCTTGCAGGGGCCCTCGTTATTCTGATACCGGTCATCTTCGGCGGTTTCGTCCCCACCACGGAGCTTGCCTATCTTGAACAGGACGGGGATGAGTACTTCGTAAGGCCCATTGAACGGGTTGTCATTGAAGGGGCCGGAGGCGAAGACTCAAGTTCGGAGGTCACCGGAGTCATGATCATCCATATCTTGATGGTCCTCGGAGCCCTGGTCGCTCTTGTCACAGGACAGCTAGGAGCAAGGATCCTTACCATCGCTTCAGCGGTCATCGTCGTCGTCTCCCTGCTCTTTTTCTTCTTTCTCCTTCCCAACATCCTGTTCATCGAGGGAGCGAAGTTCTCACAGTTCGATGGAGAGCATTTCTCCGCATTATCGGGGGGCTGGTTCATGGCGATGTTCGGTTCGATATTGCTTCTGGCATCACAATTCATTCATCATGAGGCAAACCGCGAATAATATGGACAAATATAGCTATTTTTTTAGGGAGAGCTTTTATACCGGTTTCATTTCATGCCCTCTCATAAAGCGGGGGTTTACAAATGTACAGGAAAATTCTCGTAGCATCTATTTTGATCATCATGGCGGCTGGAGCACTTCCGGTTGTCGCAGAAGCGGTCGAAGAGGCCCCGTGGGCCCACCTGGTGGACAACGAGTTCCAGGCGAACAAGAAGCCGGGAACGGTACCCACCCCGGATCCGGCTCCACAGCCAGCCCAATCCCTTCCATGGGGGGTCGACAGGATAGATGCGGAAAAGGTCTGGACCGAGACCACCGGAGAAGGGGTCAAGGTCGCCATCCTGGACACCGGTATCGACAAGGACCATCCGGACCTCAGCGTCGCCGGTGGTGTGAACTACGTTCAGACTGGCAGAAAGATAGACTACAGCAAGTGGGACGATGACAACGGTCACGGCACCCATGTAGCCGGGACGATAGCCGCCCTTGATAATTCCATTGGCGTCATCGGGGTTGCTCCGGGAGCAAGCATCTATGCCGTGAAGGTCCTCGATCGGTCCGGGAGCGGGAGCCTGACCTGGATCATCAACGGCATCAACTGGGCCGTCACAAACAACATGGATATCATCTCCATGAGCCTCAGCACCGATTACGATTATCCTCAGTTCAAAGCAGCCATTCAGGCAGCCTATGATGCAGGCATCGTGATCATTGCAGCCGCGGGAAATGACGGCTCGCAGGTGGACTATCCGGCGGCATACTCAACGGTCGTCGCGGTATCGGCAACTGACTCGAGCGACAGCCTTCCGTACTGGAGCAATTACGGCTCACAGATCGAGGTCTCCGCACCAGGAGTCTACATACCCTCAACCTGGAACGATGGTTATTACAACACCATCAGCGGAACATCCATGGCCTGCCCGCACGTCTCCGGTGTTGCAGCTCTGGTAATTCAGGCTCATCCGTCCTATACCGTTGACAATGTGAGGACAGCTCTCCACCAAGCAGAGGACCGGGGAACGACCGGTTGGGACCAGTATTACGGCTGGGGCATCGTTGATGCCGAAGCCGCGATCGTCTGATCTCGCCCCGTCACCTCGCAAACACATAATACCATACATGACAATCCCGCCCCATGGGCAACCTCAGGGATTGGCTGCAGCTGTTCAGAAGCCATACCAGCCCTCTGGAGATGACCATAACAATAACAGGGTCAGCCCTGGCTGTCGGCACGATATGGGATATCAAGGTACTCCTGTTCCTCATATTCGGATGGCTCTACCACAACGCCGGCTACGGCCACAACTCTGCAGAGGACTACATCCAGGGGTACGACCAGGATGACCCCAACAAGGCCCACCACCCCCTGCAGAGAGGAGCCATCGACCCCCGGACAGCGAGATATGTCTGTATAGTCCTCGTATTCCTCACGTTCCTCTACGGGATCTTCATATCGGAGTTCAACTGGACCGCAATGGTCCTTCTTGCCGTCATAACCTTCATGGGGGCCGTCTACAACGTCGCCGGCAAGAGGATGAAGGGCAAGTTCATCCCGATTGCTATCGCCCATTCCCTTCTCCTGCCGTTCGCTTTCTTCGGATCGGGAGGAGAGATCGAAAATATTGTTGACTATCCCTATTTCAAAGAGGCCGCAGGGCTTGCCCTGATCCTGGGAACAGTATACCTAATAGTCCAGATCATCTATCAGATAATGATCGAGGGGGACCTCAAGGACATCGACATGGAGGAAGCAAGCTTCCTCAGGACCATTGGGGCTTCCGTGAAAGACGGCGTCTTCACCTCTTCGATCCTAGCTAGAGGTTTCTCGTATCTCACAAAATCGCTCTCGATCGCGGTCCTTTTCTGGCTCATTCACGCTGGAAAAGGCGGTTTCATACCCTATGCGGTCCTCTCTTTCTTTGCGGTCTTCATGCTAGTTCTCGACGACAAGCTCATGGGTGACCGGAAATGGGACCATTCCGAGACCCTCAGATCAATGGCCGTAATGGAAGTATTATCCACATTCGCACTTGTCATCGCCGCCGCCCCCCTCATCGGCGGTACATTCGAGGCCCTGATAGTGATGGCATTCAATATCGGATACTTCATGATCCTCAACAGGTACCTCTGGGGGACATTTCTCAGACCCAGGGTCTAGCTCGGGGACATCTGATGGACATCGACCTCGCAGACATTCTGGACCCGTGTTGCCAGCCCGAGATATTTCAGTATTCCTCTTGCAGCTTTCTTCCCTGCACCCATGGCAAGGATAACCGTGGCCGATCCTGTCACGATATCCCCGCCGGCGAACACTCCCGGGACCGAGGTCATCTGATCATCATCGACGATTACATACCCCCAGTTGTTCAGTTTCAGGCCGGGGGTCGTCTGTCCTATTATCGGGTTGGAGGATGTCCCCACTGCTATAACGACAGTATCGCATTCCAACACGTATTCGGACCCTGGCACCGGAACCGGCCTCCTCCTTCCGGAGGCATCCGGTTCTCCCAGCTCCATCTTCTGGAGCTTGATCCCGGTCACCCACCCGTTCTCTCCGACGATCTCGACGGGATTGGAGAGGAAGTGGAACTCCACCCCTTCCTGTTCAGCATGATGGACCTCCTCGACCCTGGCGGGCGCCTCTTCCCTCGACCTTCTGTATACGATCATGGACCTCTCGGCACCCAATCTGACCGCTGTCCTCACGCAGTCCATCGCAACGTTTCCGGCCCCGATGACCACCACGTTCTTCCCGCAGCCTACCGGCGTATAACACTCTCCCACACCCGGTGGGTTCATCAGGTTCACCCTAGTCAGGAACTCGTTGGCGGACTGGACCCCGTTCAATCCTTCGCCGGGAAGGTTAAGGAACTTGGGCAGTCCGGCCCCTGTCCCGATGAAGACAGCGTCGAAGCCCATCTCCTGCATCATCTGGGGGATCGTGAATATCCTTCCGATGGCGTGGTTCTGGACGAACTTGACTCCGAGCTTTCGGATCTTCGAAAGCTCCACATCGATCACGTTCTTGGGTAGACGGAACGAAGGTATCCCATACTTCAGGACCCCTCCGAAGGTATGAAGCGCTTCAAAGACAGTGACCCCCACTCCCGCAAGTGCGAGGTCCATTGCACAGGCAAGGCCTGCCGGTCCGGACCCGATGATCGCGACCTCCCTGGGGGGCTTCACTTTCGGAGCTTCCTCCCGAACGCATATCCCCACTCTTACGGCCCAGTTGCCCACGAACCTCTCGAGCTTTCCTATGGATATGGGATCGTGCTTTATCCCGAGTATGCACTTGGATTCGCACTGGACCTCCTGGGGGCATACCCTCCCGCAGACCGCAGGCAGCGGATTCTGGTCTGTGATTATAGTATATGCAACCTCGAGCTCGTTGTCCCTGACGGCCTTTATGAAACCGGGTATGTCGATCGATACAGGGCAGCCCTTGACGCAAAGCGGGTTCTTGCACTGGAGGCACCTTCCCGCCTCCTCCCTTGCCATCTCCCGGGTGTATCCGATGACCACGTCGTCGAAGTTCTTTATCCTCTCCTTGGGGTCCTGTTCCGGGCAAGGTAATCTCGGTTTGAACGCCATCACTGACCCTCCTCGAACTGCTTTCTGGCCCTGCATTCGTTGTCGAAGCACTCCTGGGCGTGGCACTCTTCCTTGTTGAACCTCTTCTGCCTGGTCATCAGCTCGTTCCAATCGACGAGATGGGCATCGAAATCCGGACCGTCCACACACGCGAACTTGACCTCCCCCCCGATGGTGACCCTGCACGAGCCGCACATACCGATCCCGTCCACCATGATGGTGTTCAGGGACACTATCGTCCTCACGTTGTATTTCTTGGTGACCTCGGCGCATGCCTTCATCATCACCAGAGGTCCGATAGCGATCACTTCCGTTACGTCGGGATTCCTCTGAAGGACGTCATCAAGGACCGTGGTAACGAAACCCTTCGTCCCGAAGCTCCCGTCATCGGTGGCGATATGGAACTCGTCGGAATACCTCATGAACTTGTCGGACCAGAATATCAGGTTCATGTTCCTGAAACCCATTATTGAGATCGTGTGGTTCCCCAGTTCCTTGTATTTCCTGAGCTGGGGGAAAATTGGAGCCACACCGAGCCCCCCGCCGACGAGTACGATCCTTCCGGTCTTCTTCTCGATATGGCTGGGGATGCCCAGCGGTCCTAGCAGATCGAGGATGTAGTCGCCTTCCTTGAGGGACATCATCTCGTTGGAGGACCTGCCAACGGCCTGGATAACCAATGTGATGGTCCCTTTCACCGTATCATAGTCGGCTATGGTGAGAGGGATCCTCTCACCACCCTCTCGCACCCTCACCATGACGAACTGGCCGGGCATTGATGCCTTGGCAAGGTCCGGTGCAAGGATCTCCCAAAGGAATGTTATGGGCGAGAACTGCTGATGTCTGACTATCTGGAACATCTGGATCCTCCGGTTTTCGTACAGCCTTCAGGAACTTGTAGTTCC
>JBLIRI010000027.1:0-24647 GCA_049472235.1 Thermoplasmatota archaeon | reverse complement strand
AAGGGGAGATCAACGACCTCAAGGACAATATCCTGACCCTGAAGGTCCGCTCCCAGCGTCTCGAAGCGGCCATCAAGGAATGGAACGGCATGGGTTTCAAGATCTCCAAACTGGAAAATGCCATGAAGAGGGATGTTGACCAGGCGGAAGCGATCTACGAGGATTATGCGGTCAAGATAAAGGAACTGACAGAGCTCGAAGGGAAGCTTCAGAACATTCGACACAAGGACCTTGATGACATGGCCCATAAGGTCCAGCTCAAGATCAAGAACCCGGAGCTGATAGAGACCGTCAGGAAGGAGATGGCCTACATCCTCGAGGTCGTCAACGATATGGAAGGTCTCCGGTCCAAGAGAAAGGAGCTCAATGACCTTCTGAAGGTCTGGAGGGGGCAGGGTTACAAGATGGACAGGATCCTCCAGCTGATGAAGGAGGAGGACACGGTAAAGGGCCTGGAGAACATAATACTCCAGTACACCAGGGCGATCGCCTCCCTTGAATCATTCAGGTCCAACCTCCCGGCAGAGGAGAGGGGATGGTTCCCGGATACCGAGACGTTCATCAGGCACAACATGGACGATCCAGAGCTGTCGGATGAAGTTCTCGATGCGTTCACGAAGCTCAAGGACCTGAACAAGAAAGAGGAGAAGAGAAGAGGGGAGATCTCGAGGAAATTGAAGGAGCTCTCCACCCGCGGGATCGACATCTCGAGGGTCGAGCCGCTCTTGATCGGGGACAAAGAGACACTGGATGAGGAATATGCGACCTTCAAAGAGAACGTCAAAAAGCTTCTCAAGATGAAGGCCAACCTTCTCAAGGAAGCTAAACTTGAAAAGGACCAGGGCAAGGAGATGTTCGTGAAGAGCATAACCGACCCTTACTCCATCGAGACCTACGAAGCACAGATCAAGTCATCCTCCTTCAAACCGGGACTGCCGCCGGCAAAGAAGGAGAGCGTGGCCACGACGGATGAGATCAGGAACCTGAAGGATCTGGCAAAGGAAGCTTACAAAGATAACAGGTTGGAAGAAGCACTGAGGCTTTTCGATATCATCCTTTCCATGGACCCCAACCACAAAGAGAGCAAGTTCTACAAGAAAAAGGTACTCCTCAAACTGAAAAGCCCGGCCGTGGAAAAGGATCAAGAAGAGCTGCCGGCACTTCCTCCTGCGAAAGAAGAAGCGGACAAGACCGCCAAGGCCGAGGAGAAGACCTCGAAAGGCGGGGATCCGAACTGTCTCTCATGCAGAGGGACGGGGAACTGCATATGGTGCGATGGATCCGGCAAATGCTCCACCTGCGGAGGTTCTGGCAAATCCCTGGGAGACGACTGCCATTCCTGCAAGACGACCGGCGAATGCAACGTCTGTAAGGGGACAGGTAAATGTAGTTGGTGCAACATCTGACGGCGGAGGCAGTTGGATGAACCGTTTTACGGTGTGGGCCCTTTTCCTGCTGGTCCTGGTGATGGGACCTGCAGCGGTCATGGCACAATGCTGCGATGTCCCCAACGGGGACCCTTACGTCGATAACATCATCGTTTGGGATGGTGCCGACATACTGAACACCACAGTGTCATACAACGGCACGCTCTTCGTGGAAGGTGACATGAGGATATTCAATTCCACGGTGACCATGGAGGGAAAAGGGATCGTTGTCAACACGACCGGATCGCTGACCATCGTCGATTCCATCATCACCTCGGGTTCGCCGGAACATGGTTTCTACATAGATCTGATAGGGGATGCGATTTTCAAAGAGGTCACCCTCGAGGGTTGCATAGATGAGGAGAACGGTTATTTCGGGATATATATCGAGGGAGCTTCACTGACCGCCAGTGATCTTGTCATGGAGCGGTCGGGCATGATAAGGTTGGATGGAGGAGACCTTGACCTTGAAGGGGCGAGGGTCCCGGGGCTCCTCTCCTATTCCGGCAACGCTATGATCAAGGATACGGATGTGGAAATGACGGGAATAACCCACTACGGCCCGGGCAAGATAACCGTCGAGGATTCCACCGTGACCACCAACCTCAGCTTCTCCCAGACCGCAGGGATCTCCGTCATGAACGGGGGCGACCTCGAGGTCGACGGACTTACGCTGGGCGGCTCCTTCAATGCGGGGATCCACGCTCTTGAAAGCACGGTATCCCTGAGGAATTCCGTGATCGACATCACCGACGGTCTGTTCGGTCTCAGTGCTTCGGACACTGCCCTGGAGGACCTTCATTCCATACGGGTCTCCGGGGTCGGTACCGGTATCGAGCTTGTCAACTGCTCATCGCAGGGGAGCCTTGCCTCGAACCAGCTCGAGGCAACATTCATCGGATTAAACTTCCAGGGGAACAATCCGTTAACGGTCGTGGACACAACGATCGAAGGTTCGACCTACGGGATCACATCCAGCGCTCCGCTGACGCTCTCCAACATCTCCTTTTTGTCAAATGAGGTCGGCCTCCTTATTGAGGACGGTTCAGCCGTCAACGTCACCGGATGCCGGTTCGAGGATTTCGGCCAGTGGGCGATAGAGGATGAAACCTGGTCGGAAAGGTCATATCCGGAGAACCACTTCGATCCCTCCGATAGCAGCATCGGGCTGATCGCCTGGTGGGGGTGGCTTGAGATCGACGTCATCGGCCCGGGCGGCATACCCGTTCTCGGCGCTGATATCGTCCTCCGGTCCTCACTGGGTTCGAGTTTCACGGTGCAGGCAACGGACGTCGGTGCGATCTGGGGCTACAGGAAGGCCGATGGTGGAACGGGTACGGTAAATTACACGGTGGAAGCAAAATGGGGGACCGCGAGGAAGGACCTGGACTTCGTTATGGAAAAAGGGAAGACGATCGAGGTCATGATACCCCTGACCGACATCTCCGTTCGCACACTGGAGATCGATGATGGTATGGCCGTTGTCACCGTCCATGCCAACAGGTCCGCGGCAAGGGAGATCATGGTGGAGATCTTCGTGGACGGTGCCAACTGGAACCACGAGATCGTGGAGGTCCAGGCGGATTCGGAGAGGACCGTCAACATCGTGCTTCCGGACCTGGATGAGGGGACCCACAACATCGAGGCAAGGATCTCATCACGGGACGAGTACAGCGGTATGAACGGATATCTTCAGGCCAACAACGCCATGAATAAGGATGTCAACGTGGAAAGGGAGCGGGATAACGGGCTCGTGAACGTGCTCCTCGTCTCGCTGGTGGTACTCTCGATCGGTGCATTGCTGGTGCTTATCCTCTTGAGAAGAAGGGAATAGGTCCCAAAGGACTCCCATACCCAATAATGCGAGGGGACACCACCTTTGATCATCCCACACATAGAGCTGGAAGCGGGATGGAACCCGAGTGCGAGCGGGACTAAGGTTTAATATCACACTGTTCATCACCCGAACATGGTTCGATCCGCAAACAAGGATATCGAATACTCGACCGTGACAGAGGTCTACGGGCCGTTGATGGTGGTGGAGGAAGTGGAGGGGGTCGCCTACGGCGAAGTGGTCAAGATAAGGTCCCCCGAGGGAAGGATCAGGCTGGGTCAGGTCCTTGAAGCTCATCTCGACAAGGCGATAGTCCAGGTCTTTGAAGGCACAAAGGGTATTGATACGAAATCCACCTCGGTACGTTTCACGGGGGAGACGATGAAGATACCTGTCTCCCCCGACATGCTTGGCAGGGTCTTTTCTGGTACCGGCAGACCGATCGATGACGGGCCTCCGATCATCCCCGAACGCAGGGTCGACATCAACGGAGAACCCATCAATCCCACTTCAAGGGAATATCCCAGGGAGTTCATACAGACAGGGATCTCCACCATAGACGGGATGAACACCCTGGTCAGAGGCCAGAAGCTGCCGATATTCTCGGCCTCCGGTCTCCCCCATAACGAGCTTGCCGCCCAGATCGCCAGGCAGGCAAAGGTCCTCGGGACGGGGGAGGATTTCGCGGTCATCTTCTGTGCGATGGGGATCACCTCGGAGGAGGCGAACTTCTTCATCCGGTCCTTCGAACAGTCGGGAGCGCTGGAAAGGGCCGTTCTCTTCCTCAACCTCGCTGACGATCCTGCCATCGAGCGGATCATCATTCCAAGAATGGCGCTAACTACCGCTGAATACCTGGCATTCGAAAAGGACATGCACATACTCGTCATCCTTACGGATATGACCAATTACTGCGAGGCGCTCAGGGAGATCGCCGCTGCCAGGGAGGAAGTCCCGGGGAGAAGGGGTTACCCTGGCTACATGTACACAGACCTTTCCCAAATCTACGAGAGGGCGGGAAGGATACAGAGAAGGAACGGCACTATCACCCAGATCCCCATCCTGACGATGCCCGATGACGACATCACCCATCCTATCCCCGACCTTACGGGATACATCACCGAAGGACAGATCGTTCTTTCAAGGGACCTTCACCGGAAGGCCGTTAAACCTCCGGTGAATCCGCTTCCATGCTTGTCCAGGCTGATGAAACAGGGTATCGGGAAGGGAAGGACAAGGGAGGACCATGACCAGGTCTCCAACCAGCTCTATGCCGGGTACGCCGAAGGCGTGAACCTCAGGGACCTCGTTGCTGTCGTTGGTGAAGAGGCCCTCACCGATAGGGACCGATCATATCTCAGGTTCGCCGATGCCTTCGAGAAGGAGTACATCACTCAGGGGCAGGAGGAGGACAGGTCGATAGAGGATACGCTCTCCCTTGGATGGAGGCTCCTGAAGATCATACCCAAGGAAGAGCTCAAGAGGATCGACGAGCCCTACATCGCAAAATACTACCCTGGCCAGTAGTTGCTTTTCACCAGGGGTAAGTATTTAGGAGGGTACCCCGATGCGTCATCGATGGACCAGGGACCTCCTCTCAGGATCGTGAAGGATGTTGAGGATATCAAACATTCCGATCTCGAGGATGTGCTGGATTCCGTGATCGTCGGTGACTGCCGGAAGGTCCTTTCAAGACTCCCTGATTCCTCGGTGGACCTGGTCTTTCTGGACCCTCCCTACTATCTTCAACTCCCGAAGAAGGACCTCAAGAGATGGAACCAGAACAATGTCGTTGTCGCGGTGAGGGACGAATGGGACAAGTTCGGGTCCTTCGGTGATTACGACGGGTTCATAGAAGATGTCCTTTCAGAGGTCAGAAGGGTCCTGAAACCAAAGGGGACGGTGTGGGTCATTTCCACATATCATTCGCTCCACCGCATAGGGAAGATCATGCAGGACATGGGTTTCTGGATACTGAACGATGTACATTGGGTGAAGACCAATCCGATGCCGAACTGGCTGGGGGTCCGGTTCACGAACGCGACGGAAACCCTCCTCTGGGCGCTGAAAGATAAGGACGTCAAGGGATACACGTTCCACAGGGACCGGGCGAAGGAGTTCGGTGTTGGCAAGGTCGGAGCGAACATATGGGTCATTCCACTCTGCACCGGTGGAGAGAGGCTCAAGAACGATGAAGGGGCGAGACTTCATTCAACGCAGAAACCCGCCGAGCTCCTTCGAAGGATCATCCTCACCTCCACGAACGAGGGGGACGTTATACTTGATCCCTTCGCAGGGACCGGCACTTCCGGTCACGTCGCCAGGGAGCTCGGAAGGAGCTTCATAATGGTGGAAGCGAACCCGAAGTACATCAACGGCATGGTGGAAAGGTTCGCGATCCGGCCTCCCCCCGGAAGGAAAAAGGAGATCAGGGAGATCGAGGAGGCGATGGCGGAGGCGGAGGAGGAGGGCGGACCGTAACGCCCACCTGGGAAGCCGGCAGGACGGACGGCATGGCGTTACGATATCCCGATGCGAGCTGGCCGGATGGAATATCCGGCATCTGCTGAGCCGGTCCCGGGGGCTGGTCTCTCTTCCGCTTCAGCAGGAACATACCTGCAACTATCAAGATCCCCAGGAGGACGACAGCTATCAATACCAGCATCACCGGAAGCAGAGCATCCGATCCTCCGCCGTCATCAGGTCCAACCACTTCACCCGCCCCTTTAACTTCGATCTCGACCTCGGCATACGAGACCGCTCCGTCATCGTCCATGACCTCGAGGACAACAGTGTAGGAACCTGCCCTTGTAAAGGCATGGGCCGCCGCCATACCCTCGGCATCATCGCCGTCGTCGAAATCCCAGAGAAAGAGCAGTGATCCGATATCCGATGGATTATCGGAGCTGTTGACCGCCGAGAACCTTATCTGGACGCCGGCATCGACCGACCTGGCGGAGACATCAATGACCGCTTTCGGGACCGGATTTTCCACGATTATGTCCTTCTCTTTTATGACCCGATCGTTCCCGTCATCGATGGTCATCTTCACGGTGTACCTTCCCTTCCTCGTGTACGTATGGAGAGCTTCAGGGCCCGTAGCCGTTCCGCTATCGTCGTCGAAGTCCCATGTGACCATGAGCATCCCGATATCGTGGGACGTGTCCCAGAGATCGACCGCCTTGAAGACGACCTCCTCATCCTCGTCATATGTGGAGTTCTCGGTGAATATCTCTCCTCCGGGAAGCCTGTTGAGCACGTTCAGGAAAACGGTTTCCTCATCGCTTTCCAGGTCATCGTCGATAACTGCCGCCTCAAGTTCATATTGGCCTTTATGGGGGACAGAGAACCGGAATGTTCCGTTATCGTTCGTAATCTTGCGGTCGTCGGGAAACCTCAGCTCGTATACCAGCGTGTTCCTGTCCGAAGGGGTGTCCTTGCCCCTTACCGTCAATTCGACGATCTCGTCCTCGTAAACGTCGAACAACGGGGAGACCTCCTCTATCTGGGGGGCGACGTTCCGAACCTCCGCTTTCAGCGAAAGGGAGGATGTGTCCCCGTCGTCATCTCTGACAGTGCAGGTCAATTCGTACTCCCCTCTGAACTGGTAAACATTCCCGACGTCGGGGGTCGATCTCCATCCGCTCTCGTTGCCGTCACCGAAGTCCCAGTTGTATTCCAGCAAGGACTGGTCTGATGAGGTGTCGATGCCCTTGACCAGATCATCAAGGTCGAGGACCGAATCCTCGTAGACCTGGAGCTGGCCCGGGTCATCGTCCACCCATACCAGGGAAGGTGCTTTGTTGGATATGTTGACCCACCCGGTCAGAATGCCTTCTCCGCCGTACCGGTCCCTAACGAAGGCTCTCACCGTGTAGTTTGCGGCAGTGGTGTATCTGTGGGCCCCGTCGGAAAGGTCCGACCATGACTCCTGAACGGTCCCGTCCCCGAAATCCCATCTGACCTGCTTTTGTTGGGTATCCGATGGGGAGTCGAACACGAACGGTGTGAAGTATATCAGGTCGTCCTCGAGGTGGAGAGTTTCATTGCCGTCCGCGGGAGCGACCCAGCCCCAGGGACCGAGATTCCCGACGCTGATGCGGGCTGATCCCGTCACCCTGTCGGTTCCATCATCGACCACCATTTCCAGGGTCCTCTCCCCCGGAGCGGTATAGATATGGGATATGGATACCTGACCGGTCCCCTGGTCCGTTCCCCCGTCCCCCCAGTCGATGCTCCAGGTCAGGTTAGACAGGTCGGATGGTGTGTCGCCGATGACATCCTCGATCAGCAATGGCTGGTCCATGAGTACGGAGCGGTCGGGCAGATCGATGGAGGGCTTCCGGTTAAGTACATTTACCTCGATGGGATATATATCCAGAGCGGTTATCCAAGAGCTCGTTGATTCATCAAGAACGACCCTGCACCTCACATGTTTCGTTCCATCCGAATGATAGGCCAGATCGATCTTGCCCGATTGTGTGGCAGCATCGAAATGGTTGTCGCCATCCAGATCCCAGTGGTATCGAATAATATCATAGACCGGATGGGATGCCGTTAGGGTTATGGAGAATTTCTCGTCCTCTTCTATCCGATCATCGGATAAGGCAACCGATGAAGAGATGAAAGGAACCGTTTCCGGGTCCGATATCTGGTATTGGCGGTTGAAAGATATCGGCTGCCCTCCTATCTTCTGATACACGGACACTCCTCCACCAGGCCAGTAGACCTCTACCCGGAGATCTTTGAACGAACTGTCCATCGGGTCCCAGCCTAATCCAAAATGTAGGATGCTGGACTCCTGGTGAGCGTGGCCAGTTCCTGCTCTGACCTCTCTGGTTTGGACCTTCTCCTCTCCGTCCAACGAATATCTCACCATCACCCTTGCTCCTACCGCCCGAGGATTCTCCGGTGCTCCGGAAAGATGGAACTTCAACCACTTTGTCGGGGGGTCCCCAGAGTTCTGATACAGCCTGACCCTGTAATCCTGCCAGTTCGAACCGTCCCATCGATCGGCTCCGCCGGTGACGAGATCGAGGTCACCGTCGTTGTCGTAATCGATCCACAGGCATGCATACGTGTTAGCTCCGACTATTCCGAGGGAGTCCGTAACGTCCTCGAAGGTCGTTCCATCGGGAATATCGGGGTGCGCCACCGGCCCCTTGTTGCGGTAGAGATGGGGGGTCGTATAGGGGAGGTCGCCGTAGACCTGGGGAATGTAGATGTCCTCCCATCCGTCGTTATCGTAGTCACCGATGGCGACCCCGGAGAATGTCTGGTCTCCGCGATATGTTCCCTGGCCCCCCACCGGCCATCTGGGGATACCCGAGGTGTTCCTGTAGTCCTGGAAGTTGTAATAGGGCGCCCCGTCATTTATGTAGAGGTTGCCGTCGTCGCATATGTATCCTCTGATATCATAGTAGGTGCCGATGTATCCCACATATTTGTGAACGAAGTCGGAGGTCCACAGGTCCAGGTTCCCGTCCCTGTTGAAGTCGGCCCATGCCGAGCCGATGGTGTGCCCCCAGTTCGGCCCCCACCAGTACTGTCCGTAAACGCTTCCCGCTGTGGCATCATAATACCAGTTGTTGGCATATGTTCCCGAGCAGTTCCTCTCCTGCCCGACCTCGTTGAATGTACCGTCCTGCTGGTTCTCGAACAGATGGTTCTCCCGGATCCTGTAATGGGAGACGTAGGCATCCTGCCAGTGGTCGTTGTTGTAATCGCCCCAGGTGACCCCCCGCGAGTAGAAGTTCTCCCCGGTCCTTATCCCGACGGTCGAGGATATATCCGTGAAAGTCTGACCGTTCTCGTTGCGGAGGAAGTAGTCGGGAAAGTAGATGGGGTTCCCGTCGTTCCAGTCCTCACCGTTGCCAACGTATAGATCGAGATCCCCGTCCCTGTCGAAGTCTCCCCAAGCATTCCCCGTGTTGGGATTGAGGTTCCGCCAGCTGCCGAAGACCCCGCTCGAGACATCGACGAGCCCGAAATCGGGGGAGCCCCGGTTCTCCCAGAACCTGTCGGCCGTCCCCTGGGAGCATCCCTGGTACAGGTCCTGGTCGCCGTCCCCGTCCCAATCAGCCCATACACCGTTCCTGGAACCCGAGGTCGAGGAACCGAAAATTGATGTTTGAAGCGTGAAGTTCCAGTGTGGTGGCCCGTTGTTTCGGAACAACCTGTTACCGTTGAAGAGGAGGTCCTGGTAACCGTCGTTGTTCCAATCAACGGTGGAGATGAAGGTAGGCGCCGAGGTCTGATCAAAGGCTGCAGCTCCGACATCCGTGAACGATACGGCCCTCGGAGGGGGTGTCCTTTCGGTCATGTCCATTCCGCCGACGGACGCGGGCGGGAACGGAAAAAGCAGTATGACGGCGATCAGCAGAACAACAGACCTCATCTACCCAGCACCGGATGTGAAGTGCATTTGCAGGAAATAAACTTGACCTTACGGAGTTATGTCGCCGGCCCTTCCGCAGTGGGGGCATTTCACCGTCATGACCTGGTGTTCCTTCAAGGCATTCATCTCGACCTTTTCCTTGAAGAGCTCCGAGCAGAACGGGCATTCGATGACCACCTTGACGGTTCTGACCTCGGGCTTTCCGGCAGGGGGCTCCTTGGCCTCCCTCTGTCGCTTGTGCGGTTCTTTCCATTCTTGGAGCAGCTCCACATGCTCCTTCTCTGCCTTCTTCTCGACCTTGACGGGAACAAGGTCATGAACCTTTGGTCCTGCATGGGCATCTCTGGTCGAATGGGACGGACCGTGATCGCGCCCCTTGCCCCTGGATTGGAGAAAACCTTCCGGGTCCAGACCGATCCTCTCGAGCCTTCTCTCCAGACGCTTCTTCGCCCCGCTCCGGAGCAGACTGACGATCACCACGAAGACGATGATCAGGATCACGATGGGAATCGCAATGACCAGGAATGGCCATATGTCCCCCCTATCGTATATCTGGACATCGTCGGAAACGACATCGATGGTCGCGGTCTCGGTATCGGAGAGGCCGTGGCTGTCCTTGACGATCAGGACGACCTCCAGGTCATCACCCTTCCTGTCCGCTTTCCATGTAACCGACGAACCCCTGAAGGTGCTTCCATCCGGCATCGTCCAGAAATAGGTCAGGGGGTCCCCGTCGGGGTCCCGTGAACCCGACCCGTCGAAAACGATATCGTCCCCGACGGACCTTGCGTAGCCTCCCCCGTCTATCTTGATGTCGGCCATGGGTGGTCTGTTCTCATCGACCTCGCTCGGTTTGAAGGACACCGTCTGGACCTCTGTGTTCTCGTTCCCCACTATGTCGACAGCCGTGATCCCGACCCAGTACTGAAGAAGGGGGTCAAGGTCCTGGACGATCACGGAATCCTGCTCCACGGTATCAAGTTCTAGAAGGGGGTTCAGACCGAGGACGTCGTCGAACTCGAACCTCTCGACATAGACATTGTAATGGTCGAAATCCCTGGCGAAGGAAGGGTTCCAATATACGGCCACCGCTCCCTCGTCCACGACCTCCACCGTCATTCCCTGGATCGGGGCCGGAGGTTCCGTATCGAAGGGATCGTATCCCTCGCCAACGACCATCATATCGTCGATATACCAGCCCCTGCCGTATCCTGAAGGGTCAGCCACAACGGAGACCCTCAGCCTTGTACTTCCGCCGGTGAATGGGGCTAGCTCGAACCCGTCGACCCCCCAATCCTCGGAACCGACGATCGCCTCGATCCCCCCCATGGGTGAAGAGATGTTGTCCTTCAGCTTGCCGTAGGAGAAACCGATGGGATCAAGAACATGCCACTTGCCGTCTTCCCCGTAGGCCTCCACGACACCGCCGGAGGAGCCTGCAGGTCCAAGAAAGCTGTAGCTGTGATACACATACAGGAATGAATCGGTGTAGTAGGTGAGGTCGATCCACTCCGTTTCGATATACGCCCATGTGGGCCCCGTGAATCCTATCGATCCGTTGGGTCCTCCGTTCGGGGACCCATACCATATTACCCTGCCACCTGACATCGAATAACCTTTCTGGACCGGATCGAGCGTCGTCCATTCCGCATCGCCCTGCCCATCCTGGACCGTGAGGTGGGAGGTTCCCTCGGATGAATCGTCGTAGTATATGGGAACGAAGGACCTCATATTGAAGGACCTTCCTTCCTTGTATTCACCTCCCACGGTCAGATTTATCCACCCCCTGAACGACCCCGATACCGAAGGGTACCATTCGACCTCTCGGTACCCTGTGGTCCCCCTGGTTATCAGTGATCTCTGAAAGAACTCCGGGTTCTCGCCAAGGGACTCGATATAGACCGTCACGTACGTATCCTCGGGGACCGTCAATCCGTCATCCAGGACCTGGAAGGTTATCCTCGCCGCCTCTCCCCTTGCCACCACCGGAGGGATGTACAGGTCAGGTCCCAGCGAAAGGGAGACCTCGGGTTTCTCCTCCGCCGAGATCTCCACCGAATCGACCATGAACCCGTTGTCAGTGTAGCCGTCAGGTTCATCGACCAGGAGGAACCTGATGACGAGGGTATCCCCGAGCTTGTCGGATATTACAAGGCTTCCCCGGGTCCAGGAGGGGGTCCTTCCCCCTTTGTACTCGGCAACATCCTCCCACTCCCTGCCATCGACGCTTATCTGGAGGGCACAGCGGTCCGCACCCAGGACGGCGCCAGCCTCGTTCAGCTCATCTTCCATGTAGTAGAGGTCCATCCAATACGTGAACTCCAGGGACAGGCTCAGATATGACGATGTATCAAGTTCCGGGAATTCCAGATATGCCATTGTTCCGTTGATGTACGTTCCGTTCAACGGACATCCCCAGGCGAGATAGCCGCTATCTGCTCCGGATGGACCCGGATTTCCGGATGGTCCGGGACCCGGGATGCCCCAGGCCCATCTATCTCCGGTCCCTCCATGCTCGAGACCGCCGTCATCCTCCTCGAAATCAAGGACCAGCAGTGCCGCCCCCTGGGCATCAGCAGTACTGAATGGATAGGCCAGAAGGAATAAAGAGGCCAGGGCGGTAGAGATCAGGAGGGTTCGGTAAAGGGACCTCAAGTCATCACCGGAATTTCCTCAACGGCATATCTAATCGGGTGGTGTTATATAAATACTGTAGACCGTATGTTGAAATTTGCCGGCCCTGTCCAGCCTGCGAACGGCTGACCGGTCCTAACTTTTTCCTCTATTGAAGGACCTTCTCCAGGGCGAGCTCGAGGGCCCTCATTCCCACGGTGGCCCTTGCCTGGATCAGGATGTCGGGATATACCATGGACAGGTCTCCCCTCACTGGATTTACCTCCACTATCCTGCCCCCCGAAGCCTTGGCGATCCCCGGTATCATTGCAGCGGGTTGAACGAGTCCCGAGGTCCCAACCACCACAAGGTCCACCCCCTCACGGGCCTTCAGGAATGCAGTCTGTATCTCCATCTCGGGCAGCTGCTCCCCGAAGAAGACTATATCCGGTCGTTTCACGGACCCGCATGAACATCGGACCTTGAACCTGGACCAGGTCTCATCGTCCAGGTATTCCTTTCCACCGCACCCGGGGCAGTAGATCCTCCTTGCGTTGCCGTGGACCTCAAGCAGCTCCTTCGTCCCGGCCATGGCATGCAGCCCGTCGACGTTCTGGGTCACAACCGGCCTCACCCAGCCTTTCTCCTCCATTCTGGATATGACCATATGGGCTTCGTTGGGCCTTGTTCCGATGGCTCCGTCGATAATCTCCCGAAGCATCTTCCATGTCCTCAACGGGTCCTCAATGAAGGTATCGATATGACCGTATTCGTAGGGATCGTACCTTTCCCACAATCCTCCGGGACCTCTGAAGGGCGGCACGTTGGATTCCACCGAGATCCCCGCACCGGTAAGGACCATTGCAGGCAGTCTTTCCGCTATAAGCTCGGCGGCCTCCTCGGCCTGCGATATGGTCTCTTCCGGAATGATAACGGCATCAGCACTCATAGGGATCATCAACGATCAGCCCGGACTTGCTCATCATCTGCCGACCTGGAAATCCTGTCTACGGACTTAAAGCTATGCAGCATAGGCAGTGCCGTATGCCATAACACTGATCAGAAGGTCCTTCTGCTTGGGGGCATTCCACTTCAGGTTTGCCGTGGTATACCTGAGGTTGCCGACCTCCGTGTAACCCTGTTCAGCCGCCGATTCAAGGGCTCTCAGGAGCGCTTCCCGCCTGGCCCTTTCGACAACAGGGGAAAGTGAACCCATCCTGCCTCCAACCAGCTGCCTGAATCCGGCAAGCCAGGTCTTGAACCTGTCTGCGCCCATGCAGACCTCGCCGGCGACAATGGTCATCCTCGCAGGTTTTTTCATCACCGGAGTTTTCCTGTTGTGGACCAGGACCTTCTTTCGGATCTCTGCCTCTCTCGCTTCGAGCTCCCTGAAGTGCTTCCTTTCGATCATCTGTCCGGTTATCATTGGCACTACGAAAAATACCAGAGGTACGATGATGAGGAAGAATACGTAGAAGCAGCACAGTAGTGTATCTGCCAAACGCATCACCCGGTCACTCGACCACTACCGCGGTCCCGTACACATATACCTCTGCCGCACCCTGCATAAGGGAAGCGGTGGACATCCTCACGTTGACCACGGCATTGGCACCCATGCTCTGAGCGCTCTTGAGCATCCTTTCCGTCGCTTCGTTGCGGGCCTCCTCCATCATCTCGGTATATCCCTTGAGCTCCCCGCCGACGATGTTCTTGAAACCCGCAAGGATATCCTTGCCGATGTGCTTCGCCCTGATGGTGCTGCCGTTGGCAATGCCGATGACCTTAACCACCCTTTTTCCAGGTATCTCCTCGGTGCTGACATATATCATTAACTTCCCGCTCCATTCAGGTCAACCAACTATTAATATTTAAGAATTCATCTAGGCCAGTGGTAATGATCATGAATCGCGAGGAATATATCTACTACGCTTTCATGAAGAAGGTCACAAAGGATGGATTCATATCGCTGGATGAAAGCGGCCTCATCCTGATCCTCGAGGACAAGCTAGGTCTTTCCGACGACAAGATGGACGAGATCATGGGATGGATCGAGGATGAGGAAGCACCGGTCAGCGGGAAGGAGCTTGACTCCGTGGCCGATGACACATCGAACCATCTATACGAGCTGAATATTTACGAATCCATCCTGAAGGAAGCCCTGATGGATGTGTCCATCGAGAGGGATGAGAAGGAACTTTTGATGGCCCTGACCTCCATCATGAACGTGACCGAAGAGGAAAGGTCCAAAATATATGACCACATAAAGTCCCTGATATGAGCTTTGATGCGGGCGAGGTCGCCTCCCTGAAAGAGATATACTCCGAGATAGGAAAGGATATCGAGAGCACAATTTCCGGATTCAGGAAAATCTGGGATTCCAATGACGAGGCGGGAGCTCTCCACGAGCTCCTCTTCTGCATCCTCACGCCGCAATCCAAGGCTCGGGTCTGCTGGGGGGCCGTCGAGGACATGGCCTGCAGGGACATTCTGTTAAAAGGCGGCTACGAGGAGGTCCTGGGTGCGGTCTCTTATGTTCGGTTCAAATACAAAAAAGCCGGATATCTCATCGAAGCCAGGGACCGATTCTACATTGACGGGAGGATCAGCCTTCTGGAACTCATCAGAGGGTTCAACGATGTTTTGACCGCAAGGGATTGGTTCGTGAGGAACATCAAAGGGCTCGGCTACAAGGAAGCCAGCCATTTCCTGAGAAACATTGGATTGGAGATGAGCTCACGATCCTGGACCGCCATATACTGAGGGCCCTGGTCAAGGCCAGGGTGATCGACGGGATGCCCCGGTCCCTCGGGGACAGGAAGTATCTGGAGATCGAGGAAAAAATGAAGGAATTCGCGGAGAAGATTGATATTCCCGTCTCCCATCTTGATATCGTTATCTGGTACAGGTCGACAGGTTCGATCTTCAAATGAGGTCTGAAGATGCCGCTCAGCACTGGAATGGTCACGACCCTTATCGAAAGGACCAGATCGATCGCCGACGGGGACGATCCCGATCGGCTTCACCGGATCTGCGTTCTTCTCAGGGACGAAGTGGAGCACTACGATTGGGTCGGGTTCTACCTGGTGGACAAGGAAAAGGACAGGGAGCTCGTACTTGGGCCTTTTTCAGGGGAGCCCACCGAACATACCCACATCGCATTCGGCCAGGGTATATGCGGCCAGGCCGCCGAAACAGGCAGGTTGTTCCTGGTCCAGGATGTTACAAAGGAGACAAACTACCTCTCCTGCAGCCCGGAGGTAAGGTCCGAGATCGTTCTGCCAATCCACAGGGATGGGGAGCTCGTTGGAGAGCTGGATATAGATTCCCATCAGCTCGATCCGTTCACGGAGGCTGATACAATTCTGCTTGAAGAGATCTGCAGGATAGTGGCTTTGTGGATCTAGAAAGGACCGTCGCAGAGGGGGACCGGGCCCCTATATAGAATGCGATCTTCGATCAGCTCGAACCCAAGCGGTCTTATCTCTACCCCAATATCCAGGGCCTCCCTGAAGGCAATGGCGAAGTCCGGGTCTGTCTCGCTGTTGGGCATGAAGCACTCCGCCCTTGGTCCCAGAACAAGGAGGATCATCCCGGCCCTTTTGCCCGTCTTCACGACCTCGATCAGCTCCCTGACATGCCTGGTGCCCCTTGAGGTCGGAGCATCGGGGAAGAGGGCGATCCCGTCCCTGGTCAGGGAACAGCCCTTGACCTCGATATACAGCTCCCGCCCGTTCTCATCGACCGCAAGGTAGTCCAGTCTGCTGTTTCCGAACTTCACCTCCGGCCTCAATGATGATAGCTTCCCCAGGGGCAGGATTTCATCATCCATCAGGGCTGCCAACGATATCGGACGGTGAAAGGTGGAGTTTATCAGAACCCACGTATCGCCGACCTTTCCGGCTATGACGTCCCATCCGGTCTTTCGGGTGCTCGAGTCTGCTTTTCTCAAGAGGACCTCGTTCCCCGGTACCAGGACCTCCCTCAATCTTCCGGGATCGTGCACATGGGCTTCCACCGGACCGAGGTCCATTTCATCCAGTTCCACAAGGGCGAGGAACCTGTTCGGCCTTGAAATGAACCTTGCCCTGGCGTCCCACTCCACCGGGACCTCGAGTTCGCTCATCGGGGGAAAGTATATCCTCAAAATCATTATATATATCGCCTACTTTGTGAATTTTCTGGTGGTCGACTGGTCGGGGAGACCCTTTTCAAGGTCACTTACGGAATGTACATCGTCAGCTCCCGGGACGGGGACAGGCTGAACGGGCTCATCATCAATACGGCCAACCAGGTGACCTCTTCCCCGCCTCAGGTTTCCATCAATATCTCGAAAAACAACCTCACCCACGGGTTCATCGAAAGGAGCAGGGTCTTCTCGATATCGATCCTAAAGAAGGATACCCCCCTCAAGTTCATCGGGAAGTGGGGCTTTCGGTCCGGCAGGGACCTGGATAAATTCAAGGATACGAACTACAAGTTCGCCGCAACGGGGGCCCCGATAGTCCTGGACAACACCATCGGGTACATGGACCTCAAGATGGTGGGGCAGCTCGATGTAGCCACACATACCATATTCGTCGGAGAGGTCGTGGAATCCGAGATAATAGACGATGACGAGCCTCTTACCTACAATTACTACAGGGATATCAAGGGCGGACAATCGTCGAAGAACGCCCCCACATACTCAGGGTGGGCCGAGCAAACCGGAAGAGGAAAGGGTAAGGATCTCTCGAAATGTGTCTGCGGCAAATGCGGTTACGTGTATGACCCATTGGTGGGGGACAGCGAAGGCGGCGTGGCCCGGGGGACGCCTTTCTCGGGACTTCCCGAAGATTGGACATGTCCTCTGTGCAGGGCCGTCAAGGGAAGGTTCCGGAAATTAGAATAATGGAACTCGGATCCAACACCATTAGGATATCCTGAATTTGCATCTCTAAAGGGTCATGGGTTAAATTGAAATAAGACCATGCCTAACCATATCGGAGGGAAAATAATGATAGATGAAAAGATGCTTGCCGCACTGAACGAGCAGGTAAGAGAAGAGCTCTATTCGGCTTATCTATACCAGTCCATGTCCGCTTTCTGCAACTTCAAAGGACTGAAGGGAATGGCCCATTGGCTGGACATGCAGACGAAAGAAGAGACCATACATGCCAGGATAATCTACGACTACATTCTGGAAAGGGGCGGACAGGTGAAACTTGATACAATCAAGGCACCGCCCCATGAATTCGAGAGCTTCCTCAAGATCTTCGAGGGGGCCCTGGAGCACGAGGAATATATCACGAGCAGGATCAACAACCTTGTCGATCTTGCCCAGAAGATCCGGGACCACGCGACCTTCAACATGCTGCAGTGGTTCGTCAAGGAACAGGTAGAGGAGGAAGCCAATGCAAATGAGCTTGTAGACAAGCTGACCCTCATCGGAGATCACCCGGCCGCTTTGTTCCAGCTGGATGCCGAACTTGCCACCAGACCTGTTCCGGTCCCGCCTGCGGCAGCAGAGTAAGAGGATTAAGAGAAAGGAGGGATCGACATGGTCATGATCGGAGAGGTGATTCCGGACCTGGAAGCAGAAGTTTACCATGACTACGAGATCAAGAAGATCAAACTGTCCAACTACAGAGGAAAATGGTTGGTCCTCGCCTTCTATCCCAGGGATTTCACATTCGTGTGCCCCACCGAGCTCGAAGACCTTGCAGACCATTACGAGGAGTTCAGGAAGATCGGGGCCGAGATCATTTCCGTAAGCACAGATTCCGCTTACGTACATCTTGCCTGGCATAACGACTCCCCCGCCATCGGAAAGGTACAGTATCCAATGATGGCGGACCCCACGGGAAAGGTTTGCAGGGCCTTCGGCACGATGATCGAGGATGAGGGGAAATCCCTCAGAGGGACATTCATCATCGATCCCGAGGGCATCCTGAAGGCAATGGATATCCATGACAACTCCATAGGGAGGACATCAAAGGAGATCATGAGGAAGCTCCAGGCTGCGGTCTATGTGAGGGAGAACCCCGGAATGGTCTGCCCCGCGAACTGGTCGCCAGGCGACGAGGGAATGGAGGAGTCGCTCGACAAGGTCGGAAAGATCTGATGAAGTTGATCCCATTTAAAGGAGGGGCGGCCGATCCCCGTCCCGCCATCAAAGGTCTATAAGGCTTGAAGTCATAAGGGTAAAACAGGTGAACGAAATGGACCTATCGAGATATTCCATGGAGGAACTGCTCCTTGCTGCGATAAAGAGCGAGGTCGAAAGCGCGGCGGTGTACAACCAGCTGGCATCCAAGGTCACCAACGGTTTCCTTTCCGACAAGCTGATGTTCATTGCCGGGGAGGAGAGAAAGCACCAGGATTTCCTGGAATCCGTTTATCGGATGAACGTTCAGAAAGAACCCGTTCTCCCGCTGTCCACCCCTGTCCCGCTCCCGGAGATCTCGGTATCGACCCCGTCGGTGCCACCATCCGAGGTCATGTTCCAGGCTATGACCGCGGAACAGGCAGCGTCAGACTTCTACGCCTCCCTTGCGGGAATGTTCGAGGACCCCGAAACAAGAAGGATGCTGGAATACCTGTCTCAGATGGAGATCGGTCATTACAAACTGCTCGAACTTGAAAAGGAGCATCTGGACAGGGAAGAGGAATACGAGATAGAATGGGAAATGATGCATGCGGGTCCCTGACGGCCTCGAATACCTCTGACCTTGATTGACAAAGGTTTTTCGGTCCCTTTATCTATTATGTCGCTTTTTCCCCCTCGAGGTGTGTTCACATGCCGAGTCTGAAGGGAACCAAAACGGAGCAGAACCTACTGAAAGCATTCGCCGGGGAATCCCAGGCAAGGAACCGATATACCTTCTTCGCTAAACAGGCAAAGAAGGACGGTTATGAATCCATATCGGCGATATTCCTTGAGACTGCCGAGAACGAAAAGGAACATGCAAAGCTGTTCTTCAAGCATCTGGAGGGTGGCATGGTCGAGATAACCGCCATGTATCCCGCCGGGGTGATCGGGACGACCCTTGAGAACCTCAAGGCCGCGGCTGCAGGGGAGAACGAGGAATGGACCATCCTTTACCCCGGATTTGCCGATGTTGCCGAGGAAGAAGGATTTCCGGAGGTCGCCAATACCTTCAGGATGGTGGCCAAGGTGGAGGTGGAGCATGAGAAAAGGTACAACGATCTCATCCAGAAGGTGGGGTCGGGCAGCTTCTTCAAGTCGGAAGCCCCTAAGAAATGGAAGTGCCTTAACTGCGGCTATATCCACGTTGGCAAGATGGCCCCCGAAACATGCCCCACCTGCAAGCATTCAAAGGCATACTTCGAACCGCTGTGCTGTTGATAGCTGCTCGATCATATCTTTTACCTGACCCTCTGCCTTTACCAAAAAAGGTTAGGGCAGGGGGGGGACATATTTAGGAAGAGATAGAGGTGTTGAGATAATTACTGTAATTTCCCTGCCCTATTGAAAATATGACTTTGGTAACTATATATAATGATTGGACACAGAATCATTTGTTCCAATTTTTTAATAGCTTTGGGAAAAATGTAATTTTCATTTTTTCGATGGACATATTAGGATTTTAAGCGATTACAGGGTTAGGAGCTCAAGCGAAATGAGCTTCCTCTCCCTCTCGGTGAGGATCCCGAGGTCCATCGAGAATATCACGATCGGCATGTTCGATGACATGACCCTATCGTTCAACACCTGGATAAGGTTCAGAGCCCTCTCGAACTGAAGGTTCGACAGGATGTACTCGAACCCTGTTACCAGCACCGCTGCCCTGTTATCCCTCGATATGGCCGACTGAACCATGATGATCATCTTCTGGATGTTCACAGGGGTGATGCAGGTTTGCTCCTTATCCGGTGTCGATGTGAACCACGCCACCGGAACATCTGGGACACCAAGTTCCTTCTTCAGTTCATCCGGATGCTTCCTCGTGAAGGCTATGCCGTGATATCCTTCCTCGAGGAGGTCCTTGAAAAGGGATATCGCCTTCGAGGCGTGGGGTTCTTCCACCAGATAAAGGCCGCCATCCCTCGCAGAAGGGGTTTTTCCCCTTTTCGCGGGAGACCGGGTTGACCCGGATGTCGCCGGCATGGCAACCTCGATCGACCTCATCAGGTCCCCGATATTGAACGGTTTCTTCAATCCCACTATTCCCAGCTTCAAGGATTCCCACACGGCACCATCATCAGCGCTGACGAGGACGATCCTGGCGGATGGGTCCATCTCAAGGATCTCCCTTGCCGCGCTCAATCCGCCCATACCAGGCATCCTGTGGTCCATGATCACGAGGGGTGGTACCTTTTCCATTTTCGAGATCATCCTGACGGCCTCCTCGCCCGTGACCGCCGCCCCGATGACCCTGTGGCCTCTTATGGTGAGAGCGTCCACATAGAGTTCCTGGATCATTGGTTCGTCCTCGACGATGAAAACATCCATTACAGGCACTCCCTTTCTCTGTCAATACACAGTCGCATTTCGTTCTAATTAAGATTTCACTCTTTTTCTACTAACGATATAATGAGAGAGGTCGGTCAAACCTGTTTCGGACCTGTCGAGGAAAAGGTTTTATCGTATGAAGTTCCCATCGGTCCGGGTGCAAATCCATTGAGCCAAGGCCCTGTCGTTTCCGAAGGCATGGAGGCCTATTTTTCCTCCCTCAGGGAGAAGGCCAACCTGTCAGCCGCCATCGCCAAAAGGGCCAGGAAAAGGGGTTTCGACCCCACAGACGCGGTCGAGATACCATTCGCCGATGACCTTGCCGGAAGAGTGGAGAACCTGGTGGGACCTCCCGGGATCGCTAAAAGGATCAGAGAGCTCTCACCGGGAATGGGCAGGGAAAAGCTACTTCTTCAGATCTCCCAGGAGGTCGCCCAGTCAATGCTAGATTCGGGAGAGGACAGGCAAAAAACCCTGGACCAGGCGACCAGGACAGGACTGGCAATTCTGACGGAGGGCGTGCTGGTGGCCCCGCTGGAAGGCATCGCCGAGGTCAAGATCGGTTCCAATCCGGACGGCTCCACCTATGCCGACCTCTATTTTGCCGGGCCGATAAGAGCTGCCGGGGGAACGGCACAGGCGGTTTCGGTCCTGATCGCCGATCAGGTCCGCAAACAGCTCGGGATCGGTGAGTTCAAGGTCTCCGATCAGGAGGTTGCCAGGTACATAGAGGAGTTCCAGCTTTACCGGAACCTTCAGTACAGGCCCACCAATACCGAGATCGAGAACGTTGTCAGAAGCTGCCCGGTATGTATCAACGGCGAGGGTACCGAAAAGGTAGAGGTCCAGGGGAACAGGGACCTCCCGAGGGTTTCCACCAATCAGGTCAGGTCCGGTATTTGCCTGGTGATAGCCGAGGGCGTGCTTCTCAAATCCAGCAAGATCCTCAAGATCACCAGGTCGCTTGAGATCAAGGGCTGGGACTTCCTCGAGAAGGTCAAGGGAAAGAAGCAGGAAGAGAAACAGGGACCCAAGGAGGCCGAAACGGCATGCAGGGAGGAGGAGATCCTCGAGAAGCTGATCTCGATGAAGGATATCGAGGACGGGGTGGAGAACTACCTTTCCGATGTGGATGAGGACGGCAACTATATGGAGTTCACCTTCGAGGACGAAGATGAAGAGGAGGAGATCGTCCATATAACGGATGAAGGACTTGTGCCGACCGCCGAAGCCGCCGTCAAGTACATCAAGGACCTGATAGCGGGCCGTCCAGTTTTCTCCCATCCATCAAAACCCGGTGGATTCAGGCTGAGATACGGCCGGGGGAGGACCTGCGGGCTCGCATCCATCGGCATCAATCCCCTCACCCTTTTCCTTACCGATGAATTCCTCGCCACCGGAACCCAGGTCAAGATCGAAAGGCCGGGGAAGGCCGGAGCCGTGACCCCCGTGGATTCCATCGAAGGACCCACAGTGTTGCTTAACAACGGAGACCTCGTAGCCGTGGATTCCAAGGAAAAGGTGAGGCAGGTCAAGGGCAGGATACGGTCCATCACCGACCTTGGTGAGATACTGATACCTTTCGGGGAGTTCGCCGAGAACAATCACGCTCTCGTTCAGGGAAGCTACAACGAGGATTGGTGGAGATGGGAGGTACAATGCTCTCTCTACATGAAGGAAAAGGGCCTTTCGGAGCATCCGTTCTCGGAATCCTTTGCACTGGAGGCGAAAAGGGAGGAGATCAGGAAGAAGGCAATGGAGCCCTTCGCCCGGGCCGCCTGTGCCGGTGAAGGAGAAAGCATGAGCAAGGACCAGCTGGCCAGGCTTCAGAAAAAATGCGAGGAAGACGCCGATGCAGGGGTGAACAAGTACCTTCTCGAGGCCGCATCAAGGGCGCAAGGGCTCGAAGCAGAGATGGAGCGATATGATATCTCCGAGCATGAACCGCGGAACGGAAAGAGGGCCTATGAGGTCAGCATCGAGCTGGGAGTACCACTACATCCCAAATGGACGCTGCTCTGGCACGATATCGACATCTCCGAACTGAACAGGTTGAGAAAGCATGTCATGGAGACCGGAAGCTTCAGAGAGGAGGAAGGCCTCATGATAGGATACGATGACGCGGTCAAGGAGATACTGATCAAACTGTGCTGCCCCCATCAGCAGAGAAGGGATGGATATCTGATCAGCGATCACGGCTTCATACTCCTTCGATGCCTCGGGATCGAGAACGACATGAGGTCAATAAGGGTTCCAAAGGGATTCTCAAGGGCCAACAATGTAATGAAGGCAGTAAACCTGCTATCGGGCATAAGGATCCGGGAGAGGGCTCCGACAAGGATCGGTGCCAGGATGGGGCGCCCGGAAAAGGCCGACATCAGACAGATGAAACCACCCGTCCATGGACTCTACCCAGTCGGTTTCGGAGGAGGACAGCAGCGGCTGGTGAAGAAGACCTTCCCGAACCCGGTGGAGGTGAACACGATACCCCACCTTTGCCCCTCGTGCAAGACCATATCGCCTTATTCGACATGCCCGGACTGCATGAAGAGGACGATGAAACAGTCCTCGAGGGAGGGGCCGGGTGAAGGGATGATGCTCAACACCAGGGCTGATGCTGAAAGGGCGGCAAGGATGATCCATATCCCGTCCGCCGATTCACTGCCCGATATGAAGGGCGTGAAGGGATTGATATCCAGGGAAAAGGTCCCGGAGAGGATCGAAAAGGGAATGCTGAGGGCAAAGCATGATGTCTTCGTATTCAGGGACGGGACCATAAGGTTCGATATGACCGATATCACCATGACGCATTTCAGACCCATGGAGATCGGGGCGCCCGCCGAACGGTTGAAGAGCCTTGGTTACACACATGACATATACGGAGAGGTCCTGAAAAGCGACGACCAGATGCTGGAACTAAAGGTCCAGGATATCGTTGTGAACGAAAAAGCCGGGGATTATCTCCTCAAGGTGGCGAACTTCGTTGATGACGAGCTCGAGATGCTCTACGGTGAGAAGAGGTATTACAACGCTTCCTCCAGGGGGGACCTCATAGGCGAGCTATCGATAGGACTGGCGCCACACACCTCCGCTGGCGTACTCTGCAGGATCGTCGGCTACACCAAAGCCCTTGGATGCCTGGGCCATCCATTCTATCATGCTTCCAAGAGAAGGAACTGCGACGGAGATGAGGACGCTGTGATGCTGCTGATGGACGGACTGCTGAACTTCTCCCGAAAGTTCCTTCCGGAAAAACGGGGAGGGCAGATGGATGCACCCCTTGTCCTCTCGATGAGGCTCGATCCATCGGAGATAGACAAGGAGGCCCATAATGTTGATGTCAGGGCAAGATACCCTCTCGATTTCTATCTGGCAACCACGAGGAACGAGAAGGTGAACGAGTACTGGATGCAGCGATTGGATACGGTCAGGTCAAGACTGGGGACTCCGCTGCAATTCGAGGGATTTCGGTTCTCCCAGGACACTACGGACCTCAATTTCTCGCCAATGATATCCGCATACAAGACCATCGGGGTAACCGAGGAAAAGATCAAAAGCCAGCTGGAACTGGCAAGGAAGATCCGCGCGGTGGATGAGGACGACGTGGCCGAGAGAGTGCTCACAACCCATCTCCTGCCGGACCTTATCGGGAACCTCCGCTCATTTGCCCAGCAGTCGTTCAGGTGCACCAAATGCGGAACCAAGTACCGCAGGATCACCCTTACCGGAAAGTGCACAAAATGGCTCCCTCAACCTAATCCCCACAGGTGCAACAACAAGCTGATCCTCACCGTCTCGGAACACTCGAAACAGGAGATCATGAGTTTTCACCGCCTATCTGAATCCCGTGTTGCCACGATTTCGGAGGGTCCTGACCTCGTTTTTAGGCCACTCCCACGCAACGGCCAGCTCGATCTTATCCTT